>CALUML010000172.1 GCA_944321745.1 uncultured Bacteroidales bacterium
GGGGTGGGGGAGGGCGATGCTGTCCCGGACGGCTGTCCCGATGGGCGGGGCGGCGGGTTGCTCCGCCCGCCTGCATCCGGCCCAGGGCAGGGCGGCGAGCAACAGGCCGAAAAGGAGGGCTCGTAGGTCAAATGGCCACATAGTACATATAGTTTTATATAAGGAGCACACATGGCTGCCCCGGCATGATGTGCAGGGACTTGGGAAAAGCACAGGTCGCGGGGGAACCGTCCCGTTGTTTGCCATCGGGACGGCTATGTATACTCTTGACGGTCGGATGAGGCAAGAAGACCCTATGTGCGCTCTGTGTCCCAAATTTCACCGGTGTTCCACGTTTTCGGGCGGGATGCCGGGCAGTTGGTTGAGGCGGAGGAACACCTGGGCGGTGGCTACCACGTCCTTTTCACAATACACGGCGATGCGCGGCAGGTCGTGTTCCCCGTAATACACCTGCGCTACCTGGCTGCCGTCGATGTCGTCCTTCGGGGTGGGGAGGCCGAAGATGGCCGTGAGCAGCTTGAGGGCGGTGAACGACTTCTTGTCGCCGAACTTCCACATCTCCATGGTGTCGATGAGGGGCGTTTCCCAAGGCTTCTTTCCGCCCAGGTCGAGCAGGCCGGGCAGGGGAATGCGGTGGATCACCATGCGGCGGCAGATGTAGGGGATGTCGAACTCCTTGATGTTATGTCCGCACAGCAGGTGCTCCCGGGTGTTCCAGCTGCCGTTCAGCAACCGGGCGAAGCCTTCGAGGATGAGCCGCTCGTCGTCGTGGGCAAACGATTTGGTGCGCAGATGCATCTGCCTGTCCTTGAGGTAGACGAAGCCCACCGAAATGCACACGATTTTGCCGAATTCGGCGTAGATGCCTGCGGCGGTAGAGAAGGCTTCCTCGGCGGAAGTGTCCTCGCCGTAGCGGTCGGGCTGCTGCCGTTGGAGGGACTGGTACTTATTTTCCCACAACGCAATCAGCTCGTCGGGCAATTCGCCCAGCGAGGCTCGTTGCGGTACCGTCTCGATGTCGAGGAACATGATTTTGCTCAGGTCGTACATGACAGGTTTCAAATTATAGATTTCAGATTCCAGATTTCAGATTTCAGATTTCAGATTTCAGATTTCAAATTTCAGATTCCAGATTTCAGATTTCAGATTACGGATGGAGGCGGATTGTCGCGGATTGCCTGCCGAAGCCCCCTTTAGGGGGTTGGGGGTTTCAAGTTGTTTTCGATGTATTTTGTGAGGATGTCGATGGCGATGTGGTTGTTGCCCCCTTGCGGCACGATGAGGTCGGCGAAGCGTTTGGTCGGCTCGATGAACTGCTCGTGCATGGGTTTCAGCGTGCGTTCGTAGCGTTCCATCACCATGCTCACGGTGCGCCCGCGCTCCACGATGTCGCGGTTGATGACGCGGATGAGGCGGTCGTCCGGGTCGGCATCCACAAACACTTTCAGGTCCATCATGGCACGCAGTTCGGGGTTGCACAGCACCAGGATGCCTTCCACGATGATGACATCGCAGGGCTTCACGGGGATGGTTTCGGACGACCGTGTACAGGTGAGGTACGAGTACACGGGCAGTTGGATGGTGTGCCCTTCCTTCAGCTCCTTCAGATGGCGGATGAGCAGCTCAAATTCGATGGCATCCGGATGGTCGAAGTTGATGACCAGCCGTTGCTCCAGCGGCAGGTGGCTGTTGTCGCGGTAGTACGAGTCCTGCGGCAGCAGGGCCACTTCGCCTTCGGGCAGGCGTTCGATGATTTTGCGCACGACAGTGGTCTTTCCCGAGCCGGTTCCCCCGGCGATACCGATAATCAGCATGATGGCAAAAAGGTTTGATGAAACGTGGCGACTAAGGTAGTAAAAATATCGCTTGTTGTCAACATGTCGGTACATGTTTTCCAAAATGCGGGCAGATGTTTTCCGAATCGTGAGCAGATATTCTACTGCCCACGATAGGGAAAACATCTGCTGGCAAGTAGGAAAACATCTGCGCAGAACCCGCGTATTCCCATTTTTTTCCCAAATCAAGTACTACCTTTGCCATACAATCCATCAACAAAAGCGATTAAACAATGAGAAAAGCAGCATTTATGATTGTCGGGGGGCTGATGGCCTTGCAGACGGTGTCGGCTTCCGACGTGGTGACGAGGGACATGGCCCGCCTGCCCCGGGCGGCGCGTGAATTGATTGACACGTATTTTGCCTCGGAGAAAGTGTCGTATGTGAAGATTGACGAGGAGATACTGAGCACCACGTATGAAGTGGTGTTCGTGAGCGGTTCGGAAATCGAGTTTATGGACGACGGCGTGTGGAAGGAGATAGACTGCCGCCACTCGGCCGTGCCGATGAGCGTGGTGCCCGAAAAGATTGCCGCTTACGTGCAGCAGCACTTCCCCGGCGTGGTAATCAACAAAATGGAAAAGGGCAAGCACTACGAGGTGGAACTTTCCAACCGCTTGGAACTGTATTTTGACCGTAATTACAACTTCGTGGGGATAGACGACTGAGAGATTGCCGGGAACGCGAATGACGCAAATAACGCGAATGGACGCAAATAACATGTATTATTTGCGTCCATTCGCGTTATTTGCGTCATTCGCGCTTCCCCTCGTTATCTTGTCAGCATCAGCGTGACACCTACGCCGAAGTTGGTGGTGGACACGGGGTAGGAGGTGGAGATGAGGGGCGTGGTGCCCTGGTGGTCGAAGAACACCTGGAAGTTGACTTTCGAACTGAACACGTAGTCGGCCATCACCTTCACGCCAAGTACCTTGTTGCCGCTGGTGGCTTGGGTGAGGTCTTCGTCTATCTTGCGCAACAGCATCTTGTTGTCTTTATAAGATACGTCCACGCTCAGCTTGAGGTCGTTCTTCACCCGCGATTGTTTGCCCGACTTGAGGCCCAGTATCACGTCGAAGTCCTTCAGCGTGTAGCCCAGGCCCACCACGATTTCATCGCTGCTGCCGTCGGTCAGCTGCGTGCTGGCCAGGTTGAGCGACAGGTTGCGTTGCTTGCGGTATTCCATCTTGGCGGTCATGCTGTTCTTCATTGTCACGTTCACGCCAATGAGGGGGCTGAACTGCTCGGTGAGGGTGACGCTGGGGATGTCGTACTTGGTGGACGGGGTGGGGAGGCCGTCGTTCGACTCGTTGCGCACATAGCCGTAGTCGCTGCCGTCGGCCATGGGAGTCCAGGTGGAGAACGAGGTGTACGACCCGATGGCGTAGCGGCACACGTAGGAGTGCGTGAGGCTGACCGAACGGAACCGTTCCTTGATCCACGGGATGCGCGACAGGCCGTCGTAGGTGACGCGCCAGTTGGGCAGCATGTGTGCCAGGTCGATGAAGGGGCTGGTGCTTATCTTGTTCACGTCGCGCCCGGTGTAGGCGGCGATGAAGGCGGGGATGAGCACGTCGGCGGAGTTTTCGCTGTAAGCCCCGTTGGCCGGGTCGTAGTCTTGCCCGCCCACGGTGCCCGCTTCGCCCAGGAAGCCCGTGGTGGGATAGCGCGTGCCGGTGTACTGGCGGTTGAGGCGGTTGAGGATGATTTGGCGGTTGGCCTTGAACTGCTCGTAGGTTTCGGAGTAGTAGTTGTCCCGGGCATCGCCGATTTTCTTGAATGCCGTGCCGATGGCCACCTGCGTGATGTTGTAGCTGCCGGTGAAGGTGGACGGACTTCCGGCGGTCATGTACTGCACGGAGGTGGTGGACTGTTCGTTTTGCCGGGCGTTGAGTTCTATCTTCAGCCCGATGATGGGTTCGAGCGATACCTTCACGTCAAGGTCGGAAGTGTTGCTGAACACGGCGGGCGTCACCACCAGGTCGTTGTCGCCGATGAGCCAGCCCTTGTTCTTCATGTCGTCCAGCACGGTTTCCTCGTTGTAGAAGCCGAAGGTGAAGCCCAGCCCGGGTGCCAGCACGTTGTCGCCCATGGACTGCTGGCCGAAGAAGCCCGGCTCGGGCTTGAAGCCGGGCAGGGTGAGGGCGTTGGACCGGCGGTAGGTGAACGAGGCGCGGCGCACCATCATGAGGGCGCGCACGGTGTAGTCCGCCAGCTGCTGCATGGGGGTGCGGTAGTTGGGGTCCTGGCTCACGATGGTGACGAGGATGCTGTCGCCGCCGGCCGCCGGGGTCAGTTCGATGGCTGAGTTGCCCTTGGGCTTGTGCGACACTTGCACGGGTCGCCCCGAGGCATCGGCAGCCGACACCTGCACCCGGTTGCTGCCCAGGCGGTGGTTGATGGTCTTGGCCTTGCCTTCCTCCAGGTTGACTATCTCGGTATAGGTCTTGGGCTTGAACTTGGGGCGCGTGCCTTTCTGCTTCAGGCGGGTATCGACCGCCTTCAGGTACTTGCTCTTGTTGTACAGCTGCTCGAAGTTGAACTGCCCTTGCCCCTGCCA
>CALUML010000173.1 GCA_944321745.1 uncultured Bacteroidales bacterium
AACCAGGGACTGATACTGAACCTCACCGACCGTCAGGCCCTGCCCACCAAGGCGGGCATCCTGGCACTGACCCACGAGAAACCCGACCGCCTCATGCACGAAGTGTCGCTCATCCTGCCCGCCCGCCACGACGTGCGGGCAGAGGACGTGAACCTGAAACGCCTCGGCGCGGCACTCACCCTGGCACACGAAACGAACGTGGCCGACATCGAGTCGCTCCTTCTGCTCGAAGGCGTAGGGCCGCGCACCCTACAGTCGCTCACGCTCGTGAGCGAAGTGATACACGGCACGCCCTCCCGCTTTGCCGACCCGGCCCGCTTCTCCTTCGCCCACGGCGGCAAGGACGGGCACCCCTTCCCCGTGCCCACCCGCGTGTACGATGAAACCATCGACCAGCTCGACACCGCCATCCACCGCGCCCGCCTGGGCGAACGGGACAAGGCCGAGGCGTTGAAAAACCTCTCCCGCGTGTCGCAGGAAATGGAGCAGCGGTTCACCCCCCGCAACTTCTTCGACGAATGGCTGGAACGCGAACGCGCCAACTCCCACCGCTACGGCGGCAAGACCGTGCACGGCGATGCCAAGCCCAAGCCCCGTGACACGCAGCTGAGCCTGTGGGAATGATTTCCGTAATTCTGGTACAACCAACCGTAATCCGTCTATTGCACCCTGCGGTAAAACATGGCTACCTTTGTCAACGAAAACAGGAGACCGCCCGCCCCACCCGGGCAAGCCGTCTCCACAAACACATCGAGGACAATGAAACGCGTCATTTTACTCATGGCCGTGCTGGCGGTATGCTGTGCAGGCCAAGCACAAGGAGGAAAAAACATGAAAGGGAAAAAGACATTGGTGGCCTACTACTCGGCCACAGGCAACACGGAACGGGCGGCCAAACTCGTGGCCGAAGCCACCGGGGGCACACTGTATGCCATCCGGCCGGCGCAGCCCTACACGGCAGCCGACCTGGACTGGCACGACCAGTCGTCGCGCAGCACACGCGAAATGGCCGACCCGCAATCGCGCCCGGCCATCGTCGGCGACCTGGAACAGGCCGACAGCTACGAGGTGGTTTACATCGGCTTCCCCATTTGGTGGGACGAAGCACCCCGCGTGGTCAACACGTTCATTGACAAGTACGGCTTCGAGGGCTGCACCGTCATCCCGTTCGCCACGTCGGGCGGCAGCGGCATTGACCACGCGGCCAAAACGCTCCGCCAATCATACCCCGGCCTGCATTGGCAGCCGGGCCGCCTGCTCAACCGGGCGAGCCTGCAAGCCGTGGAAGCGTGGGTGAAAGAATAGCTTTGGATTGCGGATAACAAACCATAAAACGACTATATGGACAAAAAACATCTTATCTGCGCATGTTGCGCGTTACTCATCAGTATTCCATCCATTATGGCACAAGAAAAGATTAAACAGACAGCGGGGCGCGACCAGCTTGGCGAATTCGCCCCGAAGTTCGCCGAACTGAACGACGACGTGCTCTTCGGCGAAGTGTGGAGCCGCACCGACAAGCTTAGCCTGCGCGACCGCAGCTTGGTCACCATCACCTCGCTCATCAGCCAGGGCATCACGGACAATTCGCTGGTGTTCCACCTGCAATCGGCCAAAAAGAACGGCATCACCCGCACCGAGATTGCCGAAATCATCACCCACATCGGCTTCTACGCCGGATGGCCCAAGGCCTGGGCGGCATTCAACCTGGCCAAGGGCGTGTGGGCGGAAGAGGTGCAGGGCGAAGATGCCAAGGCGGCCTTCCAGCGCGAGATGATATTCCCCATCGGCGAGCCCAACACGGCCTACACGCAGTACTTCATCGGGCAGAGCTACCTGGCCCCCGTATCGCGCGAACAGGTCAACATCTCCAACGTGACCTTCGAGCCGCGCTGCCGCAACAACTGGCACATCCACCGCGCCACCTCGGGCGGCGGGCAGATGCTCATCGGCGTGGCCGGACGCGGTTGGTACCAGGAAGAAGGCAAGGAAGCCGTGGAAATACTGCCCGGCACCGTCATCCACATCCCCGCCAACGTGAAGCACTGGCATGGCGCGGCAGCCGACAGCTGGTTTGCCCACCTGGCATTTGAAATAGAAGGCGAAAACACCTCCAACGAATGGCTCGAACCGGTGACGGACAAAGAATATGACAAACTGAAATAAAGCCCCCACGGCCACAGAAAAAGGCGGGGAGAGATGCTGCAAGAGGCACCTCTCCCCGCCTTTTTAACCCCAACCTGTCATTAGAATATCTTTGAGCCGAGAGAAAGGAATGACATTTGTAAAGGATCAGAAATCTTCCGCTATAACACAGCGGAATTTCCGCAGTAACGCAACTGAAATTCCACAGTAACGCGGCTGAAATTCCGTAGTAACGCCTTCCCCCATCACCTGCGCCCCATGAGTTTGCGGAACGTCTTCGCGCCGCGTAAGTAATAGCGCAGGATGAGGCTGCGGGGATACACCTCCGGGATGGACCGCACCACGGCCTGCTGCATGTTCTCGTGCCGCCTGGAGGCATACTTGGGACGCAGGCGTTTGTAGTCGTGCCGCGCCTTGAACACCATGGCAGCATTGCGGAAACGCCCGGTAAGCAGCAGATGCAAGGCCGACAGGTAATCGAGCACATAACGGCAACGCATGACCCGGCGCAAATCGCCCTCGGACAAGTTCTTATACAACATCAGCAGGTTGTTGCGGTAATTCAGATACGTCTTGTAGGGACTTTCGGCCGCCAGCGTGCCTCCCCCCACGTGGTACACCACGCTTTGCGGCACGCACACCACCCGCCTGCCCCGGCTGCGCAGCCGCCAACAGAGGTCAATCTCCTCCATGTGGGCGAAGAAGCCCGCATCCAGCGCGCCCGCCTCCCAGAAGTCCTTGGCACGCACCAGCAGGCACGCCCCGCTCGCCCAGAACACATCGCACGCCGCGTCGTACTGCCCGCGGTCCTCCTCCACCGTGCCCAGCACCCGCCCCCGGCAAAAGGGGTAGCCCAGGCGGTCGATGAAGCCCCCCGCCGCGCCGGCATATTCGAAGTGCGTGCGCCGGTGGAAAGCCCGTATCTTCGGCTGGCAGGCGGCCACGTCGCGGTGCGCGTCCATATAATCCAGCAGGGGCTGCAACCACCCTTCGGTCACCTCCACGTCGGAATTGAGCAGCAGGAAATAGTCCGACTCCAGGCGGAACAACGCCTTGTCATACCCCTCGGCAAAGCCGTAATTCCGCTCCAGCGGCATCACCCTCACCGAGGGGAAGCCGCGCTCCAGCACGGCGAGCGAGTCGTCCGTCGAGCCGTTGTCCGCCACCACCACCTCCACGCCGTCCGCGGGCGTGTGGCGCAGCAACACCGGCAGGAAACGTTGCAGGTAGGCCGAGCCGTTCCAATTCAATATGACGATGGAAAGACGCAAGTCAGTGATTATTAAATGAACAATGAACAGTTAACAATGAACAGCTACCCGCCTATTGGCAAAATGGTAGTACGCCACCCACTGTTCATTGTTCATTGTTCATTGTTAATTGTTCATTGTTAATTGTCTTCGTACACGCCGATGGAAACGCCGTATTCGTATTCGCCTTCCAGTATCAGCTGCAGGTCGTCTTCGGACAAGGGCATGTCGTCCTTGCGGGCGGCTTTGCAGATGTAGTTGAACATCTCCTCCTCGTCGATGCTGGCTTCCTCCGCCGAGTCCTCCTCGATGTAGCCCTTTTCATCGTAATAATCGTATATCACGTCCAACACGTAATTCACCGTTTCCTCGTCCACCCGTTCTTTCACATCGTCGGGCAGGAAGTCCAGGATGTACTCCACGGCTGCGTCGTCGTCGTATTCCAGCCAATCGTCTTCGTTCTGTTTCATAGGTTCATGTTTTTAATTGGGTTTATGTGAGGCCAAAGATAAGGCAAATTTGCCACACGGCACTGCATATCCGGCAATATTTTGCCAAATGCCTGCCCGATGCCATTCATCACCACACGGCACTCACCGTCACGACGCGGTTCCAACGGGATTGCTCGTACACTTGCACGGCCGAGCCATGGCCGACGGTTTCGAGGCGGGCGGAGTCGATGCCCGCTTCCACCAGCAGGTCGCGCACGGCATCGGCACGCCGGCGGGAGAGGCGCAGGTTGTAGTCCGGGCTGCCCGTGCGGTCGTCGGCGTAGCCCTCGATGAGGATGCGTGCCTGCGGGTTGTCTTGCGCGAAGGCCACGATGTTGGCCACCTGCATTTCCTGCCCGGCGCGGGGTTGCGTCTGCTCGCTGTCGAACAGCAAGGAGGCCATGCGCACCGTGTAG
>CALUML010000174.1 GCA_944321745.1 uncultured Bacteroidales bacterium
AGTGGCGGTAGAAGCTCTCCACCACCATGCCGGCGGCGTAGCCGAACATGGACGACTCGTCATAGTCGCCGTAGGCGGCGATGGAGTTGGTGCCGAAGCGTTCCCACACATGCCCGTAAATCTCGTTTTTCCTGGCAAACAGGGGGCGGAAGTCCACCAGCACGGCCACGGGGTTGCCCGGCACGTTCCAGCGTCCGGTACGGATGGTGAGCCCGTAAGTGGCTTGCGTGTAGGCTTTCCACTCCGCATGTTCTTGCGGTGACTCCGTGAAGTATTGGCAGTCGCGCCCTTCCCACACGTCGGGGCCGATAAACACCAGCTTGTCCGGATGCTGCTCCTGCAACACGCAGGCGCGGGTGGACAGCACCGTGTATATCCCGCCCACCATGTTGCACACCTCCCAACTGGCTTCGAATATATATTCGGGAATGATTTTTTCTGTCATATATATATGTATTATATGGGAAAACCAGTATCCCTTTTCGCTCCAAAAGGCGTGCAAAGGTAATAATTTCCATATGATAATTCATACTATGACAGATTTTTATTTCCCGGGCAGGCTCCGGATTGTTTCCTGCCGATTGTGCAGGTAATGCACCACCCCTCCGGGGGAGGGCTTCAAGGCCATTTCATATCAGTCATGTATTTTATGCGTCCCGATTCCCCTCACGGTGGGCAGGTCCATACCGTCGTATATGGGGCTTTTGCCTGCGTCCAGCCCGGCGATGGCTTGCATTTTTCATCTCGATTAGAGTTTATATCGGATTAAATTTTATTCAATGCAAACCCCAATGGATGCGCCGCCCATCGTTGTGCAAAAAAACGGCAAACTCCCTAAAGAGAGTATTGTTTATGTTTATGTTTATATATAATGTTCCCATTTTGGCTTTCGTTTTGACAGTTTAAATGGGAATACAGATGGGAATACAGACCCGCCCTTCGCCGCCCCGCGAGGCCGAGGAAAACCCGCGCACGGCGGTCCGGCGGCGTACGTGCGGAAATTTATTTCCGCACGTACGGAAAAATATTTCCGTGCCTGCGGAATTTTGGGCGGCACACATCCGCGTATCGTGTAGCTACGCAAAGATTTAACAAGATATTGCTATCCCCGGTTGGCAAAACCGAAAGAATGTGCTAATTTTGCGCTTCCTAATGTGACGATGCAAGTGGAAGCGTTTTACCGGACACACCGTTACCTGGTGGAGCATGTGCAGTCGCCTGTCAGACGCTTGCTGATGGACGAGATAGACTGGTCGCATCGCCTTATCGGCATAAAAGGCAGCCGTGGGGTGGGGAAGACCACGTTCCTCCTGCAGTATGCCCGGGACACGTTCGGGGCTGACGACCGCCGTTGCCTGTACGTGAACTTCAACAACTTCTACTTCACGGAGCATACGCTGGTGGAGTTTGCCGGGCGTTTTTATGCGGACGGCGGGCGCACGCTGCTCATCGACCAGACGTTCAAGTACGAAAACTGGTCGGCGGAGTTGCGCCAATGTTATGACCGCTTCCCGGAGTTGCACATCGTGTTTTCCGGCTCGACGGTCATGCGGCTCATCGAGGGGAACGACGATTTGAAGGACATCGTGGCCGTGTACAACCTGCGGGGATTCTCGTTCCGCGAGTTCGTCAACCTGCAGGCGGGGAAGGACTTCCCGGCCTACACGCTGGATGAGCTCATGGAGCGGGGCGGGGAGATTGCCGCCCACATCTGCCGCGAAGTGAACCCGGCGGACTACTTCGGGGACTACCTGCACCACGGGTATTACCCGTTCTTCCTCGAACGGCGCAACTTCTCGGAAAACCTGCTCAAGACCATGAACATGATGCTGGAGGTGGACATCCTGCTGATAAAGCAGATAGAGCTGAAGTACCTGTCGAAGATACGCAAGCTGCTCTACCTGCTCATGAGTGCCGCGCCTGCCGCCCCGAACGTGAGCCGGCTGAGCAAGGAGATAGCCACTTCGCGTGCCACCATCATGAACTACATCAAGTACTTGCAGGATGCGCGGCTGCTCAACCTGCTGTACTTCGACGGCGACTCGTTCCCCAAAAAACCGAACCGCGTGTATGTGCACAACACGAACCTCATGCACGTGGTGAACCCCGGATGCGTGGACCGCGAGGCCGAGCGGCGCACGTTCCTGTACAACGCCCTGCACGTCCGCCACAAGGTGAACATGTGCAGGCACAGCAACGACTTCCTGGTGGACCGCACCTACCACTTCAAGTGCGAGCCGAAGCCGCCCTACGCCAAACCCAACCCCAAAACGGTGTACGTGGCGGACAGCGTGCAGCCCGGGGCGAGAAACGAACTGCCGCTGTGGCTGCTGGGGTTCTTGTATTGAGGGGACACGGGGAAGCAAGTGCCGGATGAAATGCAAAGAAGCATAACGAACAAACAATCATAATTATTACAAACAGATTATGGCTAAAGAAAAGAAGTATTTGACATGTGATGGCAACCAGGCCGCGGCGCATATCTCGTATATGTTCTCGGAAGTGGCCGCTATTTATCCCATCACGCCGTCGTCCACCATGGCAGAGTATGTGGACGAGTGGGCCGCCGCAGGCCGCAAGAACATCTTCGGCGAAACGGTATTGGTACAGGAAATGCAGTCGGAAGCCGGCGCTGCCGGTGCGGTGCACGGCTCGTTGCAGGCCGGTGCGCTGACCACCACGTACACGGCTTCGCAGGGCTTGCTGCTGATGATTCCGAACATGTACAAGATTGCGGGCGAGTTCCTCCCCTGCGTGTTCCATGTGTCGGCGCGTACGCTGGCCAGCCACGCCCTTTGCATCTTCGGCGACCACCAGGACGTGATGTCCACGCGCCAGACGGGCTTTGCCATGCTGGCCGAAGGTTCGGTGCAGGAAGTGATGGACCTGGCCGGTGTGGCCCACCTCTCGACCATCAAGAGCCGCGTGCCGTTCGTCAATTTCTTTGACGGTTTCCGCACGTCGCACGAAATCCAAAAGATTGAGATGCTCGAAAACGACGACCTCGCCCCGCTCATCGACCGGCAGGCTCTGGCCGAGTTCCGTGCCCGCGCCCTCAACCCGATGAATCCGGTGGCACGCGGCATGGCCGAAAACCCCGACCACTTCTTCCAGCACCGCGAGTCGTGCAACCACTTCTATGAAGCCGTGCCGGCCATCGTGGAAGAATACATGAACGAAATCTCGAAGATTACGGGACGCAAGTACGGCCTCTTCGACTACTACGGCGACCCCGAAGCCGACCGTGTCATCATTGCCATGGGTTCGGTGACCGAAGCCATCCGCGAAACCATCGACTACTTGCGTGCCAAGGGCGAAAAAGTGGGTCTGGTGGCTGTGCACCTGTACCGCCCGTTCTCGGCCAAGCATTTCCTGGCTGCCGTGCCCAAGACGGCCAAGCGCATTGCCGTGCTCGACCGCACGAAAGAACCCGGTGCCAACGGCGAACCGCTTTACATGGACGTGAAAGACTGCTTCTACGGTGCGGAAGATGCTCCGCTCATCATCGGCGGACGTTACGGTTTGGGTTCGAAAGACACGACCCCGGCTCAAATCCTGGCCGTGTACAAGAACCTGGCTCTGCCCATGCCGAAGAACCACTTCACTATCGGCATTGTGGACGATGTGACGTTCACTTCGCTACCGCAGGAAGCCGAAGTGGCCGTGGGCGGCGAAGGCATGTTCGAAGCTAAATTCTACGGTCTGGGTGCCGACGGTACGGTGGGTGCCAACAAGAACTCGGTGAAGATTATCGGCGACAATACCGACAAGCACTGCCAGGCATACTTCTCGTATGACTCGAAGAAGTCCGGCGGCTTCACCTGCTCGCACTTGCGCTTTGGCGACTCGCCCATCCGCTCGACCTATCTGGTCAATACGCCTAACTTCGTGGCTTGCCATGTGCAGGCTTATCTCCACATGTATGACGTGACACGCGGCTTGCGCGACAACGGTTCGTTCCTCCTCAATACCATTTGGGAAGGCGACGAGCTGGCCAAGAACCTGCCCAACCGCGTGAAGAAGTATTTTGCGCAGCACAACATCACGGTGTACTACATCAACGCCACGCAGATTGCCCAGGAAATAGGATTGGGCAACCGCACGAACACCATCCTGCAATCGGCCTTCTTCCGCATCACGGGCGTTATCCCGGTTGACCTGGCGGTGGAACAGATGAAGAAGTTCATCGTGAAGTCCTACGGCAAGAAGGGTGAAGACGTGGTGAACAAGCACTACGCAGCCGTTGACCGCGGTGGCGAATACAAGCAACTC
>CALUML010000175.1 GCA_944321745.1 uncultured Bacteroidales bacterium
CAGGGCGGGATTGGAGCCGGGCAACACCAGCACCTCGTCCAAGGCAGTGAATTGCTCGTGCAGGGGCATGTCCACGTAGGCCGTACCCCCACCCTTGATGCGCACCTGCTCCGTGCGGTAGCCTACGGCGGAAATCACGAGCCGCCCGCCTTCATCGCCTGTACGCAGAAGGAAGTAACCGGCATCGTCGGTAGCCGTGCCGTCGTCCGTGCCTTTGAAATAGACGTTGGCCGATGGGATGGGTGTCCCATCGGCTTCGTCCGTCACCCGGCCGATGACGACAGTCTCCCCGCCCAACACCTTGGGGGGAACTCCCATCCCCCTAACGACCCCCAACCCCCTAAAGGGGGCTACGGCAAGCAGGCACAACATTACCCCTACCCCCCTAACGCCCCACAACCCCCTAAAGGGGGCTACGGCCAGTAGGCATGATACTACCCCTAACCCCCTGAAGGGGGCTTTGGCATAACGGACAATGCGGGAAATATATATATTATAATGTATAGTACTCATATATCCACATCTACTTATACTTATTAACAAGCCCCCTTTAGGGGGTTGGGGGGGCTCCTTCAGGGGGTTGGGGGGCGTTTGGAGTAGTTTGGGAGACATCATGCTGCGCCAGCGGGTGATACTTGAGCAAGGTATCCTTCAGATAGCGCACGTCGATGTGGGTGTACAGCTCGGTGGTGACGATGCTCTCGTGGCCGAGCAGCTGCTGGATGGCGCGGAGGTTGGCCCCGTTTTCCAGCAAATGGGTGGCGAAGGAGTGACGGAAGGTGTGGGGGCTGACCGCCCTGCCGATGCCCGCCGCCTCGGCCAGTCGCTTCACTATCTCGAACACCATGGCGCGGGTGAGTTTTGCCCCCCGCCGGTTGAGGAACACGTAATCCTCGTTGCCGCGCTTCACCTGTAACTCGTCCCGGTCCTTGAACCACAACTCCATCTGCCGCACCGACGTGGGCGACAGGGGCACCAGCCGTTGCTTGCTGCCCTTGCCCTCCACCAGCATGTAGCCCTCCGCCAGGTAGAGGTTGGACAGCCGCAGCCCCACCAGCTCGCTTACCCGCACGCCCGATCCGTAGAGCACCTCCAGCATGGCGCGGTTGCGGTGTCCCTCGGGCTTGGACAAGTCGATGGCGGCCATCATCGCGTCAATCTCCTCCACGGAGAGCACGTCGGGCAGCTTCATGAGCCACTGCGGAGCCTCGACCAGCTCGGTGGGGTCGCAGTCGATGAGGTCGCGGTACAGCAGGAAGCGGTAGTAGGCCTTCACGCCCGAGAGGATGCGGGCCTGCGAGCGGGGATGGATGCCCATCTCGCCCAGCGTGACCATGAAGTCGCGCACGTGGTCGGTCTCCGCCTCGCGCGGTTCCACGTGGGCCTCCCCCAGGTAGTCGAGCCACTTCTGCAAGTCGCGCATGTAGGCATCCACCGTGTGGGGAGACATGGAGCGTTCCAACTTGAGATACAGGCGGTATTCTTCCTCCAACTTCATCATACGGTGCAAAGGTACGGAAAAACAATGGCGGAGCAAAGTGGGAATGGGGCATAGAGCACACAGAACCGAGGGTGTATCAAAATGGAATTTAGAACACAGGATTAGACGGATCAAACAGATTTACACGGATATTTTGCCAAGGATGCCATTGGATATCAACAGTATCCTCATCCGTGACAATCTGTTAAATCTGCTCAATCCGTGTTCGTTCTTATTTTGATACACTCTCCAAGCTATGTGCATTACTTGGTTGGAAAACAAGCAAGGGACAGGCTATGCCCATGCCCGTGTCCCCTGCCGCAGCCTTTCCCTGCCCCGATTTGGGTTTATTCATCAAAATGATGTACTTTTGCCCTTTGAAACAACTGGAGAACATGGTACTCAACTACATTTGGATAAGCTTCATACTGGTGTCGTTTGCCGTGGCGTGTGTGCGGCTGGCGGCAGAGGGCGACGCACAGGCGTTTACCGACATCGTGAACTCCACCTTTACCTCGGCGCGCACGGGCTTCGAAGTGTCGCTGGGGCTGACGGGCGTACTGGCCTTGTGGATGGGCATCATGCGCATCGGCGAGCGGGGAGGCATGGTGCAGGTATTTGCCCGCATCGTGCACCCGCTGTTCCGCCGCCTGTTCCCCGACATCCCGAAGGACCACCCGGCGGCAGGCTCCATCCTGCTCAACTTGTCGGCCAACATCCTGGGGTTGGACAACGCCGCCACCCCCGCTGGCTTGCAGGCCATGCGCGAGTTGCAGGAACTGAACCCCGATAAGTCGCGTGCATCGAACTCCATGATCATGTTCCTGGTGCTCAACGCATCGGGACTGACCTTGATACCCGTCTCCATCATGACCATCCGGGCGCAGATGGGGGCATCGAACCCCGCCGACGTGTTCATCCCCATCATGATAGCTACATTCGCCTCCACCGCCGTGGGGGTGCTGGCTTTGTGCTTGAAGCAGCGCATCCGGATTGACGGGGTCATCCTCGGCACGTTCGGCGGCATGGCGTTGCTCATCGCGGGGGTGGTGTGGGTGTTCAGCCGCATGGAGCAGGACCAAGTGCAGCGCGTGTCGGCCTCGGCGGCCTCCATCATCCTGTTCGCCATCATCGTGTTGTTTGTCCTGAGCGGGGTGCGCAAGCGCATCAACGTGTACGATGCCTTCATCGAGGGGGCGAAGGAGGGTTTTGGCACGGCTATCCGCATCGTGCCCTACCTGGTGGCCATCCTGGTTGCCGTGGGCATGTTGCGGGCATCGGGCACGCTCGACTTCCTGGTGGACGGGCTGAAGACCGCCGTGGCCGCCCTGGGGCTGGATACCCGCTGGGTGGACGGCATGCCCACCGCCTTGATGAAGCCCTTGAGCGGCAGCGGTGCACGCGGCATGATGGTGGAGGCGATGACGACGTTCGGTGCCGACTCGTTTGCCGGGCGGCTGTCGGGCATCCTGCAAGGTGCTTCGGACACCACCTTCTACGTCGTGGCGGTGTATTACGGGGCGGTGGGTATCAAGAACAGCCGCTACACCGTGCCCTACGCCCTGCTGGCCGACCTGGCGGGAGTGGTGACTGCTGTGGCCGTGGCGTATGTGTTCTTTTGAAGGCGTTAGGTACGCAAAGACGCAAGGACGCAAAGGTATTCTTTGGTAATAAGACAACATCCTTCGCGTCTTTCCGTCTTTGCGTACTATTAATCTTTCCGTCTTGGCGTATTATTACCGTCTTGGAGTACTAAAAAATTAAATTCCTCTTATGATACAGTATTACAATGAATCTTCCGACACCTTGCCGTTGGACGAACGGCGTGTGTCGGCGTGGATACAGCGCACGGCGGCACGTTACGGGCGGCAGGTGGGGCGCATCAACTACCTCTTCTGTACGGACGAGCGCATTCTGGAAGTAAACCGCCAATTCCTGCAGCACGACTACTACACGGACATCATCACCTTTGACTACAGCGAAGGCGACACCGTGTCGGGTGACCTTTTCATCAGCGTGGACACCGTGCGCTCGAACGCCGCGCAATACGGCGCATGCTTCGAGGACGAGCTGCACCGCGTCATCATCCACGGCGTGCTGCACTTGTGCGGGCAGGACGACAAAGCTCCCGCCGACCGTGCCGAAATGACAAGGAAAGAAAATCTGGCGTTGGAGGAATGGACAGGTAACAAATCCGAGGAATAACGTTGGCGGGAGGGGGAAAGCTTGGCACGGATGGTGCCAATACCCCCCCAATGTTCCTATTTTCCCCCACCCCCATTTCTCTTTTTTTGCGTACTTTTGCTTCGTCAACTGTTCGTAGGGCGTTGTCCTACGCTAAACGCCCCAAGGCCGTTGGCCTTGGGCGGTGAAGGCGAAAGCCGCCCGCTCCACTTTCAATCATCCATTATCCACTCTCAATTGAAAATACCCCTACTAGTATCCTCCTCCTTTTCCTATAGTATCTTGGTCAACGTCCTATAGTTTCTTTGTTAACATTTGCCTGCTTTCGGGCTTAATGTGTTATTGTCCAGTGTCGAATACCCTCTTGCAAACCCGAAAAAAGACTATAGTATCTTGCTCCCTTTCCTATAGTATCTTGGACAACACGCTATAGTTTCTTTCCTGGTTTTCTATAGGGTGACTATGCCTAATTTTACTTCACACTTTTTGGTTCATTTTCCGAAATTACTTTACACAATAAATTCATTTTCCTAA
>CALUML010000176.1 GCA_944321745.1 uncultured Bacteroidales bacterium
CGCCTCCTCCCTAAGGAGAGAGGCCTGGAGTGAGAGAATAGGCAAATTGCGGATATTCATTTAATGCTTTAATGTTATGCGTGCAAAGGTAGATGATACCCGTATAAGCTGGCTTACATAAATTTCGGGAGGATATGCTGTTTTTGCGGTAAAAAGGCATTTCCGCACTTGCCCAAGGGTGTCATACCCTTTTGCCTATTACCGGGAAGCTTGATTCCGAACAGCTGCTTCGACACATAAAACACGGTGGAGACGGGGGTGTCCCGTCTCCACCGATAAAAGTCCTGTGCCGTCCCGGCCCGTATTTCCCATTCCCCCACTCTACCGTCTCCATCATCGCCTCAAAGCTCCACTTCCTGCCGCACTTCGGGGATGGTCAGGCGGCGGAAGCCCGCCTCGCGCAGGTGCTCGCGGTACTCCGTGAGGGCATCCGGCTCGCCGTGCACCAGGAAGGTGCCTTTTATCTGCTTGGGGTCGAGCGACGAGGTGAGGTAGTCTATCATCTCCCGGTAGTCGCCGTGCGCCGAGAAGCCCTCGATGCGGGCGATGCGGGCGTTGACCCGGTGCGGCTTGCCGAAAATGGAGATTTCCTCCAGCCCCGGCTGCTGCAGGCGTGCGCCCAGCGAGGTGGGCGTGCAGTAGCCCACCATGAGGATGGTGTTGTTGGGATTTTCTATATTGTTGGATATATGGTGCTTGATGCGCCCGGCTTCGGCCATGCCCGATGCGGAGATGATGATGCAGGGCCGCTTGTAGCTGTTGAGTGCCTTCGATTCGTTCACGTCCGTGATGTAATGCAGCGAGTTGAAGCCGAAGGGGTCGGGGTCGCGCAGCATGGTCTCCTTCACCCGGTCGTTGAGCGAGTCGGTATGCAGGCGGAAGATGTCCGTGGCGTTGACCGACAGGGGGCTGTCCACGAACACCTCGATGCGCGGCAGCCGCCCGGCGTTGTAATACCGGTTGAGGGTGTACACGATTTCCTGCGTGCGCCCCACGGAGAACGAGGGGATGATGACTTTCCCCCAACGGCGCACGCACGTGTCCTCCACGATGCGCAACAGCTCCTCGCCCGTCTCGGCCATCGGCGGGTGCAGGCGGTTGCCGTAGGTGGACTCAGTGATGAGGTAGTCGCACTGGGGCAACTTGGTCCAGCCGCTCAGCAGGTAATTGTCCGCCCGCCCGATGTCGCCCGTGTAGCAGATGTTCGTCACCTCGCCGCCCTCCTTGATGCGGATGTTGGCCGCCCCGCTGCCCAGCATGTGCGCCGTGTTGGTAAACTTCACGCTGATGTTCTCGTCGATGTACAGGCGGCGGTCGTAGGCCGTGGTAACAAACAGCTCCATGCACCGCTCGGCATGCACCACGTTGTATATGGGCGAGATGCACGGCAGGTGCTTGCGCGACTGCTTTTTGTTGAACCACTTGGCATCCAGCTCCTGGATGTGCGCGCTGTCCGCCAGCATGATGGAACACAGGTCGCGTGTGGCCGGGGTACACACCACCGACCCCCGGAAGCCCAGCTTGTAGATGTAGGGTATCAGCCCCGAATGGTCGATGTGCGCGTGGGTCAATATCACGTGGTCAATCGTCTTGGGGTCAAAGCCCAAGTCGCGGTTCATGGCATCGGTCTCCAGCCCTTTGCCTTGGTACATGCCGCAGTCGAGCAGGACGCGCTTGCCCGCCCGGATCGTTATCAGAAACTTGCTGCCGGTCACCTCGCGGGTGGCTCCGATGAATTCGATTTTCATAACAGCTTGCAGTTAAGAGTGAATAGTTAGTAGCTAATAGCTAGTAGTTAGTAGTTAGTAGTTGGTAGCTGATGGTTAATCGTAAATAGTAAATAGTAAATGGTAAATATCTCATCGCCTCTGTGCCTTCGTGGTTTATACTATATATAATGTAACAACGCGGCCTGCGGTTTGGACGAACAAATGCCCGGCTTTTAATGATTTATAACGTTTTTTGCAGCACGCTCCCCTTGCACATCGGGGAATGCGGACACCTCCCTTCTGCCCATCCAAATTTCCGTGCCTGCCCATCCAAATTTCCGCACCTACCCATCCAAACTTCCGTGCCTACCCATCCGAATTTCCGCACCTACCCATCCAAATTTCCGTACCTACCCATCCAAACTTCCCCGCTTGCCCACATATTCCTCCGCCTTTGCCCGCGCATTCTACAAACTAAGACTTAGTTTTTATAAACTAAGATTTAGTTTTTACAAACTAAGACTTAGTTTTTACAAACCAAAGTTTAGTTTGTAGAATGTCTGCCCACGATTGGAAGTATATCCGGGCAAGCGGGAAAGTTTGGATGGGCAGGCGGGGAAGTTTGGATGCGGGAAAGGGGGGGACGGCAAATCGGGCAGGCATGCTGGTCCTATCCCATTCTTTCATAGGATTCTAAGCCTGAAAGGAGACCTTTCCCAAAGAAAAATGTCCGGTTCTTCGTGGTTTTTCTGCAAACATTCCGTACCTTTGTGTGCGCACACACAGGGCAAACCGCACCCGCCTCCAACGGGCGCGGCACGCTTTTATGCGAATAATCCCAACACACGATACATGTCATGAAACAATTTATGGACAAGGACTTTTTGCTGCAAACGGAAACGGCGCAAAAACTCTATCACGAACATGCGGCCCGGATGCCGATAATCGACTACCACTGCCATCTGGACCCGGCCATGGTGGCGGACGACCACCGCTTCGCCTCGCTCACCGAGCTGTGGCTGGGGGGCGACCACTACAAGTGGCGTGCCATGCGCACCAACGGCGTGGCGGAACGCTACTGCACGGGGACGGACACGAGCGACTGGGAAAAATTCGAGAAATGGGCGGAGACCGTGCCTTACACCATGCGCAACCCGCTGTACCACTGGACGCACCTGGAGCTGCGCACGGCATTCGGCATCCACAAGCTGCTGTCGCCCCGCACCGCCCGCGACATATACGACGAGTGCAACGCCAAGCTGCAAACGCCCGAATACAGCGCCCGCAACCTCATGCGCCGCTACCGCGTGGAGGTGGTGTGCACCACCGACGACCCCGCCGACTCGCTTGAACACCACATCCGCACCCGCCAGGACGACTTCGAAATCAAGATGCTGCCCACCTGGCGGCCGGACAAGCTCCTGGCGGTGGACGACCCTGCCGCTTTCCGCGCCTACGTGGAACGGCTGGGCGAAGCGGCGGACGTGTCCATCTCCACCTTCGGCGACCTCATGGATGCCTTGCGCCGCCGCCACGACTTCTTCGCCGGGCAGGGTTGCCGCCTGTCCGACCACGGGCTGGGCGCATTCTACGCCGAGGACTACACGGAGGCCGAAATCAAGGCCGCATTCAACAAGGTATACGGCGGACATGCACTGACGGAGGACGAAACGGCCCGGTTCAAGTCGGCCATGCTCGTCGCCTTCGCCGAAATGGACTGGGAAAAAGGCTGGACGCAGCAGTTCCACTACGGCGCGTTGCGCAACAACAACACCCGCCTGTACCGCCAGCTGGGACCGGACATCGGGTGCGATTCCATCGGCACTTTCAGCACCGCACAGGCCATGTCGCGCTTCTTCGACCGGCTCGACCGGGAGGGCAAGCTGGCCAAGACCATCGTGTACAACCTAAACCCGGCCGACAACGAGATGCTGGCCACCATGATGGGCAACTTCCAGGACGGCACGCTGGCGGGCAAGATGCAATTCGGCTCGGGCTGGTGGTTCCTGGACCAGAAGGACGGCATGGAGCGGCAGATGAACGCCCTCTCGCTGCTGGGACTGCTGAGCCGCTTCGTGGGCATGCTCACCGACTCGCGCAGCTTCCTCTCCTACCCCCGCCACGAGTACTTCCGCCGCACGCTGTGCAACCTCATCGGAGGCGACGTGGAAGCCGGGCTGCTGCCTGCCGAAGAGCTCGATTTCATCGGGCAAATGGTGGAAAACATCAGCTACTACAACGCCAAACATTTCTTCCAATTCTGACCCCGGAGAAACGGACTTGAAAAACGGGCGAATGCAAAACGCCGGTACGCTTTTGCCTGCTTTTTGCATTTTTTCCATGAAATGATAACCCGTTGGCGGAATTAATTTAGTGCGTATTTAATTCTGCCAATAGGCTTGTTATTAATATAGTTGACGTATTG
>CALUML010000177.1 GCA_944321745.1 uncultured Bacteroidales bacterium
CCCGTCAGGTTCGGACGGTCGTCCCGTCAGGTTGGGATGGTTGTCCCGTCAGGTTGGGATGGTTGTCCCGTCAGGTTGGGATGGTTGTCCCGTCAGGTTGGGATGGTTGTCCCATAAGGTTGGGACGGTCGTCCCAGCAGGTTGGGACGGTCGTCCCGTAAGGTTGGGAGTGGAGGGAAAACAGGGCATGTTCTTCCGGCACTGTGTGCCACCTGCCCTATCTTAGAGGGGGGATGAAATTCGAGCATTTAACCCAAATCGGTATCAGCAGAGCCGCGACACTGCATGATGGCAGTTGTTGCGGCTCTGCTTGTATAGCCCCCTTCAGGGGGTTGGGGGTCACATTTTCCTGGTCACGGCGTGTGTCGGTACGCTTTCGTGCCGGTAGCGGTTCACGGAGGTGACCACGAAGGTGTGGTAGCCGCTTGGGTCGAATCCGGGGACGGTGGTGAGGTCTAAGTAATTGTCGTGCGTGCGGGCCAGGATGTTGGCGGGGTCGTTCAGGTCGCCCACCTGCTTGCTCCGGAAGGCGTACACCACGTAGTAGGCCGTGGCTTCGCCGCCGCGCCCTTCGGCCTTGTCCCACATGAGCAGGGCCTGGTCGCCGTCGCGCAGCACGCGCACCCTTTGCGGGGGCGTGGCGGGGCGGCCTTTGGCGTTGCGGTTCACGGGGCACAGGGCGGGGTAGCGGTACCAGGAGGCTTGCAGGCTGTCGCACAGGCCGGCGGGGTTGGACAGGAAGGCGGTGGCGTTGTAGTACATGCTGCCGTCCACCTGCGGCAACGAGCGGTTGAGGCGCAGCTGGCGTAGCAGTTCGTTGCCTTCGTGCCACGGGGCGGGCTGGGCGGGGTCGCCCATCTTATAGGCCGCCATGCCCAGGTACAGGTTTTTGCCATAGGCGTGGTCGCCCCACCAACGGGCCAGCACTTCGTAGTCGGCGGCGGGCTTGCCGATCTCCCAATACAGTTGCGGGGCCACGTAGTCGATGTTGCCCTCGCGCAGCCACAGCAGGATGTCGGCATACAGGTCGTCGTAGTTCTGCACGCCCGCCTGCGTGTCCGAGCCTTGCGGGTCGGCAGAGCGGTTGCGCCACACCCCGAAGGGGCTGATGCCGAACTCCACCCAGGGCTTGGCCGTCTTGATGGTGCGTTGCAGCTCGGCGATGATGAGGTTCACGTTGTTGCGCCGCCAGTCGTCCTTCTGGTCGGGTGCGAAGCCGCGCGGATGTGCCTCGAAGGTGGCTTGGTCGGGGAAATCCTCGCCCTTGATTTTATAAGGATAAAAGTAGTCGTCCATGTGGATGGCATCGATGTCGTACCGCTCCACCACGTCGCACACTACGCGGTTGAGCCAGGCGCGTGTCTCGTCCAGGCCGGGGTCGAAGTACCAGGCGTTGCCGTAGCGCACGAAGAGGTTCTGGTGCTGGAAGAACGGATGTTCCTCGGAGAGGTCGCCCGCGCCGCCCGCTTGGGTCACGCGGTAGGGGTTGAGCCACACGTGCACCTCCATGAAGCGGCGGTGCGCCTCGTCGATGACGAATTGCAGGGGGTCGTAGTACGGTTCGGGACGCTCGCCCTGCTTGCCCGTGAGCCAGTGGGACCACGGTTCGTAGGGCGACAGGTAGAGCGCGTCGGCCGTGGGACGTATCTGCAATATCACCGTGTTGACGTGGTTGCGTGCCAGGCCGTCGAGCAGGCGGAGCATCTCGTCCTGCTGCTCGGCAGTACTCAGCCAGCGGCGGCTGGGCCAGTCGATGTTGGCTACGGTGGCTATCCACACGGCTCGCATTTCGCGTTTGGGCTGCGCGGCCTGCATGGTCTGGATGCCCGCCAGCAGGCAGAAGACAATTGACAATTGATAATGGATCATGGACAACGGGCGGCGCATGGCCCGCCAATGCGGTATGTTCAGGTTGCTATTCATATTTATTATATATAGGCTCCAAGCCATCCAGAGGAGTGGGTGTGACCGGCAAGGGTTAGATTGATTGGCCCCTTTAGGGGGTCACATGTCCTTTACTAATAGTTTGTCGGCCTCGCCTTGTGACTGTTTGCGCAGGGCGAGGGTCTTTTCCCAAAAATGTTCCATCTCCGGGTTGCCGTGAGAGAGGAAAAGCTCGGATCCGTTCGTTTCCAAGCGGTCGAACACGCAGGCCGCTGTCAGTTGGTTGATGTCCACTGCCGGTTGGTAGCTCTTGCTGTGGTTGCCCTCGTTGTACACCTCGATGAGCACCCGCGCATCCACCAATTGGTTGACCAGGCGGATGGGCAGGCTGTTGCGCGTCGATATTTCCTCGGACGTGAGAGGCGGTTTCTGCTGTTCGAACTGCCTCACCACCAAATACGTAATGTAGAGGTACAGGAAGTTGCGGTAGCGCACGCTGATGGTTTTCAAGTCCTTTTCGTAATCGTAGTTGTGCAGGTTCTGCGCCGCATACGATATTTCCGCCCCGAACAGGATGATGAGGCACGAGATGCGTATCCACAGCAGCAACAGCGGGATGGCAGCGAAGCCCCCGTACACCGCGTTGTAGCGCGACAGGTTGACCTGCCCGCTGATGTAGAGCATTTGGAAGAGTTGGAAAGCCGTGCCCGCCACTACCCCCGCGATGAGGGCGTTGACAAACTTCACCCGTGTGTTGGGGATGGCCATGTAGAGTAGGGTGAACACCAGCCAGATGATGACGAACGGGGTTAGCTTGACCAGCACCCGCACCAGCGGGCTGATGACGTTGTATAGGAACGACGACGACAAGGCCGAACTGACGTAGAGTGACACCCCGCTGGAAAGTGCCAGCAATACGGGGATGAGCAGGATGGTGGAAAAATAGGTGGTGAACTGCCGGATGATGGAGCGCGACTTCTTCACCTGCCAGATGTCGTTGAAGGCGTTTTCCACCTGCATGAAGAAACTGAGCACCGACCACAGCAGGATGGCCACGCCCACGCCGATAAAAAGCCCCTCGTGCGTGGTGGCCAGGTAACGGTTGACAAACTCCATGATTTGTGGCGTGAGACCCATCTTGTCGATATACGTTTCCTGCAACGAGCTTTCGATCAGTCCCTCCAGCCCGAAGCCCTTGGCGATGGAGATGAGCAGCGCTATCATGGGGATGATGGCGAACATGATGGAATACGTCAAGGCCGACGACTGCACCGACAGCCGGTCCGAGATGAACCCGCGCACGGCCAGCACGATGGTCTTCAGTGCATTGTACAGCAACTGCCGCGAGCGGGACAGCTCATGCCCCGTGATGCGCCAGATGTCGTACCGCACGAAGTTGTACGCCCAAACGAAGAAGTCGGTCAGTTTTTTCATATGCCACCCGACCCCCTAAAGGGGGAGTCCAAGCAATACCCCCGGACACACAAGCCCCCTTTAGGGGGATGGGGGTAAAAAGAACAACAGCCGGCCTGTAAGCCGGGTTCTGTGCCCTGCCTTGCGGGCAAGGTGCTTGCCATTTATCTCGGGCGGATGTCGCCACCCGCCTCCAGCGATCTACCCCCCGGCATCGGGCGAGCCACCCTGATGTCGCCGGTGTACATGATCTTGCAACCCATGGGTCGTACGGCCCCGCCTGTTGCCAGGCGGGCGGTGGGCTTTTACCCCGCCTTTTCACCCTTACCCCCCGTCCGCCTGAAAAGTGGACGGAAGGCGGTTGTTTTCTGTTACGTAGCCCTGCCCTCGCAGACAGCTTCCCGTTAGGAAACATGGTGCTCTGTGTTGCCCGGACTTTCCTCTGCGCCCGCAGAAGGGGCGAAGCGGCAAGCCGGCCGACTGTTGCGCCACAAAGGTAGTGAATAATTTCAGATTTCAGATTGAGGTACATGGAAAACACGGGGCAGCAACACGGGGCAAGCGGATTATCCCGTGTGCCTCCCGGTTTTGCCCTCGACTTTTAACCCAAATCGGTCATTAGGCTTTGCTTGGTTTCTGTTCTTGTGGCGAGCGGTTTTGGGTGGCTTTTCCCGAAGGCATAGCGGGCTATGTCGAGAGGAAAGGTGGCAAAAAACGCCGTCGCAAGACGGAAAGCAGGCAAAGATGTTCACGAATGGTCTAATGAACTATAATATGAAAGTTGAATACGGTTAACTATATTTAGCATAAGTATGCAAGTTATCGTTCA
>CALUML010000178.1 GCA_944321745.1 uncultured Bacteroidales bacterium
ATAACAAACTTATTTTTTTCATATCGTGATAATTTATGAAGTTTAATTTCCCAAAAACCTCGCAAAGTTAGAAAAAACATCCCGACGGCGTACCGTGCGTTGTTTAAAATAGGTTAAAGGCGGAGGAAATCGTCTGCTCCGCCCGGTCGGCAAGGCTGCCCCCACCCCGCCGCACCGGCGGAAGTTTTCCTGCGTGCTAACGGAAATATTTTTTGAGTATAACGGAATAAAATTTTCGTACCTGCGGAAAATATATTTCGCACGTACGTTTTGGGAAGGGCATCGGCGAAGCCGGACGGACCGAACAGGGAAGACCGCGCGGCACGACCCGGCAAGCCGCTGCACACCAACTGCTCCGCCTCCCGCACTCACGGGAAAGGGAACCGGCCATCACGGCACGGGAAACTTCGTGCATCCCGCGTCCCCGCCCCCTTCCCGCGCCTGCCTGGTAAAAAATGTGAAATAACGTTGGCAGAGGGATAAAATTGCCTAACTTTGTGCTGCCCAAAAAGGAGGAGAATTTACCCTCACGGAAAGGCATTTCCCGCCCGGCGGGCAAACGCACACGGAGGCGACCATAATTTTAAACAATAAATAATATGAAACTTACCCACATCGAACACTTGGGCATTGCCGTCAAGAGCCTGGACGAAGCAATCCCGTTCTACGAAAACACCCTCGGGCTGAAATGCTACGCCATCGAAGAAGTGGCCGAACAGAAAGTCCGCACCGCGTTCTTCAAAGTCGGGCAGACGAAAATCGAGCTGCTCGAAGCCACCGACCCGGAAAGCGCCATCGCCAAATTCATCGACAAGAAGGGCGAAGGCATCCAGCACGTGGCCTTCGCCGTGGAAGGCTTGCAGGAAAACCTGGACGAGCTGGCCGCGAAGGGCGTGCGCCTCATCGACGCCCAGCCCCGCAAAGGTGCCGAGGGGCTGAACATCGCCTTCGTGCACCCCAAGTCCACCTTCGGCGTGCTCACCGAGCTGTGCGAGAACCCCAACAAGTAAAGGCTTGAAAGCCGCGGAGAGCACCGGGGGAACGCCAAGCCCTCCATATCCTTTGCGCCCCGCGCCCTCCGCGGTTTTCACCGACAATATCCAACACAAATCCTTATAACAAGATGGAAAATCAAGAAAAAGTAAAGCAACTCATCGACCTGCGCGTCCAGGCCAAGCAGGGCGGCGGCGAAAAACGCATCGCCTCCCAACATGCGAAAGGGAAGCACACCGCCCGCGAACGCATCGACATGCTGCTGGACGAAGGCAGCTTCGAAGAACTCGACATGTTTGTCACCCACCGCTGCCACAACTTCGGCATGGACAAGGAACACTACCTGGGCGACGGCGTGGTGACCGGACACGGCACCATCGACGGGCGCATCGTGTTCGTCTACGCGCAGGACTTCACCGTGTACGGCGGCTCGCTCTCCGAAACCATGGCCCTCAAAATATGCAAGGTGATGGACATGGCCATGAAAATGGGCGCGCCCATCATCGGCATCAACGACTCGGGCGGCGCACGCATCCAGGAAGGCGTGAACGCGCTGGCGGGCTTCGCCGAAATCTTTGAACGCAACATCCTAGCCTCGGGCGTGGTGCCCCAGATATCGGCCATCTACGGCCCGTGCGCGGGCGGCGCGGTGTACTCGCCGGCCCTCACGGACTTCATCCTGATGACGGAAAACACGAGCTACATGTTCGTCACCGGCCCCAAGGTGGTGAAATCCGTCACGGGCGAAGACATCTCCACCGAAGACCTCGGCGGCGCGAGCATGCACACGAAGAAGTCGGGCGTGGCACAGTTCAAGGTGGAAACGGAAGAAGAAGGCATGATGCTCATCCGCAAGCTGCTTTCCTACCTGCCACAGAACAACATGGAAGATCCCCCGCTGTTCAACACCAACGACCCCATCGACCGCATGGAGGACTCGCTCAACGAAATCATCCCGGACAACCCCAACAAGCCCTACGACGTGAAGGACGTGATACACGCCATCGTGGACAACGAAGAATTCCTTGAAGTGCACCGCTTCTTCGCCAAGAACGTGGTGGTGGGCTTCGCACGGTTCAACGGCCAGTCCACCGGCATCATCGCCAACCAGCCCAACTTCATGGGCGGCGTGCTCGACTGCGACGCCTCGCGCAAGGCAGCCCGCTTCGTGCGCTTCTGCGACGCGTTCAACATCCCCATCCTCACGCTGGTGGACGTACCGGGCTTCCTCCCCGGCTCGTCGCAGGAATACGCGGGCATCATCACCCACGGTGCCAAGCTGATGTTTGCCTACGGCGAAGCCACCGTGCCCAAAGTGACGGTCACGCTGCGCAAGTCCTACGGCGGTGCGCACCTGGTGATGAGCAGCAAGCAGCTGCGCGGCGACTTCAACTACGCATGGCCCACCACCGAGATAGCCGTGATGGGTGCCTCCGGGGCCATCGAGGTACTGGAAGGGCGCACCATCGCCAAGATGGAAGACCCGGCGGAAAAGGCCAAGTTCATCTCCGAAAAGACCGACGAATACAACAAAGCCTTCGCCAACCCGTACAACGCGGCTTCCTACGGCTACATCGACGACGTGATTGAACCGCGCAACACGCGCTTCCGCGTCATCCGGGCGTTCCAGACCTTGCAGACGAAGAAGCTGACCAACCCGGCCAGGAAGCACAGCAATATTCCTTTATAATACATAATGCAGGAAAGTATGGTATTACTGAAAACAACGATGACGTGGGGAGATATCCTCACGTCATCCCTGCTGGGGATAGTCATCGTGTTCGTCGCGCTGGCCCTGCTGGTATTGGCGTTCAACCTCACGGGGAGCATCAGCGTGCGCCGCACCAAGAGGCGCATCGTGAAAAACCCCGACATCCCGAACGATGCCAAGCTGCCCACCGACATCCCGGCTTCGGAAATAGCCGCCATCGCCATGGCGTTGCACCTGTTCCTCGAAGACGTGCATGACAAGGAAAGCAACGTGCTTACCATCAAACGCATCGAAAGGCGTTACTCCCCCTGGAACTCAAAAATATATGGAATAAACAATTTGAACAGATAACCGATGAAAAAATTCAGTTTTGAAATAAACGGCTTCAAATACGAAGTAAACGTCAAGAAAGTGGAAGGCGACACGGCCAAGTTGGAAGTGAACGGCACGCCTTATTCCGTGAAGCTGAACCAGGAAATCAAGACGAGCAAGACACCCATCCTGGTGCGCAGCGCGGTGACCAACGACGATGCCAAGCAGGTGGCGGGCGAAAAGCTCACCCCCGTGGCCGAAACGAAACGTCCCAGCTCGAACACCATCAAGTCGCCCCTGCCCGGCAACGTGACGAGAGTGCTGGTCAAGGAAGGCGACACGTTCAAGGAAGGCGACACGCTGCTGGTGCTCGAGTCCATGAAGATGGAGAACAACATCCTGGCCGAAACGGACGGCACCATTGTGAAAGTGAATGCTCCTGTGGGCACCACCGTGTTGCAGGACGATGTATTGTTTGAAATAGCTTGAGCCTTATGAAACTGCGACTGAACAAAACAACCATCCTGCTGTTCCTCATGCTGCTGTCGTTTCCGCTCGGCATCATGGCGCAGGAAACGGCTGCCGCCGGAGGCTACTCGCTGACCGACGGGTTGAAGACCTTTTGGGAAACGACCTCGTTCGGCAACTTCGACTGGCGCAGCATGATCATGCTCGCGGCCGGTATCGTGCTCATCTTCCTCGGGGTGGTGAAGCATTGGGAACCGCTCCTGCTCATCCCCATCGGCTTCGGCATCCTGGTGGGCAACATCCCCTTCAAGGTGGGCGACGGCATCGGCATCTACGAAGAAGGCTCGGTGTACAACATCCTGTACCAAGGCGTTATCACCGGGTGGTATCCGCCGCTCATCTTCCTCGGCATCGGTGCCATGACCGACTTCTCGGCGCTCATCTCCAACCCCAAGCTCATGCTGCTCGGCGCGGCTGCCCAGTTGGGCATCTTCGTCACGTTCATCGGGGC
>CALUML010000179.1 GCA_944321745.1 uncultured Bacteroidales bacterium
CTCGGCGCCCAGCATGTTGCCCGCCCCGCGTATGTCGAGGTCCTGCATGGCGATGTTGAAGCCGCTGCCCAGCTCGGCGAAGGTTTCGATGGCTTGCAGGCGGCGGCGTGCGTCGGTGGGCAGCAGGCTGAGGTCGGGGGCGAGCAGGTAGCAGTAGGCCTTGCGGTTGCTGCGCCCCACGCGTCCCCGCATCTGGTGCAGGTCGCTCAGTCCGAAGTAGTGCGCGCTGTTGATGATGATGGTGTTGGCGTTGGGGATGTCGATGCCCGACTCGATGATGGTGGTGGAGACGAGCACGTCGTAGTCGTAGTTGACGAAGTCGAGTATGATTTCCTCGAGCTTGTCGGGGGGCATCTGCCCGTGCCCCACGGCCACGCGGCAGCCGGGCACGAGCCGTTCGATCATGCTGCGCATGTTCTCGATGTTCTGCACGCGGTTGTGCACGAAGAATACTTGCCCGTTGCGGCTCATTTCGAGCTGTATGGCCTCGCGTATGACGTCTTCGTCGAAGGTGTGCAGCTCGGTCTGTATGGGGTAGCGGTTGGGGGGCGGGGTGTTGATGATGGAGAGGTCGCGGGCTCCCAGCAGGGAGAATTGCAGGGTGCGGGGTATGGGGGTGGCGGTCATGGTGAGGGTGTCGATGTTGACTTTCAGCTGGCGGAGCTTTTCCTTGATGGCCACGCCGAACTTCTGCTCCTCGTCGATGATGAGCAGTCCGAGGTCGTGGAACTTGACCGTCTTGCCCACCAGTTTGTGGGTGCCCACGATGATGTCCACTTTGCCTTCGGCCAGGTCGTGCAGCACTTCTTTCGTTTCCTTGGGCGAGCGGGCGCGGCTGAGGTATTCCACCCGGCAGGGGAAGTTCTTCAACCGTTCGCTGAAGGTCTGGTAGTGCTGGAAAGCCAGCACGGTGGTGGGCACCAGCACGGCCACCTGCTTGCCGTCGGTCACGGCCTTGAAGGCGGCGCGGATGGCCACTTCGGTCTTGCCGAAGCCCACGTCGCCGCAGATGAGGCGGTCCATGGGCACGTCGCTTTCCATGTCATGCTTCACCTCGGCGGTGGCTTTCACCTGGTCGGGTGTGTCCTCGTAGATGAACGAGGCTTCCAGCTCGTGTTGCAGGTAGGTGTCGGGCGAATACTGGAATCCCTTCTCTGCCTTGCGTTGCGCGTACAGCTTGATGAGTTCGCGGGCTATGTCCTTGACTTTCGACTTGGTGCGCTCCTTCAGGCGTTCCCACGCGCCGCTGCCCAGCTTGTTGATGCGGGGCTTTTCGCCTTCCTTCCCTTTGTATTTCGAGATGCGGTGCAGGGCGTGTATGCTGACGAAGATGATGTCGTCGTCCTTGTAGATGAGCTTCACCATTTCCTGCATCTTGCCGTTGACGGGGGTGCGCACCAGCCCGCCGAACATGCCCACGCCGTGGTCCACGTGCACCAGGTAGTCGCCCACCTTGAACTGGTTCAGCTCCTTGAGGGTCATCACCACCTTGCCCGCCCGCGAGCGGTCGGTGCGCAGCTGGAACTTGTGGAAGCGTTCGAACAGCTGGTGGTCGGTGTAGCAGGCCAGCTTCACGTCGTGGTCGATGAAGCCCTCGTGCAGGGTGTTCTTCACCGCCTGGAAGGTGATGTTGTCGCCCCGGTCGGCGAATATGGCGGCAATGCGGTCGGTCTGCTTCACGCTGTCGCTCAATATGTATATGCGGTATGCCTTGCCGAGCAGCTCCTTCAGGTTGTCGGCCACGAGGTCGAAGTTCTTGTGGAACACGGCCTGCGGGGAAGTGTGCCACTCGATGGCCGCGTCCGCCGCGAGGTGCTTGCTGCGCGCGCGGAGCAGGCTGCGGAAGCCCCGTGTGTGTTGCACGAACTCGGCCTTGTCAATCTGTTTCAGCCGTATCTGTTCTTCCGTGTCCTTGCCTTTGTCCAGGGCTTCGAGGAAGAGGGCATCGATGCGGTCGGCGGTGAAGTCGTAGTTGGCGTAGCCCACCCACGTGTCCGGCCGGATGAACTGGAAGAAGGAGACGAACGACGATGGCTTGCTCCGCTTCAGGTCGGGGATAATCGACACCTCTTTCAGTTGCTCCTGCGAGAGCTGCGTCTCAATGTCGAAGATGCGTATCGACTCTATCTCATCGCCGAAGAAGTCGCAGCGGAAAGGCAACTCATACGAATAGGAGAACACGTCCACAATGCCCCCTCGCACCGAGAACTGCCCCGGCTCGTACACGAAGTCCACCCGTTGGAAGCCGTACTCCGCCAGGGTCTCGGCAATGAAGTCGATGCTCACGCTTTCGCCCACTTTCAGCTGCAGCATTTGTTTCTTGATTTCCGTGGAGGCCACCACTTTCTGCATGACTGCTTCGGGCGAACTGACCACGATGCAAGGGCGCTCGTTGCTCGAAAGCCGGTTGAGCACCTCGGTGCGCAGTATCTCGTTGGCCGCGTCGAGCTGCGAGAGCTTGATGGCGCGCTTGTACGAGGAGGGGAAGTAAAACACCTCGTCGGGGGCGAACAGGTGCTTCAGGTCGTTGTAGAGGTAGGCCGCCCGCTCGCTGTCGTCTTCTATCAGCAGCAGGTGATGGGGCATGGCCTTGAAGAGCGACGCTGTCGCCAAGGCAAAGGACGACCCGCTCAAGCCGCCCAGCCGCACGTTCGGCTTGGACGAACGCGCCCAGCCCGCCAACTCTTCCATGCGGGGATGGCGGGCATAAATCTCTTGAAATTCGGAAAGGTTCAAAATGCTTGATTTTTGGGATTGCAAAGATATAAAATCCGCATCGTATAACCGATGCCCCGGGGCGGGAAAGTGCGGTGGCGAGGTGCCGCGCCGCGCCCTCCGGCGTTTCCCCTATCCCGCTTAGTGCAAGCGCAGTGCAGGCGAAATGCGAGGAAATGTGTGCGGAGATTTGGTAGATACGTCCAAAAGCACTACTTTTGCACCATGGGTAAGTCCTACACGACCAGCTCCCTTTGAACTCCCCCAGGGCCTGACCGCAGCAAGGGTAAAAGGTTGTAGCGGTGCGATGTAGATAGCTTACCCTCTTTTTTTGCCCTCCCCGCGTGGCAGGCGGCCCGTGGCTGACAGTTCGTAGCCTGCGGCGGGTCGTATCCCCCAATCCGTCACATTTATTTGCATAGTCCGTTGCTTTTTCGTATTTTGCACCCGTGAATGACGAAGGGCGCATGATGTGGCAGAAGCCGTTTGGCTGGCATTTGCGCCGTGTGGACACATACAGGGTAACTTATGGAAAAGGAAAAGCTGGAATTGGAGTATTCCCTCAAGTCGGCTTCGCTCAATGTGTTGTGGAGCATGGTGGGTACCGCCTACGGGCTGGCTGAATGGTTTGCCGAGAAAGTGGATGCTGTGGGCGACCGCTACGTGTTCGGTTGGAAAGGGTATGACGAGGCAGCCGTGTTGCTGGAGGAGAAACCGCAGGAATACATACGTTTCCAATGGGAATACGATGCGGGCACGGAGTATTATTTTGAAATCCGCGTCGTGCGGCACGAGTTGTCCAACGCCCTCACCCTGCTGGTGACTGTGTTCGTGGAACCGTCCGAGCACGATGACGAGGTGCTCATGTGGAACAAGCACGTGGAAAACCTGTGCCGGAAGCTGGGCGTGTAGCACCACGGCGGGCGGCATATCGACACGAAAGGCGCAAAGGACCGCGGCTTACGGGCAACCGTGCCGCGCCAGTCCTTTGCGCCTTTCGCTGTCATGGGGCGCACCCTTCGAAGGATAGCTTTACAACGCCACCTTCACCGCCTCGCGTCCTACCTTTATTATATAGGAGCCTTGCGGCAGGGCGATGCGGTGCTCCGTGGTACTCAATACATGTCGTCCCTGCATGTCGTACACGTGCACCTCGGGGTTGCCCGCCAGGTGGAGGCGCACCTCTCCGCCTGCCACGGTGACGCTCCCGGCGAGGGAGGGCGTGCCGATGCC
>CALUML010000180.1 GCA_944321745.1 uncultured Bacteroidales bacterium
ATTGCTGCCATTCATGGTGAGGTGGACAAGCAGTTCTTGCAACTTTACTTAAACGAATTCTGTTGGAAATTCAACAGGAGATTCTTCAAAGATTCATGCGACCCAAAATATGTTGCAACTCGGTCTTGAATCTACACTTTTAACCATAACCACTAGCAAACTTCCAACCTTATGACTTCACCGCACACGTAACCGCCCGCCGCGAGGCACGACGCCCGGCGGGCGCAAGACCGAGACCACAAACATCATTTACAAACCCTCAAAACCTGACAATCATGGTTGTAGAATATAAACTGATTCCCAAGCGGAATCCCCAAGATCCCGAAGCCGAGCCGAAGTATTATACCACCCCGGTGTACCACAAGACCATCACGATGGAAGAGCTGGCCCGTGAGGTGTCCGCCCACTCCACCACCACGAGCGAGGGCGACGTGTACTCGGTGCTGGTGGACGTGCGCGACATCATCCGCGCCCGTTCGTATGTCCCTGCGACTTCGGCAGCTTCTATCCCGAAGCCCGGCAACCTGTACCCCATGCCCTCGGCAGCTTTTGAGGTAGAAGCTGCTGAGCTTTCGGATAGGGGTGCCGGGCATCTCCCGGGGCTTTCCTTGGCGCGCAATTTGCGGAAACGCTTCCCGCCGCCCGCCCCGTCCCGCACTGCGAGCGGCTTTTTTTGTAAAAAAGTGCTATATTTTGACCTAAAATTACCCGTCCGCCCGCCCGTTTTTTCCCAACTTTGAAACCGCTTTGCGCGGGGCGGAGGCACGCGGGGCGGGGACACGGAGCGCACATGGCTTTTTGCCTCCCCTGCAGGCCTCGGGGGAAAGCGTACATGGCTTGTTCCGCTTGCCGTCGTGACGGGAGAGAGGGCGACCGCCGTGTGTACTTGCCCGCCGGGCTGCGGAAAAAAGAGAGGCTATGTGCACTCTGTGTTCCGCCCGCATTCCCTTATGTTTGTTAATAAAACGTGGCGGAACGCGCCTTTTCACGCGGGAAGTGTTACATTTGTCCTCGCCTCCGCGCGGGGCACGGAAGCGACCATTCAACTATCATTTATAAATTCATTAAAAAAACACATTGCCATGACAGTGCAAGAATTACAAAAGCTGTTCGTAGAAGTCTACGGACACCAGGAAGACGCGGTGTACTTCGCACCGGGACGTGTTAACTTGATAGGCGAGCACACCGACTACAACGGCGGCTTCGTGTTCCCCTGCGCGCTGAGCTTCGGCACGTACCTGCTGCTGCGCCGCAACGGCACGAAGGACGTGCATTTCCGCTCCGTGAACGAACCCGAAGTGCTCACCGTGGCGCTGGCCGACGTGACCACTCCCCTGGCCAAAGGCACCTGGGCCAACTACCTGATGGGCGTGATGACGCAGTTCATCAAGCGCGGGGTGGAATTTACGGAAGGATACGACTTCCTCATCTGGGGCAACGTGCCGCTGGGCGCGGGCCTCTCGTCGTCCGCCGCCCTCGAGGTGGTGACCGCCTACGCCCTCAACGACCAGCTGGGCACGGGATACGACCGCACCGAACTGGCCAAAATCGGGCAGATGGCCGAGCATGAGTTTGCCTTCGTCAACTGCGGCATCATGGACCAGTTCGCCTCCGCCCAGGGCCGGAAAGACCACGCCATCTTCCTCAACTGCGACACGCTCGAGTTCGACCTCGTGCCCGTGGTGCTGCACGGCATCAAGGTGGTTATCTCAAACACGCACAGCCCCCACAAGCTGGGCGACGAGTACAACGACCGCGTGCGCGAATGCCACCTGGCCGTGGACCAGCTGCGCACCGTGCGGCCCGGGCTGAAGAACCTGGCCGAACTGACGCAGGCCGAGTTCGACCAAATCAAGGACGCCATCACCGACCCCATCGCCCTCAAGCGCGCCCGCCACGTGGTGAGCGAGGTGCAGCGCACCGTGGACGCGGTGGACTACCTGCGGGCGGGCGACATCGAGGCTTTCGGCAAGCTGATGAACGCCTCGCACGTGTCGCTGCGCGACGACTACGAGGTGACCGGACTCTACCTCGACACGCTGGCCGAGGAAGCCTGGAAAATTGACGGCGTCATCGGCTCGCGCATGACGGGCGGCGGCTTCGGCGGATGCACCGTGTCGCTGGTCAAGGACGAGGCCATCGACGAGTTCAAGGAAAAAGTGGGCAAGGCCTACACCGAAAAGACCGGACTGAAAGCCGACTTCTACATCGCCGAAATAGGCGACGGGGCGAAGAAAATATAAATTTGAAGTATACGAGTGGACGAGTAAACAAGTATACGAGTAGACAAGAATACAAGTACATAAGCACACGGGAAATACAAGTGTGCGGGTGCATTGTTCCACGGGCGTGCAAGCTTGTTTACTTGTTTACTCGTTCACTTGTTTACTCGTTAACTCGTTAACTACATCTCATCATGGACAAGACGAAATTCAACAAAGAACTGGACGGCAAGCGCATCGCCCTGTACGAGCTGGCCAACGCGCACGGCATGACCGTGTACATTACCAATTACGGGGCGAAAATCGTGTCCGTCAACGTGCCCGACCGCAACGGGCGCATGGCCGACGTGGTGCTGGGCTTCGACAACATCGACGATTATCTGGCGAAAGAACCCTTCTTCGGCGCGATATGCGGGCGCTTTGCCAACCGCATCAAGAACGGCACGTTCACCCTCGACGGCACCACCTACCAGCTGGCCGTGAACAACGGGCCGAACCACCTGCACGGCGGCATCCGGGGCTTCAACGTGCAGGTGTGGGACGTGGTGGAAAGCACCCCCGCCAAGCTGGCCCTGCATTACCTGTCGGCGGACGGCGAGGAGCATTACCCAGGCAACCTCGACGTGACGGTGACCTACACGCTGACCGACGAGGGCGAGCTGCGTATCCACTACGAGGCCACGACCGACAAGCCCACCGTGCTGGGCATGTGCAACCACTCGTACTTCAACCTCAAAGGGGCGGGCGAAGGCACTATCCGCGACCATTACTTGCAGATAGAGGCGGACTTCCACACGGTGCTCGACGACAGCGCGGCCCCCACGGGCGAGATACGCCCGGTGGACGGCACGGCCTTCGACTTCCGCCAGCCGACCCTCATTGCCGACCGCATCGACGACCCCGCCTTCGCCCCCGGGCGCGGGCTGGACAACAACTGGACCGTGCGCAAGCATTATCCCCGCGAACTGGCCTTGGCCGCCACGCTGTACGAACCCGCCAGCGGGCGCAAGTTGCAGGCATTCACCACGCAGCCGGGCGTGCAAATCTACTCGGGCAACTGGGTGGAACAGCACGTGGGCAAAGGCGGCAAACGCTACGACGAGCAATACGCCATCTGCCTCGAGGCGCAGGGATTCCCCAATTCGCCCAACGTGGCGCACTTCCCCTCGGCGGTGCTGCGCCCCGGCGAAAAGTACGACGAATGGTGCGTGTACCGCTTCTCGGCGGAATAGGGCAGGGGAGTAAAACAGCGGAACCGTGGAACTGCAGGGCCGCAAGGGCAGGAGTGCATCCCGCCTTTGCGGCTTTCGCTTTCCTGTGCCCGCGTGCCAATCTGCAATCTGAAATTTGAAATCTGCGCCAATCTGCGCAATCTGCGGGAAACAATCTGAAATTTGAAATCTGCAATCTGAAATCTGACCGTTTTTTTCCTTAGCTTTGCACGGCATGAACTCCCGTACCCGCATATGGCTCTTGTCCCTTGTCTGGCTCGTGTGCCTGCCCTTTGCCGCCCGGGCGCAAGGCAGCGACACGCTGAAGCTGCGCGTGCAGGTGGAGGGCGGCGACACCGTGCTGCTGGCCAGCCTGCGCGAGGTCAACGTGTTTGCCCCCATGCACTTCAAGAACAAGCGCGAGGAACGGTTCTACTGGCGCACCGTGCGCGACGTGAAGCGCACGTTGCCCTAC
>CALUML010000181.1 GCA_944321745.1 uncultured Bacteroidales bacterium
CAGCATCGAGGACGGCTGCACGGTGGGCGACCGCTCCACCATGTACAACGGCGCGCACATCTATAGAGGATGCGTGGTGGGCAACCACTGCACGCTGCACGCCGGGGCGGTCGTGGGCGGCGACGGATTCGGCTTCGCCCCCACCGAGGACGGCTCGTACAAGAAAATCCCCCAGATGGGCAACGTGATACTGGAAGACTACGTGGACATCGGCTGCAACGCCACGGTGGACCGCGCCACGCTGGGCAGCACCATCGTGCGCCGGGGCGTGAAGATTGACAACCTGGTGCAGGTGGCACACAACGTGGAGGTGGGCGAGCACACGGTGATTGCCTCGCAAAGCGGCATCGCGGGTTCCACCAAAGTGGGCAGCCACTGCGTCATGGCCGGACAGGTGGGCATCGCCGGACACCTGCACATCGCGGACCACAGTACTTTCGGGGCGCAGACGGGCGTGCCCAACTCCATCAAGACCCCCGGGCAGGTACACATGGGTTATCCCGCCATCGCGGCAGGCAACTTCCGCCGTTCGTCCGTGGTGTACAAGAACCTGCCCGAACTGCAACGCACCGTGGCCGACCTCCAGCGCACCGTGGCACAATTGCAACAGCGGATACAGGAACTCGAAGGACAGAAGTAAGCGCGGAAGCGCAAAATCGCGGAATTGCTGAATCGCTGAATCGCTGAAACGATTAAGCGATTACGCGATTAAGCGATTAAGCGATTACGCGATTATTCGATTAAACAATCAAACGACCAAACCCCATGTCGCAAAAGCAAAGAACGATACGCCGCCCCTTCACGTTCCGGGGCAAAGGCCTGCACACCGGGCTGGACATCACGCTAACCCTCCGTCCCGCCCCCGAGAACCACGGCATCAAGATAACGCGGGTGGATTTGCCCGGCAAGCCCGTCATCGACGCGCTGGCCGAGAACGTGGACGGCACCACGCGCGGCACGGTCATCAAGCGTGGCGACGTGCAGGTGAGCACCATCGAGCACGCCCTCTCGGCCCTCTACGCCCTGGGGGTGGACAACTGCCTGCTGGAGGTGGACGCGCCCGAATTCCCCATCCTGGACGGCAGTGCCCGCGCCTACGTCGAAGCCATACAGGAGGCCGACATCGAAGAACAAGCCGAGGACCGCGACTGCTTCATCGTGCGCAAGCGGATAGAATACGGCCTGCCCGACAGCGGCTCGCGCATCGTGCTGCTGCCCGACGACCACTTCAGCATCGATGTGCACATCGGGTTCAAGTCCCGGATACTGAACAACCAGTTTGCCACGCTCTCCTCGTTGGAACAATATAAAGAAGAAATAGCCGATGCCCGCACTTTCGTGTTCGTGCGCGAGATACAGCCGCTGCTCGGCATGGGACTCATCAAGGGCGGCGACCTGGACAACGCCATCGTCATCTACGACGAGCCGATGGCGCAAGAAGCCCTCGACCTCATGGCCGACAGCCTGCACCAGTCCCGCCACGATGCCTCGCGCCTGGGCTATATCACCCCGTTGAAGCACGAGAACGAGCCGGCCCGCCACAAGCTGCTCGACGTGATAGGCGACCTCTCGCTCATCGGCAAGCCCATCCAGGGCAAGGTCATCGCCTACTACCCCGGGCACAAGGTGAACACCGAGACCGCCAAGCTGGTACGCCGGATGCTGAGGCACCAGGAAGTGCAGCCACCCGTGTACGACGACACCGTGCCTCCCGTGCTCGACGTGAACGCCATCCGCCGCCTGCTGCCCCACCGCTGGCCCATGCTGCTGGTGGACAAGGTCATCGACATACGCGACAAGGTCATCGTGGGCATCAAGAACGTGAGCGGCAACGAAGCCTTCTTCGTGGGCCACTTCCCCGACGAGCCGGTGATGCCGGGCGTGCTCGTGGTCGAAGCCCTCGCGCAATGCGGCGGCATGCTCGTGCTGAACAAGCTGGAGGACCCCGAAGCCTACTCCACCTACTTCCTCAAGTTGGACAACGTGAAGTTCCGCCGCAAGGTGGTGCCGGGCGACACGCTCGTGTTCCGCGTGCAGCTGCTTACCGAGATACGGCGCGGCATCGCCACCATGCGCGGCCTCGCCTTCGTGGGCGGCCAGGTGGTGTGCGAGGCGGAATTTACCGCCCAAATTGCAAAAAACCGGGGCTGATATGCCGATTATTTGCCTATTTTAATTATTTTCGCAGCGATTTTCAATGTATAAGAGATGAAACAACCCTTAGCTTATATTCATCCCGACGCCAAAATAGCCCCCACGGTGGTCATCGAGCCGTTTGTCACCATTGACAAGAACGTGGTCATCGGCGAAGGCACGCGCATCGGTTCCAACGTCACCATCATGGAAGGCGTGCGCATCGGCAAGAACTGCACCATCTTCCCCGGTGCTGTCATCGGGGCCATCCCGCAGGACCTCAAGTTCCAGGGTGAGGACACCTTGGCCATCATCGGCAACAACACCACCATCCGCGAGTGCGTCACCATCAACCGCGGCACTGCCGCCAAAGGGCGCACCATCGTGGGCGACAACTGCCTGCTGATGGCCTACTGCCACGTGGCTCACGACTGCACCATCGGCAACCACGTCATCATGTCCAACGCCACCCAGGTAGGCGGCGAGGTCACCATCGACGACTACGCCATCCTCAGCGGCGGCACGCTCGTCCACCAGTTCTCCCACATCGGTGCCCACGTCATGATACAAGGCGGCTCGCGGGTCAACAAGGACGTGCCCCCTTACGTCAAGGCCGGGCGCGACCCCCTCTCCTACGCGGGCATCAACTCCATCGGCCTGCGCCGCCGGAGCTTCACCAACGAGCAAATCAACGACATACAGAACATATACCGCTACGTCTACCTCTCGGGCATGAATACCTCGCACGCTCTCGAGCGCATCGAGGCCGAGCTGCCCGCCACCAAGGAGCGCGACGAGATACTGCTCTTCATCCGCAACTCGCCGCGCGGCATCATCAAAGGATATTTTGAATAACGTTTTCTGTACGCAAAGACGCGAAGGCGCGAAGCCCTCTTCCCGGGGCAAAAAGAAACGCTCCTTTGCGTCTTTGCGTCTTTGCGTACCACAAATGACTACGACAATGGAAGAAACGCCCGCAAAAAGCTTGAACTTCATCGAAGCAATCGTGGAACAGGACTTGAAAGAAGGCCGCAACGCAGGCCGCGTGCAGACCCGTTTCCCGCCCGAACCCAACGGCTACCTGCACATCGGCCATGCCAAGGCCATCTGCATCGACTTCGGCATCGCCCAGCGGTACGGCGGCACGTGCAACCTCCGCTTCGATGACACCAACCCCGTGAAGGAAGACGTGGAATACGTCGATTCCATCATGGAAGACATCCGCTGGCTCGGCTTCCAGTGGAAGGAAGTCTATTACGCGTCCGACTACTTCCAGCAGCTGTTCGACCTGGCTATCGACTTCATTAAGCGCGGCCTGGCCTACGTGGACGAGCAGACCGCCGAGCAGATAGCCGCCCAGAAGGGCACGCCTACCACCCCCGGCACCCCCAGCCCCTACCGCGACCGCCCCGCCGAGGAAAGCCTCGACCTTTTCCTCCGCATGAGCCGGGGTGAAGTCGAGGAAGGACGCATGGTGCTCCGTGCCAAGATAGACATGGCGTCGCCCAACATGCACTTCCGCGACCCCATCATGTATCGCGTCATCACCTCCCACCCCCACCACCGCACCGGCTGGCAGTGGAAGGTGTACCCCATGTACGACTTCGCCCACGGCCAGTCCGACTATTTCGAAGGCGTGACGCACTCCATCTGCACGCTCGAGTTCGTGCCGCACCGTCCGCTCTACGACTGGTTCATCGACCAGTTCGCCACTCCCGACTACCGTCCCCGCCAGTACGAGTTCAACAAGCTCAACCTCAACTACACCCTGAT
>CALUML010000182.1 GCA_944321745.1 uncultured Bacteroidales bacterium
ACTCGTAACCAAATATGAACAAAGCATTAACGAAAACCGACTTCCACTTCGAAGGTCAAACCAACGTGTACCACGGCAAGGTGCGCGATGTATATTCCGTAAAAGACGACCTGCTCGTCATGGTGGCCACCGACCGCATCTCGGCGTTCGACGTGGTATTGCCCAAGGGCATCCCCTACAAGGGACAGATGCTCAACCAAATTGCCGCCAAATTCCTCGATGCCACCGCCGACATCGTGCCCAACTGGAAGCTCGCCACGCCCGACCCCATGGTCACCGTGGGGCTCCGCTGCCAGGGATTCCCGGTGGAAATGATTGTGCGCGCCTACCTCTGCGGCAGTGCCTGGCGCGCCTACAAGGCCGGTGCCCGCGAGATATGCGGCGTGCCCCTGCCCGACGGGATGCGCGAGAACCAAGCCTTCCCCGCGCCCATCATCACCCCCACCACCAAGGCCGAACTGGGCCTGCACGACGAGGACATCTCGAAGCAGCAGATACTCGACCGCGGCCTCGTCTCGCCCGAAGACTACGCCCTGCTCGAACAGTACACCCTCGCCCTCTTCCGGCGGGGAACGGAGGTGGCCGCACGCCGCGGGCTGATACTCGTCGACACGAAATACGAGTTCGGCAAGCGCGACGGCAAGGTGTACCTCATCGACGAAATCCACACCCCCGACTCCTCGCGCTACTTCTACGCCGACGGCTACCGCGAACGCTTCGAACGCGGCGAGGCCCAACGCCAGCTCTCCAAGGAATTCGTACGCGAATGGCTGATGGACAACGGCTTCCAAGGCAAGCCCGGCCAGCAGGTGCCCGAAATGACCGACGCCATCGTCGACGGCATCAGCGACCGCTACATCGAGCTGTACGAACACCTCACCGGCGAGCATTTCGAACGCGCCGACACCGCCGGGCTCGCCCAGCGCATCGAGCGCAACGTGGCGGAGTACCTCAGGCAGAGGTGAGGGGCAAGAAGTAAGAGGCAAGGGATGCCTCCCCGCACACCCCCGAAACCGATCGGCTCGTTCGAAGCGTTTGATCGAGCCGATCAACTCAATCGATCGAGCCGATCAAACGCGTTGATCGAGCCGATCAACCCCGCCGATCGAGCCGATCGGTTTCACCCCTCCCCGCACCCCCTCCAGGAGGCCCGTAGCGGGGGTTTCATTGGACAAATATTTATGATATGGCATTACAGATAGGAGACATGATTCCCGAAGTATTGGGAAAAGACCAGAACGGCAACGAGATGCGGCGGTCGGACTTCGCCGGGAAGAAGCTCGTGCTTTATTTTTATCCGAAGGACAACACGCCCGGCTGCACGGCGGAGGCCTGCAGCTTCCGCGACGAGTACGCCGCCCTCAGGCAGCACGGCTGGGAGGTGGTGGGCGTGAGTGCCGACAGCGGCAGCTCGCACCAGCGGTTCATCGCCAAGCAGGAACTGCCTTTCAACCTGATAGCCGACACGGACAAACGCCTGTCCGAGCAGTTCGGCACGTGGGGCGAGAAGCAGATGTGCGGGCGCAGCTACATGGGCATGTTCCGCACCACGTTCCTGGTGGACGAACGGGGCATCATCACCCGCGTCTATTCCCCCAAGGAAATCAAAACCAAGGAACACGCGCAGCAGATACTGCGGGAAGTTGAGAGGTGAAAGGGTTTAAAGGATAAAGGAGAAAGTATAAAGTAGAAAGGATAAAGGCCGGTTCGCCTCCGTTTGCAGTGAGGCGGACCGGCCTTTCAACTTTCAACTTTCAACTTTCAACTTTCAATTTTCAATTTTCAACTCTCCCCGTGGCTTCACCCATTTGTCCAGGGGCGATGTGAAAGTCAGCCGCAGGGGCATCAGCCACCGGCCTATCCGCTCGGCGGGCGTGGGCGGGGCGGCGGGGCATTCCCATTTCTTTAATAAATGATAGTCCTGCGCGTCCACGGCGTAGTAGGTGCTGCCGTGGTCGTCGCTCACGGCGATGGTCCAGTCCAGCAGGTTGCCGATGATGGTGAGGCGTTGCCGGTCGGGGTCGCAGCCGTCCACGGGCAGGGGCTGCAGCCGGTAGCTCCCGGCCAGCAGGGTATACAGGCGGCCCCGGCTGTCGGTGAGGAAAGCCAGGGTCTTGCGGTTGCGGAACTCGGTGAGGAAGATGTGGCGCACGTCCGTCCCCCCGGGCAGCGGCACGTGCCGCACGAAGGGCCGCCCCACCACTTGCTTCATGTGGTACAGCCGCCCCTCGCGGTCCAGCAGCAGGTAGCCTTCGTCGTAGTCCTTGCGTGCCGTCGGGTTGCCCGCCACGATGCGGGCGGGGAAGGCGAATCCTTTCCGCAGCAGGGCGCGGGTGAAGAGGCGGCTCTTCTCTTCGTTCACCATGTTGCGGGCCATGTCGATGAACTCGATGCGTTCGCCGGTGATGCGGAACACGTCGCCCGGCATCTCGAGGTCTACCCGCCCCGAGCGTGACTCCAGCAGCGGATACAGCCCGACGAGGGGCTTGTTGCGGTCGGCAGGCACGTGGCGGAAGTTGAAGCTTTCCGTCTGTATCAGCTTCGGGGTGAGGGGCACGCCCTGCAATTCGGCGGGCAGTCGTCCGTCGGCCATCAACTGGCGGTAGTAGAACAGGGGCAGGATGCTGTCGAATTCCTGCTCGGTGTAGGTGCGGCCTTGCAGGTCGCGGCGCACTGTTTCGCCGTCCGCATGGTCGAGCAGGGCGAAGTCGTGTATGACGGGGCTGTAGAGCACAAACGGGGCCTTGCCTGCCCGCGTGGTGAGAAACCGGTAAGCCCAGGGCACTATCCATGCCACCAGCACGGCGGTGTAAAAGGCCAGCAGGTATTTGCCAAGTCGTATCATAAATATCAATTATCAACTATCAATTATCAATTATCTTGTTTCCCGGCCTTGAACCGCTGCACGGACAATTGGGGCAGCAGCTTGAACGTGAGGGTGGCGGCGGCCAGCCACGGCAGCGAGGGATTGTATGCCTCGGGCACGGCGGACAGGTAGAATACGCGCAGCAGGCAGGCCGACACCAGCAGGTTGACGATGCGCCTCCGCCACGTAGGTTCCAGGCACACCCATGCCCCCAGCAGGTAGGCGGCCAGCCCGGCCATGTGCCACACGAGGGCGGTGAGCAGGATGTGCGCCCGCAGCTCGCCGGGCAGGATGCCGTGCAGGTACACCCCCATGAGGGCGAAGCACGAGGCATAGGCGGCTACGAGCACCAGCAGCCCGTAGCCCAACATGGCGGCCACCATGCGGGTGTGGGGGCAGGGCAGGTGCAGGGTGAGTTTCAGGCGGCTTTGCTGCATCTCGGGCACGAACTGCACTAGGGCAAACAATCCCCCGACTATCAAAGGGATGTACGTGAGCGGGTCGATGAAAATGGCATCGCGTTCGAGCATCACCAGCCACAAGTGTTCCGCGCCCATGAGCCGCAGCACCCGCGCTATCCGCAGCAGGCAGTAGCCTGTGAAGCCCCACGACACCGCCAAGGCCACCAGCAGGTACCAGCGTGTCTTGAGCCATTCTTTGTAAAATATGGTTTGTTCCATTGTTGATTTCAAATTTCAGATTTCAGATTGGGGGGAATGCGAAGGACGCAAATTGCGCGAATGTGCGCGAGGTTTCAGTACACGGATGGCACGGATTTTGTTTCCCGCAGATTTCGCAGATTGGCGCAGATGATTTCTTGCTCCTTACTCTTACCTCTCGCCTCTCGCCCCTGTTCGTAGGGCGTTGCCCTACGCTGAGCGCCACAAGGCCGTTGGCCTTGGATTTGTTCTTTCCCCTTTTTACTTTCCCCTTTTCCCTTTCTCCTTT
>CALUML010000183.1 GCA_944321745.1 uncultured Bacteroidales bacterium
TGCTTCTCATCGGCTGCGGGGCTGCCGGGGCGGTGGCAGGCATCTTCAAGGCTCCCATAGCCGGGCTGGTGTTCACTTTGGAGGTGCTTATGCTCGACATGACCATGACCTCGGTGGTGCCGTTGCTCATATCGTCGGTCACGGCCACCGCGATGTCCTACATCTTTGCGGGCGATGCGTTCATGTTCCACTTTTCCGCCTACGAACCGTTTGCCATCGAGCGCATCCCCTTCCTCATCCTGTTGGGCGTTGTTTGCGGGCTGGTGTCGCTGTATTTCACCCGGGGGATGAACTTCCTGGAAGGCATCTTCCGCAAACTGCAAAGCCCGTGGCTCAAGCTGCTTTTCGGCGGGGCGATGCTGAGCCTGCTGATATTCATCTTCCCGCCGCTGTATGGCGAGGGCTACGACACCATCGAGGCTCTGCTCAACGGCCAGGCCGAGTCGCTTACCGACCACAGCTTTTTTGCCAGCTACTCCCAGGTGACGTGGGTGTTGTGCGCTTACTTCGTTTTGATTATCTTCTTCAAGATATTCGCCTCGGCGGCAACCAACGGGGCCGGTGGAGTGGGGGGGATATTCGCCCCGTCGCTCTACGTGGGATGCCTCACGGGCTTCGTGGTGGCGCGCATCTTCAATTCGTTCGGCATCGTGGTGCCCGAGGCCAATTTCGCCTTGGCGGGCATGTCCGGCCTCATGTCCGGCGTGATGCATGCGCCGCTCACCGGCATTTTCCTTATCGCGGAGCTTACGGGGGGATACAACCTGTTCATGACGTTGATGATTGTGTCGGTCGTTTCCTACATCACCATCATGCTGTTCGAGCCGCACAGTCTGTATGCCATGCGGTTGGCACAGAAGGGCGAACTGCTCACGCACCACAAGGACCGGGCGGTGCTCACCCTGCTGAAGATGGAGAACGTGATTGAGACGGACCTTTCCGAGCTGCATCCCGACATGACGCTGGGCGAACTGGTGAAGGTGATTTCCAAGTCGAAGCGCAACATCTTCCCGGTGGTGGACCCCGATACGCGGGTGTTGCTGGGCGTGCTGCTGCTGGACGAGGTGCGCAACATCATGTTCCGCCCCGAGCTGTACGACCGCTTCACGGTGGGGCAACTGATGATTTCGCCGCCCGCCACCATCAACCAGCACCTGCCCATGGAGAAGGTGATGCAGGTGTTCGAGGACACGGGAGCCTGGAACCTGCCCGTGGTGGACGACGAGAAACGTTACGTGGGCTACGTTTCCAAGTCGAAGATATTCAACTCGTACCGGCACGTGCTGGTGCACTTCTCGGAAGAATGATTTAAATCGAATATGGCAAAGATCAAGACATACACCCAGGCGGCGGATGAGCTGGAGGCCATCCTCGCCTTTCTGGAAAGCAATGAAGAGGCAGACATGGACGTGATGGAGGCAAAGGTAAAACGTGCTTCGGAGCTTATTGCCTTTTGCCGGAAGAAACTGCACGAACTGGACGAAAAACTGCTTGCCGAGGAAGGAAAAGATGAAGAAGATTAGGCTTGGGCAATATATAGCTGTCGGAAAAAGTCAAACCATTTTCTGGAATTTCCGTTGAAATCGTGAACTTTTCCCCGGTATTTTTTGTTTTTGAGAAGTCGGAAAAAAGAAGTACTTTTGCAAGCTAATTTAGGGATTAGAGATGAGACAGCTAAAAATTACTAAGTCGATCACGAATCGTGAAAGTTTGTCGTTGGACAAGTATTTACAGGAGATTGGCCGTGAGGACCTTATTACTGTAGAAGAAGAAGTTGAACTCGCTCAGCGCATCCGCAATGGTGACAGGGCCGCGTTGGAAAAACTCACCCGCGCCAACCTGCGTTTCGTCGTTTCCGTGGCCAAGCAATATCAGAACCAGGGCTTGAGCCTCCCCGACTTGATTAACGAAGGCAACCTGGGCTTGATCAAGGCGGCTGAAAAGTTTGATGAAACCCGTGGCTTCAAGTTCATTTCGTATGCCGTGTGGTGGATACGCCAGTCCATTTTGCAGGCCTTGGCCGAGCAGTCGCGCATTGTCCGCCTGCCGTTGAACCAGGTTGGCTCTTTGAACAAAATCAACAAGGCGTTCTCCAAATTCGAACAGGAAAACGAACGCCGCCCGTCGCCGGAAGAACTGGCGGAAGAGCTTGAAATACCGGTGGACAAGATTGCCGACACGATGAAGGTGTCCGGCCGCCACATCTCGGTGGACGCGCCTTTCGTGGAAGGGGAAGACAACAGCCTGCTGGACGTGATGGTCAACGAAGATTCGCCGAACGCCGACCGCACGTTGATTAACGAGTCGCTCTCCAAGGAAATCGAGCGTGCGTTGTCCACCCTGACCGAGCGCGAACACGAGATTGTGAAGAAATTCTTCGGCATCGGAGTGCCCGAAATGACCTTGGAAGAAATAGGGGACGAATTCGGGCTGACCCGCGAACGTGTCCGCCAAATCAAGGAAAAAGCCATCCGCAGGTTGCGTACGAGTTCCAAAAGCAAACTGTTGAAGACGTATTTGGGGTAAGCAGAAGGCCTGCTCCTCCGTCAGCAAATGAGGCGTTTCCCGCAAAAAGGGAAACGCTTTTTTTGTCCCCCGTTTGCCGCTGTGCCCGCCTTTCGCTATCTTTGGAACCTGCAAAAACCAACCGCCATGTGGAAAGACTTCTTCTACTTTACCCGGGCCCAGCAGGTGGGCATCATCGCCTTGGCGGTGTTACTGGCCGTTGCGATTGGGGTGAACGTGTGGCAAGCCCGTGTGCAGCACGTGCCGCCCGGTGCCTTGGCGGCGGACACGCTGTTTGTGCAGGAGGTGGAGGCCTTCAAACGCACGTTGCAGTCGCGCGACAGCCTGGAGCGGGCGGAGCGCGAACGGCTTTGGGCCGAAAGGCGGGCAAAGTACAAGCTGCATCATGCCGACGCGGAGGCGGAGGCGTACACGCTTGCACCCTTCGACCCCAACACGGCCGATTCGCTTGCTTTCAGAAAGTTGGGGCTGCCTCCCTGGATGGCGGGCAACATACTCAAATACCGTGCGAGGGGCGGACGCTTCCGGAAGGCCGACGATTTCAGGAAAATCTATGGCCTGACGGCAGAAAAGTTCGATGAATTGAAGCCCTACATCCGCATTGCAGGGGCGGAGGCGGCCGTGCGCGAACAGCCGGACAAGCCCGGCAACCCGCCTGCCGTGCCGCCCGACACGGCATTCGTCGTGGTGGAGCTGAACGCTGCCGACACGGCCGAATTGATGAAAGTGGCGGGCATCGGGCCGTATTACGCCCGGGAAATCGTGCGCTACCGCCGGCAGTTGGGCGGCTTTTATTCGGTGGAACAATTGCGGGAGATAGAGCGCATGAGGCCGGAGCATTACGACCGCATCGCCCCGTATTGCACGGTGGACACCACCATGATTAAACGGATAGAAGTGAACCGCGCGGGCATCGACCTCCTGCGGCGGCATCCATACATCGACTTTTACCAGGCGCGGGTCATCTGCGAGTTCCGCCGTGCCAAAGGCCGCCTGGACGGGATGCGCGACTTGCGCCGCTTCCGCGAGTTCACCGGGCAGGACCTCCAACGGCTGCGGCCTTACCTGGACTTTGAATGAGGGGATGGGCAGGCTTGCCGCAAC
>CALUML010000184.1 GCA_944321745.1 uncultured Bacteroidales bacterium
GATAGCCCTCTCGGCCATCGAGCACATCGCCAAGTACCTTCCCCGTGCCGTGAAGGACGGCAACGACCTCGAAGCCCGCACCGCCGTGGCCTACGGCAGCACCATCGCCGGGCTCACCATGCAGCTCACCAGCACCACCGCCGAGCATTCCATGGAGCACGCCATGAGCGCCTACCACTACGACCTGCCCCACGGCGCGGGACTGATTATGATTTCGAACGAATTCTACCGCTTCTTCGTGGAACGCCACGCCTGCGACGGGCAGTTTGTCAAGATGGCGCGTGCCATGGGCATGGCCGATGCCTCGAAGCCCGAGGACTTCCTCACCGCGCTGGCCGACCTGCAACGCGCCTGCGGCGTGGACAACCTGCGCATGAGCGACTACGGCATCCGCCGGGAAGAATGCGACACCCTGGCCCGCAACGCCCGCGAAACGATGGGCGGCCTCTTCCTGGCCAACCCCTGCGAAATGACGCACGAGGACTGCGTGGGCATCTTCGAACGGGCCTATAGGTAAATCTTTAAAAAACATCAGCAATGAAAGTATTACTAATCAACGGAAGCCCCCGGGCGGAGGGTAACACGCACATCGCCCTGTCCGAGGTGGCGAAAGCCCTTGAATCCAACGGCGTGGAGGCGGAAATCGTCTCCATCGGCACGAAGGCCGTGCAGGGCTGCATAGCCTGCGGGCGGTGCCGGGAAATGGGGCGGTGCGTGTTCCATGACGAACTGTATGACAAGGTAAGGGAACGCCTCGCCGGAGCCGACGGGCTGGTTGTCGGGTCGCCGGTGTATTACGCCGGGCCCAACGGCTCGCTGTGCGCCCTGCTCGACCGGCTGTTCTACTCCTCGGCGGACTTGTTGCGCTACAAGCCGGCGGCGGCGGTGGCCGTGTGCCGGCGCGGCGGGGCGAGTGCCGCGTTCGACCGGCTGAACAAGTATTTCACCATCGCCCAAATGCCGGTGGTGTCGTCGCAATACTGGAACATCCTCTACGGTGCCCGCGCGGGCGAGACCGCCCAGGATGCCGAGGGGTTGCAGACCATGCGCACGCTGGGGCGCAACATGGCCTGGATGCTGAAAAGCCTCTCCGGCCAGCCCCTGCCCGAACGCGAACCCGCCGTCAAGACCAACTTCATCAGAGAGTAATTGAAAATTGAAAGTGGGGATAGTGCCGCCCCGTCATTTCGACCAACGGGAGAAATCCCCGGCATCACCCCCCCTCACTTGTAGCTTGTAGCTTGTAGCTTGTAGCTCGTAACTCGTAACCAATGAAAGTCTTAGTCATCTCAACCAGCCTGCGCCCCCGGAGCAACTCCCATGCGCTGGCCGAAGCCTTCGCCCGCGGAGCCGCCGAGGCGGGGCACGAAGTGGAAACCGTCAGCCTGCGGGGCAAGGACCTGCGCTTCTGCACCGGCTGCCTCGCCTGCCAGAAGACGCAACGCTGCGTCCAGGCCGACGACGCGCCCGACCTGGTGCGCCGCATGCACGATGCCGACGCGATAGCCTTCGCCACGCCCATTTATTATTATGAAATGAGCGGGCAGATGAAAACCCTGCTCGACCGCGCCAACCCCCTGTACGGGTCCGACTACCGCTTCCGCGACATCTACCTGCTCGCCTCCGCGGCCGACGACGACCCGCACACCCCCGACCGCGCCGCCACCGGGCTGGGCGGCTGGATAGAATGCTTCGAACGCGCCCGCCTGGCAGGCACCGTCTTTGCCGGAGGGGTCGATGCACCCGGCGAGGTGGAAGGCCACGCCGCCCTCGCCGCCGCCCTCGAAATGGGGAAGTCGGTGGGGGACAGATAACCCCTCAGCCCCCTGAAAGACCCCCCGACCCCCTAAAGGGGGAGATATGTAAACCGCAAAGAGCGCAAAGAGACGCAAAGGTATTGACTGCCTCTGCGCCTCTCCGCGCTCTTTGCGGTTGGCTTTAGGGGCAGGGTCGCCCCTCCGCGCCCTTTGCGCTCTTTGCGGTTAACTAAAGCCCCTTTAGGGGGATGGAAACGGCGCACGCCCGTCGGCGGATACGACTCGCGTCCGTTTGTCCCGCAAACTCGCGTCCGTTTGTCCCGCAAACTCGCGTCCGTTTGTCCCGCAAACTCGCGCCCGTTTGTCCCGCAAACTCGCGCCCGTCGTTTCCGCAAACTCGCGCCCGTCGTTTCCGCCGTCCCCCTCCCCCGCAGGAGGGAAGGTGCGTGTCCGCGCCGCCGCCCGTTGGCGGGCATTCATTTAAAAATAAAAAATAATCCGCCGGGGGATGGGCGGGCAAGCGGCATTTTTTCTTACTTTTGCCCCGCAATTCGTGAACCTATACATTATATAATATATATGTCGAAGAATCTTGTCATCGTCGAGTCGCCCGCCAAGGCCAAGACCATCGAGAAATTCCTGGGGAAGGACTACCACGTGATGTCCAGCTTCGGGCACGTGCGCGACCTGCCCGACCGGGGCATCAACATCGACTTCGAGCACGGCTACGCGCCGAAGTACGAGGTGTCGCCCGATAAGAAGAAGCTCGTGGCCGAGCTGAAGAAGGCCGCCGGGGAGGCCGACATGGTGTGGCTGGCCTCCGATGAGGACCGCGAGGGGGAAGCCATCGCCTGGCACCTGTACGAGGTGCTGGGGCTGAAGCCCGAACGCACGCGCCGCATCGTGTTCCACGAAATCACCAAGCCCGCCATCCTCGCCTCCATCGAGCACCCGCGCGACATCGACCTCAACCTGGTCAACGCGCAGCAGGCACGCCGCGTGCTCGACCGCATCGTGGGCTTCGAGCTCTCGCCCGTGCTGTGGCGCAAGGTCAGGCCCTCGCTCTCGGCCGGGCGCGTGCAGTCGGTGGCCGTGCGCCTCATCGTGGAGCGCGAGCGCGAGATACAGCAGTTCCGCCCCGAGGCGGCCTACCGCGTGTCGGCCCTCTTCACGGGAGCGGACAAGGACGGCCACCCCGCCGAGCTGCGGGCGGAGCTGAACACGCGCTTCGCCACCAAGCAGCAGGCCGCGGACTTCCTCCAGGCGTGCCGCTCGGCGCGGTTCGCCATCGAGGACATCGTGACGCGCCCCGTGAAGAAGTCGCCCGCCCCCCCCTTCACCACCTCCACGCTGCAGCAGGAGGCCGCCCGCAAGCTGGGCTACTCCGTGTCGCAGACGATGGCGCTGGCGCAACGGCTCTACGAGGACGGGAAAATCACCTACATGCGTACCGACTCCGTCAACCTGTCCAACCTCGCCCTGGCCGCCTCGCGCGACGAAATAGCCGGCACGATGGGTGAACAATACGTGCACACGCGCCGCTTCACCACCCACTCCAAGGGGGCGCAGGAAGCGCACGAGGCCATCCGCCCCACCTACATGAACGTCCACACCGCCGGGGGCAACGCCCAGGAGCAACGCCTCTACGAGCTGGTGTGGAAGCGCACCATCGCCTCGCAGATGGCCGACGCGGAACTGGAAAAGACCGTCATCACCATCGGCGCGGGCGGGCAGCAATACCAGTTCGTGGCCACGGGCGAGGTCGTGGTGTTCGACGGGTTCCTGCGCGTGTACCGCGAGTCCACCGACGACGAGCCCGAGGGCGACGATGCCGCCACCCTGCCCGCCATGGAGCGGGGGGCGCAGCTCTCC
>CALUML010000185.1 GCA_944321745.1 uncultured Bacteroidales bacterium
GGCGTGCCTGTTCGGCGCGTGTCTGTTGCAGCATGCGGTCGCTTTCCTGCCGGATGTTGGCCAGCTGGGCCTGAGCTTCCTTGGCGGCGGCCAGCGAACGGTCGATGTAGTCCTCGCGCTTGTGCACCATGCGCACGATGACCGGGAAGCCGAATTTGCACAGCACGAACACCACGATGCCGAACGACAGCAGCATCCAGAACAGCAGTCCGGGGTCGGGGGTCAGTAAACTCATATGCCTAGTCTTTAATGTTTTGCGATGCTAAACACCTGTTGCCATAGGGCGTTGCCCCATGCGGAGTGCCACAAGGCCGTCGGCCTTGGGCGTGGCTCTTGCCTCTGTTCATAGGGCGTTGCCCTATGCTGAGTGCTGCAAGGCCGTTGGCCTTGGGCGGCTTGCTTCTTACTCCTTGCCTCTGTTCATAGGGCGTTGCCCCATGCCGGGTGCCGCAAGGCCGTTGGCCTTGGACGGGAGGAGGGTTGGGGCGGTGCGGAAGATTGTTCGTTCCTGCTTGCCTCTTGCTCCTCGCTCCTCGCCCCTGTCTACAGGATGAACCCGCACACCACCACGGCGAAGAAGGCCACCCCTTCGACGAGCGCGGCGGCGATGATCATGTTCATACGGATGTCGCCGGAGGCTTCGGGCTGGCGGGCGATGCCTTCCATGGCCGCCTCGCCGATTTTGCCGATGCCGATGCCCGCCCCGATGGCGGCCAGTCCCGTTCCCAATGCCGCGCCGATTTTGGCTAGCCCGGCTCCTGTCGTCATTTGCAATAAGATAGATAGTAACATAGCTCTATTTAATTAACAATTAACAATTAATAATGAACAATGCGCGTGCGGCTTCCTGCCTGCCCCGCTCCCGCGCCCGTCAGGCGTGGTGCTCTTCCACCTGCGACAGGCCGATGAACACGGCGGTGAGCAGCGTGAACACGTAGGCCTGGATGTAGGCCACGAGCAGTTCGAGGAAGTCGATGAATATGTTGAGCACCACGGCCACGAAGCCGATGCCCGCGTTGAGCCCCGCGCCCAGCTTGGCGGTGACGAAGATGACGCACACCAGCCCCAGCACCACCGCATGGCCGCCCAGGATGTTGGCAAACAGACGAATCATGAGGGCGAACGGTTTGGTGAAGATGCCGATGAACTCGATGGCGGGCATGAGCGGCACGGGCACTTTGAGCCACGTGGGCACGTCGGGCCAGAAGATGTCCTTCCAGTAACCCTTCGTGGCGAAGAGGTTGACCGCGATGAACGAACCCAGGGCCAGGGTGAACGTGACGGCGATGTTGCCCGTGATGTTCGCCCCGCCGGGGAATATGGGTATCAGCCCCAGCAGGTTGTTGCAGATGATGAAGAAGAACAGCGTGAGCAGGTAGGGCGCGTACCTCCGGTAGTTCGGGCCGATGGACGGCTTGATGACGCTGTTCACGATGTCCATGATGACCATCTCCATGAAAGCCACGAAGCCGTGGGGCGAGGCCTGCTCGGGGTGTGCTTCGCGCCGCTTGTACCAGCGGGCGCACCCCATGACGACGGTCACGAGCAACGCGCTGCTGATGAGCAGGGCGGCGGCGTTCTTGGTGAGCGAGAGGTCGAGCGGGCGCACCTCCTCGCCGCCGGGGAGGGTTTCGACGATTTTGCCCTTGTGCTTGCCCTCGCTGGCGATGTGGAAGCCCTCGTAGGAGGCGTCCGCGCCGTGCAGGCGGGCGGAGGAGAAGAGGTGCCAGCCGCCGTCCGCTCCCCGCACGATGACGGGCAGGGGGATGGCGATATCCGCATCGCCCACCGTGGCGATGTGCCAGCCGTAGGAGTCGGCCAGGTGCTCCAGCACGATGTCCTGCGGGCTGATGTCCTCCGCCTGTTCCCCGTCCGCCGCCCGGGCGGCAAGGGGGCCGGCCAGCAGCAGGGCCAGCAGGGTCGCGATGCGTGCGAATATGTCGGTATGTCTGTTCATATAGTCTTCTTTAGTAGCCGGTAGCGAGTAGCGGGTAGCGGGTAGGCTTCCGCCCGGTAACGGGTTGGGTCGCTATTCGCTGCCGGTCCTTGGCTGTCCGCTGTTGGCACTCCGTTTTTTGTTCTTTTTCTCCAACGTGACGAGGCAATACGTGTCCCACATCAGGTAGATGAGGTAGATGCCCGCCGCCGTGGACACGAATTCCTTGGTGCCCGTTTCCACGTCGGCCCAGTAGCCCACCACCAGGCCGAGGAAGAGCATGAGCTTCACCACTTTCAGGGCCATGTAGATGCGCACGGTGTATGACGCGTTGGACTGCCGCAGTCCGCTGCGCACCCACAGCAGGCTGACCACCTCGAAGAGGCCGAGGGTGACGGCCAGCACCATGCTCCACGTGTAGGGCGGCCGCGCGGCGAACAGCACTTCCCGCCCCGCCACCAGCGCGGCGGTGAGCGCGGCGGCGAGTGCCACGGTGCCTGCCACGAGGGGCAGGATGCGTATGTCGTTGCTTCGGGTTGTCATTCCACGCACACGGTTACTTGGTTGTCGGCCACCAGCACGCAGCCTCCCGCAATGTCGATGCCGGGCACCTCGGTGCCGTCCGTCCGGGTGCAGCGCACGGTGCCCGCCCGCAGCCCGGCGATGAGCGGGGCGTGGTGGTCGAGCACGGTGAACGAGCCGTCGATGCCCGGCAGGGTCACGGCGGAGGCTTCACCCGTGTAGAGGTTGCGTTCGGCTGACAGGATGCGTACGTTCATGTCGTCTGTTATTTTAGTAGCGGGGAGCGGGCAGGGGGCTTTCCGTAGCGGGGAGCGGGGAGCGAGTAACGGGTAGCGGGGGTGGCTGGCCGTCCATAGGGCGTTGCCCTATGCTGAGAGCCTCAAGGCCGTTGGCCTTGGACGGAGGGCGGAAGGCTATCCGCCTCTACGGGCATTCCCTTTTTCCCTTTTCCCTTTTTCTACTATATCCTTTTCCCTTTCTCCTTTATTCCCTTCTCCTTTTTACTTTATCCTTTTCCCTTTCAACTATTTATCCTTTTCCCTTTTTCCTTTCTCCTTTCAACTATTTCTCCTTTTCCCTTTCAACTTTTTCCTTTCACCCCTCCGCTTTCATCCGTTTGGCCTTTTCCATGGCCTCTTCGATGGTGCCCACGTTGAGGAAGGCCTGTTCGGGCAGGTCGTCCACCTCGCCGCGTACAATCATGTCGAAGCCCTTGATGGTGTCCTCGATGGAGACCATCACGCCCGGCACGTTGGTGAAGGCCTCGGACATGAAGAAGGGCTGCGAGGCGAATCGTTGGGCGCGGCGGGCGCGGTTCACGGTGAGCTTGTCCTGCTCGGAGAGTTCCTCCATGCCGAGCACGGCGATGATGTCCTGCAAGTCGCGGTAGCGTTGCAAGAGCTGCTTCACCTGCTGGGCGGTGTTGTAGTGCGCCTCGCCCACCACGTTGGGGTCGAGCACGCGCGAGGTGGATGCCAGCGGGTCCACGGCGGGGTAGATGCCCAGCTCGGATATCTTGCGGTCGAGCACCGTCGTGGCATCGAGGAAGGTGAAGGTGGTGGCCGGCGCGGGGTCGGTGAGGTCGTCGGCGGGCACGTACACGGCCTGCACGGAGGTGATGGACCCCTGGCGGGTGGAGGTGATGCGTTCCTGCATCTTGCC
>CALUML010000186.1 GCA_944321745.1 uncultured Bacteroidales bacterium
GGGTGAGTTCCTCCACCGTCTCGTCGACGGCCTCGGAGGCGGTGTGGCCGTGCTCGCGCAGCACTTCGTATTGCGCCAGCAGGATGCCTTGGATGGCTCCCATGAGGGTGCCGCGCTCGCCGGTGAGGTCGGAGTACACTTCGCGCTGGAAGTCGGTTTCGAACAGGTAGCCCGACCCGATGCCGATGCCCAGGGCGATGACGCGCTCGAACGCCCGTCCGGTGGCATCCTGGAAGATGGCGTAGGAGGAGTTCAGCCCGCGCCCCTCGAGGAACATGCGGCGCAGCGAGGTGCCCGACCCCTTGGGTGCGACGAGGATGACGTCCACGTCCGCCGGTGGGACGATGCCCGTGCGGTCCTTGTAGGTGATGCCGAAGCCGTGCGAGAAATACAGGGCCTTGCCTGCGGTGAGGTGGGGCTTGATGCGCGGCCACACTTCGATTTGGGCGGCATCGCTCAGCAGGTATTGCACGATGGTGGCGCGCTGGCAGGCTTCCTCGATTTCGAAGAGCGTCTCGCCCGGCACCCAGCCGTCGGCCACGGCCTTGTCCCACGTCTTGCCGCCCTTGCGCTGCCCCACGATGACGTTGAAGCCGTTGTCGTGCAGGTTGAGCGACTGCCCGGGGCCTTGCACGCCGTAGCCGATGACGGCGATGGTTTCGCCTTTCAATACTTCCTTTGCCCGTTCCAACGGGAACTCGCTGCGGGTGATGACGTTTTCTTCCACCCCGCCGAAATTCATTTTTGCCATGTTTGAATTGTTTTTTTGCACACGGATGACACCGATTGAACGGATAAACACGGATGCTTCCGACCGTTCGAATGCCTTGCCACCGGGTGCGGGTTATTGAATAGGTAGATATTTATCTGTGTAAATCCGTGTCATCCGTGCGCTGAAGTTCCCGGGCGGCCAGCATGTCGCTGAGACGTTCCACCCGCGACTTGGTGATGGCCACCCGCCCGGAGCGGATGAATTGCAGCACGCCTATGGACTGCTGCAATTCATCGAACAGCTGCTGCGTCTCCTCGTAATGTCCGGTCTTTTGGAACACCACGGATGATTCGCTCAGCTCCAAGATGCGGATGCCGTGGCGGCGCACCAGGCTCTCGACCGAACCGAGGGCGAGCAGCTTCTCGGTGGACACCTTGTAGAGGGCGATTTCCTCGAACACCAGGTCTTCGTCGGTGTTGTAGTAGGCCTTCAGGATGTCCACGCGCTTGTCTATCTGCTGCACCACTTTTTGTATCATGTCGGGCGTGGCGAAGGCCGTGATGGTGAACTTGTGGATGCCCGCGATGGCCGAGGGCGACACCGACAGGGTCTCGATGTTGATGCCCCGCCGGGTGAAGATGATGGTGATTTGGTTGAGCACGCCCACCGTGTTTTCGGAAAAGACGGTGATGGTGTACAGGACGGCTCCTCCAAGCCCCCCCTGAAGGGGGGATGCGGGATTCGTATCGTTTGGTTTTGTTGACATAGTTTTATTGCAGATTTCAAATTCCAGATTTCAGATTGGAGGGGGACGCAAATTGCAGCACACGGACGGCACCGATTTTGTTTCCCGCAGATTTCGCAGATTGACGCAGATGATTTTTTGCTCCTTAGCTCTCACCCCTTAGCTCTCACTCCTCGCCTCTGTCCATAGGGCGTTGGCCTTGCCTTTTCTCCTTTCACCTTTCTCCTTTCACCTCTTCCTCCTTACCTCTTGTCCTCCTCTCCCAACAATATCTCGGTGATGCCTGCCCCGGCGGGCACCATGGGGTACACCATGCCTTTGTCCTCCACGCGGGCCACGAGCAGGTAGGGCTCGTCATCGTCGCGCAGCATGTCGTCGATGGCATCGTCCAGGTCGGCACGGCGTTCCACGGTGCGGCTGGTGATGCCGTAGGCGCGGGCAATGGCAGTAAAGTCGGGGTTGTTCATGGCGGTGAACGAGTAGCGCTCGTGGTAGAATAGCTCCTGCCACTGCCGCACCATGCCGAGGTAGTGGTTGTCCAGCAAGATGATTTTCACGCCGAGGTGTTCCTGCATGATGGTGCCCAGTTCCTGCATGGTCATCTGGAAACCGCCGTCGCCGCAAAACAGGCACACGGTGCGTGCCGGCACGGCCAACTTCGCCCCCATGGCCGCCGGGATGCCGAAGCCCATAGTGCCCAGCCCGCCCGAAGTCACCAGGCTGCGGGTGCGCGAGTGGCGGAAGTAACGGGCAGCCATCATCTGGTTCTGCCCCACGTCGGTCACCAGCACCGCATCGTGGCCGGTGGCTTCGGACACGCGGCGCACCACCTCGCCCATGGTAAGGGCGTGGCCGTCGGGGTAAAGTTCGCGGCGTATCACTTTGTCGTGCTCCAGCCGGTCGTATTCGTCGAACGAGCGTATCCACGCCGTGTGCTTGCGCTGGCTTATCCGCCCGGTCAAGGCTTGCAAGGTGACTTTGGCGTCGCCCAGCACCGGCACGTCCACGGGGATGTTCTTGCCTATTTCCGAAGGGTCGATGTCGAGGTGGATGATTTTGGCCTGGGGGGCGTATTTGGCCACGTTGCCCGTGAGGCGGTCGTCGAAACGCATCCCGATGGCGACAATCACGTCGGCCTCGTTGGTTTTCATGTTCGGAGCCACATTGCCATGCATCCCGAGGAAACCCTTGTTCAGCGGATAGTCCGACGGCAGGGCCGATAAGCCCAGCAAAGTACTGGCCGCCGGTATGTCGGCCTTTTCGAGAAAAGCCTTCAGCTCCTCCTCCGCACGGGCCAGGATGACCCCCTGCCCGACGAGTGCCAACGGCCTTTCCGCCGCGTCGATGAGGCGGGCGGCCTCGTCCAGGCGGGCGGGGTCGGCCTCGGGCACGGGCTGGTAGCTGCGGATGAAGGTGCAGGGCCGGTAGGCGAACTCCGCCTGCTGCACCTGCGCATCCTTGGTGAAGTCGAACACCACCGGGCCGGGCCGTCCGCTGCGGGCGATGTAGAAGGCCCGCGCCACCGCCCAGGCCACGTCCTCGGCACGGCGTATCTGGTACGCCCACTTGGTGATGGGCTGCGTGATGCCCACCACGTCAATCTCCTGGAAGGCATCCGTGCCCAGCATGGGCGAAGCCACCTGCCCGGCGATAACCACCACGGGCGTGCTGTCCAGCATGGCATCGCCCACGCCGGTAATCACGTTCGTAGCCCCCGGCCCGGAGGTGACCAGGCACACGCCCACCCCGCCCGAAGCCCGTGCGTAGCCTTGAGCCGCGTGCACCGCCCCTTGTTCGTGGCGCGTAAGCACGTGGTGCAACTCGTGCCGGTAGTCGTACAGCGTGTCGAACACCGGGATGACCTGCCCGCCCGGATAGCCGAACAGGGTGCTGACCCCTTCGGCCAGCAAAGATCTGATGAGTATTTCGCTTCCTGCTAATTTCATGTTGAATCGTTTAATCGAAGAATCGAAGAATCGCTGAATCGGTTAATCGCTGAACCGCTGAACCGCTGAATCGCTGAATCGCTGAATCGCTGAACTGCTGAACCGCTGAACCGCTTAATCGCTGAACCGCATAATCGCAT
>CALUML010000187.1 GCA_944321745.1 uncultured Bacteroidales bacterium
GGTACGACCATCCCAGCCTTACGGTACGACCGTCCCAACCTTACGGTACGACCGTCCCAACCTTACGGTACGACCGTCCCAACCTTACGGTACGACCGTCCCAACCTTACGGGATGACCGTCCCAGCCTTACGGGACGACCGTCCCAACCTGGTGGAACTGCATGTGCTTGGGGATTTACGCCAACGGGGGATAGGCTGCCACGAACGTTTCGGCCTCGTGCAGCGTGTCCAGCTTGCCCACGTCGAGCATATGGAAGGCGGGCGGCACGTAGCCCTCGATGCGTTGCGTGGCGGCTTGCGCCAGGTAGAAGTCCATGATGGGGAACACCTCGGGCCATTCGTCCATGAGTGCGAACACGTGGGGCGACATCACGTGGATGCCCGCGAAGGCCAGCTTGTGCAGGTCGGGCGTGGGGGATAGCGTGGGGGGCTTCGTTTCGCCCGTGCGCTCGTTGAGCCAGCCGCGTAGCCGCCCTTCGGGGGTGAACAGCAGGTAGCGGCTCGTGCGGCGCCGGCTCACCACCAGCGTGGCAAGCGGGTCGCGGCGCAGGTGGTGGCGGTACAACGCGCCGAGGTCGAGGTCGGACAGGATGTCTACGTTGTGCACCAGGAAGGGGGCACCGTCGTCGAAGAACGGGGCCGCCCGGCGCACGCCCCCGCCCGTGTCGAGCAGCTGCCCGCGCTCGTCGGACACCTCGATGCGGATGCCGAAGCTACGTTTGGTTTCCAGGAAACCGATAATCTGGTCGGCGAAGTGGTGCACGTTGACCACGATTTCGTCGAACCCGGCGGCACGCAGCTTCAGGATGACGTGCTCCAGCAGGGGCTTCCCCGCCACGGGCACCAGGGCCTTGGGCATGCGGTCGGTGAGCGGCTTCAGGCGGGTGCCCAGCCCGGCCGCGAATATCATTGCTTTCATATTTCTATTCCTTGTTCCCGGTGGATGAGCCGCACCTCCACGCCGTATTGCCGTTGGAGGTGTTCCGCCGTCTTCTGGGCGGCGTACACGGAGCGGTGCTGGCCGCCGGTGCAGCCGAAGCACACCATCAGGTGGGTGAAGCCCCGGGCCTGGTAGCGTTCCACGGAGGCATCGACCAATGCCCAGGCATGTTCGAGGAAACGCAGGATGCCCCCGTCCTGCTCCAGGAAGTCGATGACGGGCTGGTCCAGCCCCGTGAGGCGGGCGTATTGCTCGTAGCGGCCGGGGTTGTGCAGGGCGCGGCAGTCGAACACGAAGCCGCCCCCGTTGCCCGAACGGTCCTCCGGGATGCCTTTCTTGTAGGAAAAACTGCATACCGTGACCAGCAGCGAGTGGCGGGGTGGGGTGGGGCGGAATTGTTCCAGTCCCGCCATCTGCCGCAGCACGTCGGCGAGGTAGGGGTATTCGGGGAAATCGCCGTCGAGCAGCGAGCGGAGGTTGCCCAGCGCGGGGGGGATGCTTTGCAGGAAATGCGGCTTGCGCTCGAAGTAGCCCCGGAAGCCGTATGCTCCCAGCACCTGCAGGGTGCGGAACAGCACGAAGTGGCGCAACTGCCGGCGGAAGTCCGCCCCGTCCACCGGCATGAACCGGGCGAGCGACCGGAGGTATGCGTCCAGCAGCTCCTCACGCAGCTGCGGAGGGTATTGCGCCCGTGCCTGCCACAGGAACGAGGCCACGTCGTAATGCACGGGGCCGCGCCGCCCGCCCTGGAAGTCGATGAAGTAAGGCTCGCCGTCCTTCACCATCACGTTGCGGCTTTGGAAATCGCGGTACATGAACGTGTCGCCGCCCGTCCGCAGCAGCATGGCGGCCAGCCGTTGGAAGTCGTCCTCCAGGCGGTTCTCCGAAAACTCCAGTCTGGTAGCCTTGAGGAAGCAGTATTTGAAATAATTCAAATCCCACATCACCGAGCGTTCGTTGAATTCCGCCAGCGGGTAGCACACCGAGAAGTCGAATCCCCGTGCTCCTACGACCTGCACCTCGGGCAGGCGTTGCAGGGTGCGGCGCAGCAGGGCGGTTTCCTCCTCGCCATACGTGCCGGTGAGGCGGGCGGCGGCCAGGCGGTCGAACAGCGTGGTGTCGCCCAAGTCCTCTTGCAGGTAATACATGTCGTCCTCGCTGCGGGCCAGCACCTGCGGCACGGGCAGCCCGGCCTCGTGGAAGTGCTTCGCCATGGCGATGAAGGCGCGGTTCTCCTCCACGGACGTGCCCTCCACGCCGACGACGGACGCGCCCCCGCCCCTCAGGCGGAAATACCGGCGGTTGGAACCGGCGGCGGACAACGCTTCCATCCCCTCCGGCATCGTGCCGGTGAACTGATGGAACAAGTTTTCTAATGCATGCATATATAATATAATGTATAGTGCGGGCTACGCCAAGGTGCCAGGATGCCAAGGAAACCATCCCGGCACGGACGAGGGAATACGCGTCCTTCCCGTCTTTGCTTGCAACCAACAAAAAAACTTCCCGATTGAAATCCGTTCCAACCGGGAAGCCTTCGTTCACTTATGCAAACCAGCCGGCTTGGCAGTCCGGCATGGTTACGACAACATGCTCAGCAGGATGCCCGCCGCCACCGCCGAGCCTATCACGCCGGCCACGTTGGGGGCCATGGCGTGCATCAGCAGGTGGTTGGTGCGGTCGGCCTTCAAGCCCTGGTCCTGCGACACGCGGGCGGCGGCAGGCACTGCCGACACGCCGGCCGAGCCGATGAGCGGGTTAATCTTGTTGCCGTCCTTGAGGAAGAGGTTCATCACCTTGGCGAAGAGCACCCCGCCCGCCGTGGCAAAGGCGAAGGCACACGCGCCGAGGAAGAATATCTTCAGCGAGTCCAGGCTCAGGAAGCCCCGGTTGATGAGTTCGCCCGTGGCGGGGTCTTCCATCCAGCGCACGGCCTGCGTCGAAGCACCCACGGTCAGACCGATGAGGATGACCATGGTGTTCATCAGGGCGTTGCGGGCGGTGTCGGCCAGGCGGTCGGTCACGCCCGATTCCTTCAGCAGGTTGCCGAGGAAGAGCATCCCCAGCAGCGGCAACGCGCTCGGGGCGATGAAGCAGGTCAGTATCAGGCCCACGATGGGGAAGATGATTTTTTCCGTCTTCGATACCTGGCGGGGCGGCTTCATGCGGATGAGGCGTTCCTTCTTGGTGGTCAGCAGGCGCATGATGGGCGGCTGGATGAGCGGCACGAGCGCCATGTACGAGTAGGCTGCGATGGCCGTGGCCCCGATGAGGTGCGGCGCGAGCTTCGAGGTGAGGAAGATGGTGGTCGGCCCGTCGGCACCGCCGATGATGCCGATGGCACCCGCTTCCTGCGGTGTGAAGCCGAGCGCGTACGCCCCGATGAACGTGACGAAGATGCCCAACTGGGCAGCCGCGCCGAGCAGCATGAGCTTGGGGTTGGAGATGAGCGACGAGAAGTCGGTCATCGCCCCGATGCCGAGGAAGATGAGCGGCGG
>CALUML010000188.1 GCA_944321745.1 uncultured Bacteroidales bacterium
TTTCCTCTAACTCCCTAATTATCAAATCCTGTTGCGTTAATCTGCTGCAATTCGGCGGATATTCCAGAGATTTTCCTTAAGTTTGCAGGCGTAACTACAAGCAGAGGCAAGAGGAGGAGAAAGGGCAAGGTCAACGGCCTTGTGGTGTTTAGCGTAGGGCATCGCCCTACGGGAAAAAGGACATTCGCGCATTTCGCGTTATTTACATCCTCCCAATCTGAAATCTGAAATTTGAAATTTGAAATTTGAAATCCTATAATATGAAGATACAAGTTGGCATCATCGGAGGGGCTGGCTACACGGCCGGCGAGTTATTGCGCATCCTGATTTTCCACCCGCAGGTGGAAGTAGCGTTCGTGCACAGCAGCAGCAATGCGGGCAACGCCGTGAGCGCGGTACACGAGGGACTCTTGGGCGACACGAACCTGCGATTCACCGACGCGCTGCCGCTGGATCGGGTGGACGTACTGTTCCTGTGCTCGGCGCATGGCGACAGCCGCAAGTTCATGGAGTCGCACCACGTGCCGGAGGAGGTGCGCGTCATCGACCTCTCAACCGACTACCGGGCACAGAGCGCGGAGCACTCGTTCGTCTACGGCCTGCCCGAGCTGAACCGCGAAGCCATCTGCCGGGCGCAGCGCATCGCCAACCCGGGCTGCTTCGCCACGGCCATCCAACTGGCCCTGCTGCCCCTGGCCGCCCAAGGATTGCTGCGCGACGAAGTGCACATCCACGCCATCACCGGCTCGACGGGAGCGGGCGTGAAACCGTCGGCCACCTCGCACTTCAGCTGGCGCAGCAACAACCTATCAGTGTACAAAGCGTTCACGCACCAGCATTTGCAGGAAATCGGACAGTCGCTGCGGCAACTCCAGCCGGGATTCGACCGGACACTGAACTTCATCCCGGTACGGGGCGACTTCGCACGGGGCATCTTCGCCTCCCTGTACACCACCTGCCCGCTAAGCGAGGAGGATGCCAAAACCCTGTACGAAACGTATTACCGCAAGGCGGCCTTCACGCACGTAACCGACCAGAACCCGGATTTGAAACAGGTGGTGAACACGAACAAGGCCATCCTACACGTGGAAAAACATGGCGACAAGCTGCTCATCATCTCCTGCATCGACAACCTGCTGAAAGGAGCCTCAGGCCAAGCGGTGCAGAACATGAACCTGATGTGCGGCCTCGACGAGGCGGAGGGACTGCGCCTGAAACCCACGGGGTTCTGATTTCAGATTTCAGATTTCAAATTACAGATTTCAGATTGGCACGCGGTAACACGGATTGAACGAAGTGGCGCGGACACACGCCCATCCCCTCTCCCCTTTGGATGGGTTTGGAAAGCCCCCTCTGCCCCCTATACCCGAACACATGGACAATATACTATACCCCATAGCCCTCACCTGCATCAAAGGCATCGGGCCGATGCTGGCCAAGAGGCTGATCGAACAGTTGGGATCGGCTGAACGCATCTTCCGGGAAAAACGGGGTATGCTGGAAAGAACGCCCGGCATCGGGCAGACGCTGGCCGAGGCCATCATCCGGCAACGCGATGAGGCACTGCAACGCGCCGGGGAGGAACTGGAGTTCATCCGCCGATACGGCATCCGCACCTATTACATAGACGATGCGAATTACCCCACCCGGCTGAAGCAATGCCAAGACGCACCCCTCGTGCTGTTCGGCAAAGGTGAGACGGATCTCAACGCCGCCCATTTCATCGGCATAGTCGGCACCCGCCGCCCCACCGAGCAAGGCCGGAATAACTGCCACAAGCTGGTGGCGGACATCGCACAGGCCTTGCCCGGCACTGTCATCGTGAGCGGGCTGGCCTACGGCATCGACGTGTGCGCCCACCAGGCGGCACTCCAAGCCGGGCTGCCCACCGTCGGGGTGCTGGCACACGGGCTGGACAGACTCTATCCGCCCCCGCACCGCCCGATAGCGGCCGAAATGGTGAAACACGGCGGCGGCCTGCTCACCGAATACCCGAGCCGCACCAACCCCGACAGACCCAATTTCGTACAACGCAACCGCATCGTGGCCGGCCTGTGCGATGCCCTGGTCGTAGTGGAATCGGCCCACCGGGGCGGCGCGCTCATCACAGCCAAACTGGCATTCGACTACGACCGGGAGGTGTTCACTTTTCCCGGAAGGGTGAGCGACGAATACTCTGCCGGTTGCCACGAACTCATCAAAAGCAACGTGGCCGCCTTGATTGAGTCGGCTGACGACCTCCTACGGTACATCGACCAGCCTGTCAACAAAGGGAAAGCCCAGCCAAAAGAGCCCACGTTATTCGACCAGCAACCAAGCAACGATCTGCCCGCCAACCTGCCGGAAGAAGACCGCAGACTGCTCCTCACCCTGCGCGACAACCCCGACGGCCTGCTGGTAAACGACTTGGTGGAGCCGACCGGGCAACCGTTCAGCCAACTGTCCATCCGCTTGCTGGAACTGGAAATGCGAGGCCTGGTCAAACGCCTGCCCGGCAATGTATATAAGGCGGTATAGCAACGAGCCACAAGCCAGCCCCGAAGCTTTCTGGCATGACCCGCTAATCACTAATCATTAATCACTAATCGTTAATCTCCCGTGTACACGAAAGACGAACTGCGACAACTAAAGAAAGAGTTTTGGGAAGGTTACGGCACCTTTTGCCGCGACTTGCCCGAAATGGCCGGACGGCGGGACAACTTCCTGCTCAATACCAAAATGAAAGGCGTGGAATTTAAATACGATGCCACCCGCACCGGAGCAGAAGTTATCCTGGAAATCAATTTGCGCGATGAAAACGAGCGTTTACGCAAATACGAGCAATTCGAACGCTACCGCGCCGTGATGGAAAGCGACTTCCCCGACGGCCTGGTATGGGACTTCGCCTACCGCCGCCCTTGCGGCAACGAGGTGTGCCGCATCTACTCCCGCCGCGAAGGGCTCGACATCCACCGCCGCAGCGACTGGCTGGCCTTCTACCGCTTCATGGCCACCGAAATGTTGAAACTGGAACAGGCTTTCCTCGAAGTGAAAGACGCAATAGAGTAAGCAAGGCACACGAGCACACTGACTTGTGCCTGCAAAGCGACCTTCCCTTTTTAGATCAGAAAGTCTTGCCTATGCTCAGACCAAATATGTTATAACTGATATATAATTGCCATTTCATAATAAGACCCGATGAAAAGGCCATTTTTAAGCCCAAATCGGTCATTAGACTTTGCTTGATTTCTGTTCTTGTGACGAGCGGTTTTTGTTGGCTTTTCTCGAAGGCATAGCGGGCTATGCCGAGAGAAAAGACGGCAAAAAACGCCGTCACAAGACGGAAAGCAGGCAAAGATATTCACAGAATGGTCTAATGAACTATAATATGAAAGTTGAATACGGTTAACTATATTTAGCATAAGTATGCAAATTATCGTGCATGTGAAG
>CALUML010000189.1 GCA_944321745.1 uncultured Bacteroidales bacterium
CGGGAAACACTTGGCAAGGAGCTGAACGTATACGTCAACACCCTGTTCGGCGACCAGCAACCATACACCTGCCCCATTGACTCGCTGGGCAACGCCACACTCAGCTTCATGCAATATGGCCCGGCGCAGGCACTGGTCGATGCGGCACATTCGTTCATAGAACTGCTATGGCTGGCACCCGGCGACACCGCCGACGTGTACCTCAACATGCAGGCAAGCGGTTGGCGCATCCTCGCCCGCCGGGCCGAGAAAGGGAAAGCCCCGCAGCCCGCCCCGCTCCAATCCCTCTACGCAACCGGCACGTATGCCAACCTCACAAACGCCTACGCCATGCACCGCGAACGTTTCATGCTGGACTTGTACGACAACGAACCGCCCGTTTACGCCATGCCCTCGCAGGAATACGCCGCCTTCGTGACGGAACAATACCACACCTTGACCGACAGCATCGGGCGTAGCAGCCTGCCCCAGTTGCTCAAGGAACTGTGGCAATTAAGCCTGCGACAAGAAACCCTCTACGCCCTCACTTCCGGTGACTTCGTGCGCGAATATTCCTACCGCCAAGCCCATAGCGAATGGGGACGCGAGCCGGTGAAAGGCATCGACCCCATAAAGGAAGAAGATGTGAAAGCGGTGTGCCAATTGTTTGACATCAACGACCCCAAATTGTTGATGGGAACAGACTTCCTGAGCTACGTATCCACCATTGGCTGGAGCGACTTCGACCTGCCCGGACTGACGGGCATACGGAGCGGCCTTGTTGTTGACCTTCCCAAGGTGTTTCCCCTAGTAAGCAAGGCGGAAAGCCTCTCCCTGACCGATGACGACCGCAAGACGTTGGCCTCGATGGAAAGCCCCTTCTACCTGGAAGCATTGGAAAAGATGGAAGCCAAGACCCAGGCCGACCTCGCCGCCGTGGAGGGGAAAGCCAAGATTGAAACCACTCCAAACGTGCCGCTGGCGCAACTGTTTGATGCCATCATCGCGCCCTACCGGGGCAAGGTGGTGCTGGTGGACTTCTGGAACACGTGGTGCGCCCCCTGCCGCATGGCGTTGAAAGCCATCGAGCCGCTGAAGGGCGGCGAACTGCAAAGCGACGACCTGGTATGGCTCTACATTGCCAATGAAACCTCGCCCCTCGTGACGTACAAAACAATGATACCCAACATTCAAGGTGTGCACTACCGCCTTAACGCCGAGCAGTGGAAAGCCTTGGCGGAAAAGTTCCAGATAGACGGCATCCCCTCCTACGTATTGGTAGACAAGTCGGGCGCATACAAACTGCGCAACGACCTGCGCGACCACAACCTGATGCGGGAGACATTGAAGGGCATGATCGCGGAATAAGCGGCACGCAGGACGGCATGTACATGCCCCACTTGACCGCAACTTGCAGTTTTTTTTATCCGGCACGCTTGTTGGGTAAAAATAAATCCGTACATTTGCACGCTCTTTTCGAATAAGGTATCCAAGAAGCAATGCCGGAGAGCGGCAACTCACCTTACCGATGTAATCATAAATTGTTTAAAATGTACGCAATTGTAGAGATTCAGGGACAGCAGTTCAAGGCCGAAGCAGGCAAGAAGCTGTTCGTTCACCGCATGGCGGAAGCCGAAAGAGGCTCGCAGGTGGAGTTTGACAAAGTGATGCTGGTCGACAACGACGGTCAAATCAGCGTGGGCGCACCGGTTGTAGAAGGTGCGAAAGTAGTGTGCGAAGTGTTGTCGCACTTGAGAGGCGACAAGGTGCTCGTATTCCACAAAAAACGCCGCAAAGGCTATCGCAAACTGAATGGTCACCGTCAGGACCTGACCGAAATCATGGTAAAAGAAATCGTAGCTTAACCGATAAAATTAGAAGAAAATGGCACATAAGAAAGGTGTAGGTAGTTCGAAGAACGGTCGTGAATCGGAAAGTAAACGACTTGGAGTTAAGATATACGGCGGCCAGTTCGCCAAAGCCGGCAACATCATCGTGCGTCAACGCGGCACGGTGCACCACCCCGGTCACAACATGGGCATGGGTCGCGATCACACGCTGTACGCATTGGTCGATGGCATCGTGGAATTCCGGAAGAAACGGGGCAACCGCTCTTACGTTTCCATCAACCCCATCGAAACCGTCAATCCCGCCGAAGCCAATTAAGCCCTGTCAGGCAAAAGCTTCGTAGCAAAATACGAATCTCCTGTCGTTTTACCAAGGGTAAAATAGCGGGAGATTTTTTGTTTATGAACACAATCAAAACCACACGCATATGCTAACGCTGAAATACATTACAGAGAATACGGAAGACGTCATCAAGCGTCTGGCCAAAAAACATTTCGACGGGGCCGAAATCATCGCCCGGGTTGTGGAACTGGACCGCACGCGCAAGGCCACCCAGGCGCAAGTGGATGCCAAGTCGGCTGAAATGAACACGCTTTCCAAGCAAATTGGCATGCTCTTCCAGCAAGGCAAACAGGCCGAGGCGGGCGAGGCCAAAGCCAAGACCACCGTGCTGAAAGACGAAATCAAGTCGTTGAACGACCGCCTGGGCGAAGCGGAAAAGACGCTCCAGGAGCTGCTGGTGCTCATCCCCAACCTGCCGCACGAAAGCGTGCCCGAAGGCTTGCACGCCGAGGACAACGTGGTGGAAAAAATGGGCGGCCACATGCCCGACCTGCCCGCCGACGCACTGCCCCACTGGGAGCTGGCGAAAAAGTACGACCTCATCGACTTCGAGCTGGGCGTGAAGATAACCGGAGCGGGCTTCCCCGTGTACAAAGGAAAAGGCGCCCGCCTGCAACGCGCGCTGATAGCCTTCTTCCTCGACAATGCACGCGAAGCCGGTTACCTGGAAGTGCAGCCCCCCTACGTGGTCAACGCCGCTTCGGGCTACGGCACCGGCCAGTTGCCCGACAAGGAAGGACAGATGTACCACTGCAACGAAGACGACCTCTACCTCATCCCCACGGCGGAAGTGCCGGTAACCAACCTCTACCGCGACGTGATCCTGAATGAAAGCGACCTCCCGGTGAAGAATGCCGCCTACTCGGCCTGCTTCCGCCGCGAAGCCGGTTCCTACGGCAAGGACGTGCGCGGGCTGAACCGCCTGCACCAGTTCGACAAAGTGGAAATCGTGCGCATCGACAAACCCGAGCATTCCTACCAATCGTTGCAGGAAATGGTAGATTACGTGCAGACACTGGTGGACAAGCTGGAACTTCCGTGGCGCATCCTGCGCCTGTGCGGAGGCGACATGAGCTTCACATCGGCCCTCACGTTCGACTTCGAGGTGTTCTCCGCCGCGCAGAAACGCTGGCTGGAAGTCAGCTCGGTGTCCAACTTCGAGTCCTACCAGGCCAACCGCCTGAAGTGCCGCTACCGCAATGCCGACAAGAAAATACAGTTGTGCCACTCGCTCAAC
>CALUML010000190.1 GCA_944321745.1 uncultured Bacteroidales bacterium
TGTCCATCTGGGAGAAATTAAAGGACTTCTCATTGCCATACAACACTGGGAAATCCCAATGACCGATTTGGGTTTAAGTATTGTAACTCTTTGCGAGAAATCACCCTTCCTGTAGGCGTAAGCAGCATAGGTGACAGTGCGTTTGAGTATTGCAATTTCTTACAAAAAATAAACATCCCCCAAGGAAGCAGAGCCAAGTTTGAGCGGATGTTTCCTAATGAAAAATACAAGTTAGTGGAAATCGATAGTTATTAAGCGTATGATAGTCATCGCATCCAAACGCCGCAAGGCGGAAAACCTATTGAAGCAATACCCCGGAGCGATATTGGCCGACGTAACGAGCCGGGCAAAGGACGGGCTGGTAAGGCTAAGCCCGTTCTATCCCCACGGGGGCATACCGGTGCCGTTCAGCCCGGGGTGGACGGCCACCTGCGTGGAAGCCATCTGGCAGGGACTGAAAGTGTTTGAACGGGCGGATGTGGACGTGGAGTTGTTCCGAAACGACACGATGAAGCACATAAAACGCACCGTGCGGCAATACGGGAAGCCCTTGGGGCACCGCCGGGGCGTGAACGGCACGGAACTGCTGGGCTACATCGAGGCACGCAAGGAGATATACGTGCCGACATACCGGTGGATGTTGGAACACAAGGTGCCGGACATCATCGAGCGGCTCCGCACGGCGAGCCGGACGAGGACCATCGTACTGCTCGACTACGACACCAACTCCTGCCTGGACGATGGCAGCAAGCCGCTCTCCCATGCCTACCTGGTAAAAGCCTACGTGGAGGGGCTGTACCCATACGGCAGCGGAGACAGCGGCAAGGGGAAGGACGGGCAACTGACATTGTTTGATTAAGTAGCTATCCAAAATATACTTATTATGAAAACAAACCGGCAAGACTACCAAGAGCTGCTCGGGCAGCACGGCATTAACAAGTTGTATCACTTTACGGACCGCGACAACCTGGAGTCCATCATCCGAAACGGCGGGCTGTATTCGTGGGCGGACTGCGAGGCGAAGGGCATTACCATCAGCAAGCCCGGCGGCGGCACGCTGTCGCGGCAGTTGGACAGCCGCGACGGGTTGCAGCATTACGTGCGTGTGAGTTTCGTCACGCAACACCCAATGATGTTTGTCGCCATGAACGAGGGACGGATATCCAACCCCGTCTTGTTGGAGATAGACCCCGAAGTGGTTTGTTGGGACGACACGCTTTACGCCGACCGAAACGCCACCAAGACGGGGGCACGCGTCGGCGGGACGCTCGATGACTTCAAGCGCATACATTTCCAATCGGTAAAAGCCCGCAACCACTTTGACCTGGACGAGGCCGAACAACCGTTCTACCAGGCCGAAGTGCTGGTAAAGAACTTTATCCCCCTGCAATACATCACGAACATAGGCAGTTTTGGCATTCCGATACCCAGCCAGCCCCAGCAGTTGCAGGCCAAGGCGGCATATACCGCGCAAATCACGCGCAATACGCCAACGGCCTTCATCTTCCTGGTGGACCATTCGGCCAGCATGCGGTGCAAAACCCGCTTGTTCGGTGAGGAAATAACGATGGCGGAAGCCGCCGCACGCATCGTGAACCGACAGATTAACGAACTGGTGCTGCGTTGCATCAAATCGAACGAGGTGCGGCATTATTACGACATTGCCGTTATCGGTTACGGTGAGACGGCCTACAGCGGATGGAATGGCGACCTGGAAGGCCGGGACTTTGTAACTCCCGAGGAGTTGCGCGACCATCCGTACAAGAAGCTGGTCACGCGCGAAGAAAAGCGCACGCGCAAAGGCACGGTGGTCAAGGAAGTGGAAAAGGTGCAATGGGTCGAGGCAAGGCACGATGGCAATAGTACGCATTTGCACAAAGCGTTTGACCGCGCCCGGACATTGCTCGGCCAATGGTTGGAGCAACACAAGGGCAAGGACTGCTATCCGCCCACGATTATCCACGTAACCGACGGCGAGTTTAACGGGGCCGGCAAGGACAGGGTGCTGCAACAGGCCAACGAATTGAAGTCCCTGTTTACGAACGATGGCAATGTGATTCTGTTCAACATTCATTTCACCGCCAACAAGTCGGCCGATGAGGTGGTGTGCCCGGTTGACAAGAGCGAATTGGCAGGGAACAGCTATGCTGAGACTTTGTTCCAAATGTCGAGCCTGCTGCCGGAACGCTACAACGCCGATATTGAGAAATACCTGAACGATGGACGGCAGGGGCGGCATGTGGCCATGGGCGTGAATGCCGACGCCACCACGCTTATCAAACTTATGGACATCGGAACCCCGACTAACATCAGCCAAAACCCATGAAAACAAGCTGCATATCCATAGGGAAGTTTGAGCCGGGCTGCATCAACGAGGATGCGGCTTTGGCGCGTGAAGGTCTCATTGCCGTGTCTGACGGGGCAGGCGGCGGTGGGTTGTTTGCCGAGCGGTGGTCGCGCTATTTGCTCGACCGGCTGCCCGACACGCCCATTTGCTCAGCCGAAGCGTTGGACGGTTGGATTGAACAGATATGGGAACCGTTTTACAGCCAGTGTGAAGCGGATGCCAAGTTGTTGGGAGGAATGTCGCTGGAGAAGTTTTATGATGAAGGCTCGTTCGCCACTCTGGTAGCCGTGTGGAAAACTTCAGACACGACGTACCACTGGATGAGTTTTGGCGACAGCGTGGCGTTTTGTTATGACTTTGCCACGCACAGGCTTTTACATACGTTCGGTCCGATAGGTAATTTTGATAATCCGCCTTACCTGATTAATTGCAAGGATGAAATAGACAAGCGCGGTTTCAAATGTGGAACATGGGAGGCAGGCGAGCATTCGTTGGTGTTTGCTGCAAGCGATCCGTTGGCTCATTACATCCTGATGATGTATGAAATCGGACAGGAAGATATCTTTGGTCAAGAGTTGCAGGAGGCCGAATCCCATCATTCAAAAAACGAGAATTACATCAAGATGGCTCGGGTCCTGCCTGCCATGGATTTTGAGAAAAAGGTCTTGCATAAGCTGTTGAACTGCGTTGACAACCAGACGAATTTCAGGTGGCACTTGAAAAGCCTGCTGCGCAAAGGACTGCTGGCCATAGATGATTACTCTTTTGCACTATTCCGATAACTACCTTAACCCCAATCAGTCATTAGACTTTACCTTTCCTTTTCATCCCCGCCCGCAAGCAAGGGCGGCAAGGACGGCAAGTACAAAAAAAGGCAGCCCCGCGGAGCATCCGTTGCTCCGCAGGGGCTGCACTTTAAAAACGGCGGCGACCTACTCTCCCGCCTTGCGGCAGTACCATCGGCGCGGCGGGGCTTAACTGCCCTGTTCGGGAT
>CALUML010000191.1 GCA_944321745.1 uncultured Bacteroidales bacterium
GACGGCCAGCCCCTGCCCGGGGTTGCAGTCGGTGTAGGCCCCCACGGCGTGTTCCAGCATGTGGCACTGGAAGTCGGTCTGCTTGCCCAGCTTCAGCAGGCTGTTCTCGGCGAGGGCGGAGTCCCACATCAGTTCGCCGCGGGCGAAGTCGTCGTCGGGGTCGGCGATGAGGGCACGCAGGTTCTTGACGACGTTGCGCATGACCGCCTCATTGATTTCATCGGAAAGATTGTCCGTTTGCGGACGGCCCATGTAGGTCTCCATGCAATGGCTCAGCGTGTCGAACGCCCCGCTGACGACCTGCTTCATCGGCAAGGTCTTCGTCAGGTCGCTGTCGAGTATGGCGAAGCTGTGGTACGCCCCGACAAGCGGCTGCTTCAGCTTCTTTTCTGTATGGGTGATGACCGCCCCGTTGTTCTGCTCGGCGCCCGTGCCCGACGCGGTGACCACGGCTCCCATCGGCACGAACTCCGTGGGGTAGCGGTGGTGGGTGTACTGCATCTCCCAAATGTCCTCGTCCAGCCGTGCCTGCGCCGATACTATCTTGCAGCAGTCGATGACCGACCCGCCGCCCACGGCGAGGATGAAGTCGATATTGTGTTCGCGCACCAGCCGTGCGCCTTCCTGCACCTTGGCGTAGGTGGGGTTGGGCAGGATGCCGCCGAAGTCCACCACCGTCTTGCCGCACTCGTGCAGCCAGCCCGCCAGTTTGTCGTACAGCCCCGTGCGCCGCAGCGAGCCGCCGCCGTAGGCCAGCAGCACGCGGCTTCCCACACGTTTCATTTCCTCCTTGATTGCGCCCTCGGCGCACCCCTTGCCGAAGTGTTGGCGGACGGGGTATTGGTAAGTGAAGTTGTCCATATCTGTTTTCTCCTTATGATTATAGTCATTCATTGCTTTTCGGGAAGAAGAAGGGCCTTTTCATTGTTCCAACAATCTACTAATGATTATCACTCGATGATTCCTATTTCGCGAAGCCAGTTTTCCACGTTAGATTCGTCGTTTAGCCGTCCGCCGGTCAGGCCAAGTCCGTCCAAATGGGCTTCCGCGCCGGAGGTCAGTTCCACAATCCGCGCCAGCGTCTCGTCACGATACGTGGAGGCGTAGGTGCAGAAGGGCACGACGGTCTTGCCCGCGAAGTCGTAACCCTCGGCAAAGGTGCAGATAATCATCGGGGCGGTGTGCCACCACACGGGACAGCCGATGAAAACCGTGTCATACCCACTCCAGTTTCCCACTTCTTCCTTAATGGCAGGGCGGGCATCCGTATCGCGTTCCTCCAGTGCCACTTCCGTGCATTCGGTGTAATCTTCGGGGTAAGGCGTGGCAGGCTCTATGCGGAAGAGGTCCGCCCCGGTCAGCGTCACGATTTGCTGCGCCATCCGCTGTGTGGTGCCGCCCCAGCTGAAATAAGCCACCAGTATCCTACTGCCTCCGGACGGAGCGTCGGGGTTGTCCGGATTATCCGGTTCATCGGGATTTTCTGCCGGAGCATCCGGTGTGCCGGGTTGTTCCGTTCCCGGTTCTTCTGTTACGGGGTCATCGTCCCCACAGGCATTGAACGTGACGGCGGTAAGTGCCATCACCAGGTAAACAAAATACTTTTTCATTGCTCTATATGTTTTGGTTGATTATTTCTCCATTCCATTGGCGATTGCCGTCATCTGTCCCAGCTGTCCTTCGGTGATGCCCTGGCGCAGGCAGATGGCGGAATGGGAGCGCAACATCGGCTCCACGCCTTCGCCCAGGGCCGTGAGGATGGACACGGTGGCCAGTTCGCGTTCCTGCCACGTCAGCAAGTCGCGTTCGAAGATGTCGCAGAACAGGTGTTCCTTCAGGTACTGCTCGACGACGGGGGCAAAGGCGGCATATCCCGTCTTGGCAGCATCCTTCGGCGCGCCGCTCAGCTCTTCGAGCAGTTCCGCGCCGCGGGCGTACTTGTCGCGGCTGTCGTTCACGGGCGATGCGTCACGCCCCACGGTGTCGGTGATGCCTTGCGCCTTGCGTCCGTCCAGCACCTGCATGAAGGTCTGCAAGGCACGCAGGCTGCGGGGGAAGCCGCAATAGGCGTAGGCGTGCACCAGCACTTCCTTGATTTCATTAACTGTCATGCCGTTGTCCAGCCCGCGTGCAAGGGCGGTCTTCAAGTTCTCCAAATCGCCCGTGGCGGTGTTGGCGGCAATGGCCACGATGCTCCGCTGGCGGATGTTCAGCGTGTCTGCCTGCTGCGCCCGGATGGCCAGGATGCTGTCATTAACCGCATCCGTAGCCGTCGACCGGGAAGACGGTTGTCCGCAAGCGGAACACAAAGCTGCCCATGCAGCCAAACAAATGAATGGAATCTGTTTCATATTTCTCTGCTTTTTACGGGTGAACCGCTGAACACGTCGCTCATGTGCATCGTGCCGAGGGCGGTGTCTATATGCTTTATCTCTTCGGCGGACAGCTAGGTCGGTCTGCAACCTCCGCAGGGGTCTTCGACGGCGCGGCGTTGCACTGAGTGGACGCTGTCATCTGTGAGGATGCCACCCGTCACCTCTGTGTCTCCGTGGTTTATATTTTTATTCTATATATTATTGTTTGATTTTAATGCGGATGCAAAATTACGGCGGCCCGCAAGAAGCCCCGTTACAAGAATCACGGTAGAACGTGCCTATATTTCCGTTTTTGCCAACCGGCGTGTGTGCGGAGGCTTTCTTTTCTGTCAGTAGAGATTTTTATTTCTGTCAGCAGGGAATTTTATTTCTGTCAGCAGGGAATTTCTTTTTTGTCAGCAGATATTTTTCCAATCGTGAGCACAAATTCTACTGCCCACAAACGGGAAAACCTCCCCGCACGAATGGGGAAAATCGCAAAAAAAGGAAAGCCTTTTTGGAAGCATAGAGAGGATTATCGGCTTGAAACGCGTATATTTGCAGAGGGAATAAAAGCATGAAGACATGGCAGAAGCGGAAAATATTATCATAAAGGATACCCTTGACGGACTGGGCACGGATGCTTACAGCAATTATCTGGCCCATGCCCTTTGCCTGGCAGGCAGTTGCCGGCTGAAATACAACGGCGAGGAACGCGAGTTGCAAGCCGGCGACCTGATGATTGTGCGCAAAGGGAAACTGGTGGAACGCATCCGCCCGGCGGACGACTTCCGGGTAAAGGTGATATACGTCACCTCCGGCTTCATCGAACTGTCCACGCCGCTCAGCAACTACGGCATGAAAGGCCAGCTGGCCCTGTTCCGCAATCCCATCATGAAGCTGGATGCTGAACAACGAGAACTGTGCCGCAAAGACTT
>CALUML010000192.1 GCA_944321745.1 uncultured Bacteroidales bacterium
CTAAGTTAATAAAAATCATCGATATGCGCAACTTTCCAAACATATTATCAACTCAAATTAATTCCGCCAACAGGTAAGACAATTATGCAGACATATACAATGGACGACCAACGCCCTTTTTCGGAGAAGATAATCGAATACAACCGCCGGCTGGACTTCCACGGCGCGCTGCCAGCAGGCGTGCGGGTGATGAACCCCTATCGGGAAAACGAGAACGCCTTCGAGGTGTCGTCGGCCTTCTACCGGAAATATTACGCCGACACGCGCCCCCGCCACCTCATCATGGGCATCAACCCGGGGCGGTTCGGGGCAGGGCAGACGGGCATCCCCTTCACCGACACGGTGCGCCTGCGCGAGCGGTGCGGCATCACCGGCTACACGGGGGCGGAGACGCGCGAACTGTCGTCGGCCTTCGTGTACGAACTCATCGCGCACTACGGCGGCGAGGAACGCTTCTACGGCGACTTCTACTTCAACTCCGTGCTGCCGCTGGGGCTGGTCGCCGCCGGGCGCAACGGGCGCGAGGTGAACTGCAACTACTACGACTCGCGCGAACTGCTGCTGGCCACCGAGGAAGCCGCGCTGGAAAACCTGCAGACGCTCGTCGCCATGGGCTTCGAGACGGACATCTGCTTCTGCCTCGGCACGGGCAAGAACAGCCAGCACCTCCACCGGCTGAACGCGCAGCACGGCTTCTTCGGCGAAATCGTCACGCTGGAGCACCCGCGCTACATCATGCAATACAAGCTGCGCAGCAAGCAGCTTTACATAGACAAATACCTGGAAGCGTTCGGCAAAACCGGACACCGGGCATAGAACATTGGAACATATGGAACAAAAAACCGTACTCATCATAGGTGCCGGCATGGCCGGGGCGGAAGCCGCCGCACAACTGGCCGCGAACGGCATCCGGGTGTGCCTGATAGAAAAAGAACCGGAAGCGGGCGGCAACGTGAAGAACTGGGCAAAGCTGTTCCCCGACTTCGCCGTGGCACAGGACGTGCGCGGGCGGGTGTTCGGCCAGTTGAACCACCCGGGCATCGAGCTGCACGCGGGGGCAGCCATCGCCACGCTGAGCGAAAGCCGGGGACGATGGACCGCCGAGGACGAACACGGGCAACGCTACGAGGCCGACGCCGTGCTGCTGGCGAGCGGCTTCACGCCCTTCGACGCCGGGCGCAAGGAGGAACTGGGACACGGCATCTACGGCAACATCATCACCTCCGTGGAATACGAGCAGGCCATCCTCACAGGCCGCCTGCTTACCACCGAGGGCCAGGTGCCCCGGCGGGTCGCCTTTCTCAACTGCGTCGGTTCGCGCGACGAGAAGGTGGGCAACAACTACTGCTCGCGGGTGTGCTGCATCAACGCCGTGAAGCAGGCCATCGAATACAAGGAACTGGTGCCCGACGGCGAGGCCTACGTGTTCTATATGGACCTGCGCATGTCCGGCCAATGCTATGAAGAGCTGTACCGCCGCGCCCAGCAGGAATTCTCGGTCAATTTCATCCGGGGGCGCATCTCCGAAGCCTCGGGCACCATCGACCACCGCGTGCAACTCAAGGCCGAGGACACGCTTACCGGCCTGCCGCTGCGCATCACGGTGGACCTATTCGTGCTCATGGTGGGCATGGAGCCGTCCGCAGGCACCAAGCGCCTGGCCTCGCAATGCGGCATCGCAGGCGAGTACGGCTTCGCCCGGGCGGCGGGCACGTTCACCGCCGACAACCTCACCGACCGGCCGGGCCTGTTCCTGGCCGGCACGTGCAAACGCCCGCTCACCATCCCCGAAACCCTGGCCGATGCCCGCTCGGCCGCCCTGCAAATCATGGAGTATTTAAAATGAAGAACTTCGGATTCAAGATATCGAAGCCACGCGCCATCGACCTGGACAAGGCCGACACCAGCCTGTACAAGAAGCTCATCCGGCACGTGCCGTCGCTGGAGCGGTGCATGATGTGCGGCGGCTGCACGGCCACCTGCTCGGTGAACAACCACACCGACTTCAACATACGCAAATGCCACCTGATGTTCCGCCGGGGGCAACTGGACGGGCTGGCCGCCGAACTGGACAAGTGCATGCTGTGCGGCAAATGCTCGCTGGTGTGCCCGCGCGGGGTCAACACCCGCGCCGTCATCATGAACATGCGCATCCTGCTGGGGGGCGCGTCATACGAAAGGAGGGTAAGCCATGCTGTTAGAAAGTAGCCGCACCTTCATCGAGTTCTTGCAGGACACCTCCCTCTTCATCACCGTCAAGAGCAGCCATTTCATCTCGTTTGTCGTGCCGTTTTACCTGGGCTGCATCTTCCTTTTTGCCGTACTTATATATAAATACGTCAAATGGATTCAGGGCATCGACCCGAAGCAGCGGCACGTGATGTGGCGCAACCTGTTCAGCCGCAAGCCCTGGGACGCCTTGAAGGAGACGGTGCTGGAGTCGCTCGTGCACCACAAGATATACAAACGCAACCCCGTGCTGGGCTACATGCACATGAGCCTGGCCTTCGGATGGTTTCTCATGATATGCTTCGGCAAGGTGGAAAGCTCCATCTACAACCACAGCCTGCTGGACGACCCGTCGTTTGCCATCTTCTTCCGCTTCTTCGTGCGCGACAAGGGGCTTTACCCGGGACAGAACACCTTGTCGTTCATCATGGACTTCCTGCTGCTCATCGTGCTGAGCGGGGTGGCCATCGCCATCATCAAGCGTTTCCGTTCCAAGGTGGTGGGCATGAAAAAGACGACCCGACAGACCGCCATCGACAAGGTGGCACTGACCGCCCTGTGGTGGATATTCCCCCTGCGCCTGCTGGCCGAAAGCGTCACCGCCGGGCTGGCCCACAACGGCAGCTTCCTCACGCAAAGCCTCGGCAACCTGCTCGTTGCCATCCACCTGCCCCTGGAGTCCATCGAACTGGTCATGTGGTGGATTTATTCGCTCGACCTCTGCCTGTTCTTCGCCTGCCTGCCGTTCTCGCGTTACATGCACATCTTCACCGAAGTGGTGCTCATCTTCCTGCGCAAACTGGGGGCGCAGACCACGGAAGACTTCAACGGCTACTCCATGGTGCAGCTGAACGCCTGCTCGCGCTGCGGCATCTGCATCGACGCGTGCCAGCTGGGGTTCTCCGCCGGGGTGGACAATATCCAACCGGTCAACTT
>CALUML010000193.1 GCA_944321745.1 uncultured Bacteroidales bacterium
GTAGCGAGAATATCTGCGCCAATCCGCGAAATCTGCGGGAAAAAACAACGGAATGTAAAGTAGTAAATCGTAAATAGTCCAATAGTAAATGCAAAAGTTCCTGTTCATATCATGCCTGGCATTGTCGTTGGCATCATGCAAGACGGCCATGCTCTACACTACGCTGGACATCCTCCGCCCGGCGCAGGTGGGCTTTGCGGCGGATGCACAACGGATGCTTATTGTGAACAATTCGGCGGTGCAACCGGCAGTCGTGGGGCATACCAACCGCCCGCTGTTCAAGCCTGCCGAGGCGGTGGCGGTGTCCACGGATAGCGTGGCGTTGTTTGCCCTGAGTGTGTTGGCGGAGGAAATGGATGCCACGGGCTTTTTCGAGTCTGTTGACTTGCTGCTGGAGCCCGTGCAGCCCGACCGCAAGTTTGACGAAATCATCCCCCTGCAATACGCCACGGTGCGGCAATTGTGCGACTCGTTCGACGTGGATGTCATCCTCTCGCTGGACCACATGCAGGTGCGCGACGAGCTGGGCGAATACTACGATGAGGAATGGAGCCTGTGCCTGGCCGCCCTCGATGTCCGCATGGAGACGTTGTGGAGCGTGCATTATCCCGATGAAATAGCGACCACGGCGGTGCATTTCAAGGATTCGCTGTTCTGGGAGTCGGAGTCGTACAGCCTGAATGATGCCGTGGACAACCTGCCCGACCGGCAGGATGCCCTCATCGATGCGGCCTTGTGGGCGGGTCAGAACTCGGCCAAGCGGTTCATCCCGTATTGGGAACAGTCAGACCGCTATTTCTACGACCCGGACGATGCGCGGATGAAGCAGGGCATGGACTCGGTGTATGTGCGCAACTGGGCCGGGGCGGCCGCCTTGTGGCAAACGGTGTACGACACGGCGGACAAGGTGAAGCTGAAAGCGGAAGCGGCCAACAACCTGGCCATTGCTTATGAAATCCTGGGCGATTACGACCAGGCTTACACGTATGCCTCGCAGGCGTTCGACCTCTTTGCCTCGCGGGCCGTGTCGCACACGGAAGCCTTGCTCCGGCTGGCTAACTACATGAACGAGCTGAAACGGCGGAAGGAGGAAATCACCATCTTGAACGAACAATTGGGACAATGAATCAGGGCACAACACGGAATACGCGGATTTGTTGGTACGCAAAGACGGAAAGGAATATAGTTATCTGTGGGAAAGCATCAAATCTTCAATCCGCGCATTCCGTATACTTCTTGTAGCTCGTAGCTCGTAACTCGTAACTGAATTATGAAAATAACCATAGTAGGAACCGGATATGTAGGCCTGGTCTCGGGGGCGTGCTTCGCCGAGATGGGCATCGACGTCACGTGCGTGGACATCGACGAGGCGAAAGTGAACAAACTGCGGCAGGGCATCATCCCGATATACGAGCCCGGGCTTGACGACATGGTAAGCCGCAACGCGGCGGCCGGGCGGCTGCACTTCACCACCTCGCTGCCCGAGGCATTGCCCGGGGCGGAGGTGGTGTTCAGCGCGGTGGGCACGCCTCCGGACGAGGACGGCTCGGCCGACCTGCGCTACGTGCTGGAAGTGGCACGCACGGTGGGGCGGCACATGACCGCCTACGTGTTGCTGGTGACCAAAAGCACGGTGCCGGTGGGCACGGCGCAGCGGGTGAAGCAGGTCATCCGCGAGGAGCAGGCGCGGCGGGGCGTGAGCATCGGCTTCGACGTGGCTTCCAACCCCGAATTCCTCAAGGAAGGGGCGGCCATCAAGGATTTCATGAGCCCCGACCGCGTGGTGGTGGGCGTGGAAAGCCCCCGCGCCAAGGAAATCATGACCCGGCTGTACCGGCCTTTCCTGCTGAACAACTTCCGCGTCATCTTCATGGACATCCCCTCGGCAGAGATGACCAAATACGCCGCCAACGCCATGCTGGCCACCCGCATCAGCTTCATCAACGACATTGCCAACCTGTGCGAAAGGGTGGGGGCGGACGTGAACATGGTGCGCAAGGGCATCGGCACCGACCAGCGCATCGGCACGAAATTCCTCTATCCCGGCATCGGCTACGGGGGCTCCTGCTTCCCGAAAGATGTGAAGGCCTTGATACGCACGGGCGAGGAGCATGGCTGCGACCTGCAAGTGCTGAAAGCCGTGGAGGCGGTGAACAACCGGCAGAAGGAGGTGTTGTGCGACAAGCTCGTGCACCACTTCGGCGACCTGCGTGGCAAGACCGTCGCCGTGTGGGGGCTGGCGTTCAAGCCCAACACGGACGACGTGCGCGAAGCTCCCGCCCTGGTGCTGATAGAAAAGCTGCTGGCGGCGGGCGCGTCGGTGCGGGCGTTCGACCCCGTGGCGCGGGATGAAGCCGAACGCACCCTGCGCCGCCTCCTGGGCGACCTGGGGGAAAAAGACCTCCGCTGGGCCGAAAGCATTTACGATGCCGCCCTGGAGGCCGATGCCGTGCTGCTCGTCACCGAGTGGAAGGAATTCCGCATGCCCAACTGGCCGCTGGTGCGCAAAGCCATGCGCGGCAACCTCGTCCTCGATGGCCGCAACATCTACGACAAGGCCGAACTCTCCGCCCTCGGCTTCATCTACGAAGGCATCGGCAATTGACGGTGACTCCCTTGCGCCGACGGGCTTCCTATTTTGAATAACCACTTATGAAAGCAAGCAAGACCAATGCGGCCCGGATGCTCGACCGGGCGAAGGTGAACTACGAACTGATTCCTTACGAGGTGGACGAGAGCGACCTCAGCGCGGTGCACGTGGCAGAGCAATTGCGCGAGCCGGTGGAGCGGGTGTTCAAGACGCTCGTGCTGCGGGGCGACCGCACGGGCTACTTCGTGTGCGTGATACCCGGGGCGGAGGAACTGGACCTGAAGCGGGCGGCCAAGGTGTCGGGCAACAAAAGCTGCGCCCTCATCCCCATGAAGGAACTGCTCGGCACGACCGGCTACATACGCGGGGCCTGCTCGCCGCTGGGCATGAAGAAGCATTTACCCACCTATGTCCACGCCACGTGCCGGCAGTATGACTTCATCTACGTGAGTGCCGGGCAGCGCGGCCTGCAAATCA
>CALUML010000194.1 GCA_944321745.1 uncultured Bacteroidales bacterium
GTACCAACAAGCCGTCAAAATAGACACCGCCCTGCGCAACGCACGGCTGAAACGCAACTTCCGCCGTCACGGGCTGGAAGCCCTTGTGCAAGCTGACCGGGCATTGCGCAGCGCGGGGTCGTTCGTGTTCCTCGACTTCGGCACACTGCTGGGGGCTTACCGCGACAAGACGTTCATCCCCCACGATTTCGACCTGGACGTGGGCATCCTTTGCGAAAAACGCCCCGACAATCTGCCCGAAGTCATGCAGTCATTCGGGTTCAAGCACCTGAAGCAAAACTACGTGGGCGGCACAGGACGCATCGTGGAAGACGTGTTCTCGTACAAAGGTGTCCAAATTGATTTTTTCGTCTATTTCAAACAGGACGACAACTTGTATTGCTACATCGGGCGCAGGCACGAGAGCAAGCCAGCCGCCGAGGCCAACGCCACCGATGGATTCCCCACCCGCCTCTCCTGGGTCACGGACAAAGGATTTTATGAAACCTCCTTCCTCGGACACCAATTCTTCGTACCTACGAACACCGCCCAATGGCTGGAGGACATTTACGGGGCATCCTACATGACCCCCATCAAGAACTGGAGCGAGTTCGGCCAAAAGACCCGCATCGCGTTCCATAACGAAAGAACCTACCGACGATATTACAACATTTGAGGGGAAATTACAGCGCAAACGCGACAGCCCTCAGTAATAATAGAGGTAGCATCAAGGTTGGATTAGCTATTTATTTTAAAAGATTATGAACGCTATGCCCCCACCCCCCACCCCCAAAGTAAGCATCATCCTCCCCGTGTACAACGCGGGGGAATACCTGCACCAATGCCTCCAAAGCCTCATTGACCAAACCCTGAAGGAGATTGAAATCATCGCCGTGCTCGACTGCCCCACCGACGGCAGCGACCACGTGGTGCGGGAATACGCCGCCCGCGACCCCCGCATCCGCGTTATCGCCAATGAAGAAAACCTGCGCGTGGGGCTGAGCCGCAACCGGGGCATCGAGGCCGCACGCGGCGAGTACATCGGCTTTTGCGACCACGACGACTACGTGGAGCCGGACATGTTCGAACGCCTGTACGAAGCCGCCCGACGGCACGATACCGACATGACCGTGTGCGACTACCGCAGCGTGAACGCCTTCACGGGCAAGCAATACCCCGTGGAGCACCCCACCGGGGCGGGAGCCGCCCTGCGCGACAAGCTGCTGCGGGCCGCCCTCGTGATGCGTTCGCCCTCCTATGGCGAAGTGATATGGAACGTGCTGTACCGGCGCGGCTTCCTCATGCAGCACGGATTGCGCTTCCCGGACAACCGACTGATCACATCCGAAGACCACCTCTTCCTCTCCAAAGCCTACCTGCTGACCGACCGCGTGGCGCACTGCAACGCGCCCGCCCCGTTGTACAACCACGTGTACTACGGAGGCAACACGGTACAGCAATATTTCTACAAAAACATCGCCCTGGCCGTCAACTACGCCGCCGACCTCGACGGCTTCCTGCACACACAGGCCGACCCTGCCCTGCAACACGCTTACCGCTTTGACGCAGCCGAGGGCACCGTGCGGCAACTTTACTCGGCGTTCCGTCGCGAGATAAGGTTTAAGGGTTTTCGTTATGCCCTGCAACAGGCTTGCCTGGCAGGACATAACGAGATGGTGCACCATCTCGTCGCCCCCTATCGCTCGTGGAACGGGACCAAGCAAGCCTGCCGCACCCTGCCGCCCACCAAGCTGGCCTTCGCCTGCCTGCTGCACCTGGCACACCTGACGGGAATACGAATAAGACACCAGACACCACAATAAACATTCACACGGATTTCAAAACCACCCCTCCCCATGCCGACACCCCTCATCAGCCTCATCGTGCCCGTGTACAACACGGAGCAATACCTCGACGAATGCATCGCCAGCATCCTCGCCCAGCAATTCACGGACTTCGAACTGCTGCTCATCGACGACGGCAGCACCGACGGCTCGCTTCCGCTTTGCCAGCAAGCCGCCTGCCGGGACAGCCGCGTGCGCATCCTGACGCAACCGCACGCCGGGGTCAGCGCGGCACGCAACCGGGGCATCGACGCGGCGCGGGGCGAATGGATAGGCTTCATCGACAGCGACGACCGGGTGGAGCCCGGTTACCTCTCCGCGTTCGTGGAGCATGGCACGCTGCGGCGCGACTGCCTCAACCAGCAGGGCTGGAAAGTGCTGTGCGACGGGACGTGCACCCCCGGCTGGCAATACCCAGACATCTGCCTCGATGCCGACGGCCTGCGCAGGCACATCGGCACATACCGCGTCATCAACAACAACGCCCCCTACTCCAAACTGTTTCACAAAGGCCTGCTCGACGAGCACCGGCTGCGCTTCGACACGCAACTCGCCATCCGCGAAGATGCCTTCTTCGTATACCAATACCGCAGCCTGGTGGCGACCGTGCACCTGCTCGCCGCCACCTCGTACCACTACCGCCGGGAGCGGCAACGCCTGTCGCTTTCCCATCAGATACACCCCCACGCACAGTTCCTATACCTCAAGGAAGTGCTTCCCCCGGCGATAGCCCGCTTCATGGACACTTTCGCCTTGTGGGACAACGCCTACGCCCGCACATCGTACCGCGACAACAAGTCCACCATCGTGTTCAGCGGGGTAAAAGCCCTCTACGCCCATCGCGTAGGGCACGCGGAGCGGCTATCCGCCCTACGCGACTTGCTGGACAGCCCCGCCTACTACTCCGACCCGCACTTCCAACCCACCGGCCCCACGAAGCACCTGCACCGCCTGTGCCGCACCCTGCCCCTTTCCCTACTCGATGCTGCTCTGTACGCCCCGCTGAAGCCCTACTACCGCATGGTGTATTTCCAACGGTTCTGACAGCAGATGTTGTCCAACTTGCCAGCACCTATTTTCCTTTTTGCCAGCAGATGTTTTCCTCTCTTCCAGCATATATTTTCCAACTTATGCGCAAAAGTTTTACTGCCCACAGTTATGGGTTATACAACCCATAACTGTGAGTTGTATAACCCATAATTGTGGGTCGT
>CALUML010000195.1 GCA_944321745.1 uncultured Bacteroidales bacterium
GATGGGGATGAAGCGGTCGATGAACTGCCTCCGCTGCTCGTAGATGTATTGCCCGTGCGTGGCCATCTGTTCTTCCCAGATGTCCAGCAGCGAGTCGTCGGCCGGCACCTCCAACTTCAGTAGGGCGTTGCGCTGGCGCAGGGCGTTGTTGTACAGCATCAACTCGTTGAGGTACGTGCGGTTGTATTGCGAGATGACCCCGTCCACGAACTTGCGCCGTTCGTCGCTGCCCTCGGCGATGAGAGCCGCGTCGGCGGGCGACACCAGCACCAGCGGCAGCAGCCCGATGTGGTCGGACAGGCGTTCGTATTCCTTGCGGTTGCGCTTGAATTGCTTTTTCTGCCGCCGCTTCATGCCGCAGTAGATGTCCTCCGTGGCTTCGCCCCGCAGGTAGTGGCCTTGCAGCACGAAGAAGTCGGCCTCGTGGCGGATGTTTTGCGAGTCGATGGGGTTGGAGTGGCTTTTGCAGAAGGACAGGTAGTAGATGGCATCCAGCAGGTTGGTCTTGCCCATGCCGTTGCGTCCCACGAAGCAGTTGACCTTCGGGGAAAACTCCAGGTCGGCTTCCCGGATGTTCTTGTAGTTGATGATGGACAGCGATTGCAGGCGCATATATATATAATAATAGGTATAGGGGAGGGGAGAATGCCTGTGCAAAGATAGGAAGTTTCCTCTTTAGGGAGCCGGGGGCAATAGCATCTCCTTGTATTGGGCGGTGTCGTGCAGCAGGTTGAGGGCCACGTCCAGGTCGTGGTCGTCGCGCAGGGAGTAGATGATTTCGCCCTTCTGGTAGTAATAGCGTTTCAGTATCTCCACGCTCAGCAGGTCGGTGATGTCCTGGCGGTTGTCGCGGATGTTCTGTTCGATGTCCGGCACGAACTTCGCCTTCAGGGCATCGATTTCGGCGGCGGCCTGCTTGTCCAGCCCCTCATACTTGGCCACTTCGAGCAGCTCGTCGAAGTATTCCTCGGTCTGCGTGGTGTAGGTGAACTGCTTGTCGAGCAGGTAGCGGGTGAAGGCGTTGAAGTCCTCGTCGGACAGGGTGAACTCGCTCGGGGGGGCGATGGTGGGATGTGCCAGCACGTAGTCGGTGGCGAAGTTGAAGTAGTGGTTCTGCATCAGGATGTAGTAGGCCACGTTCATGGTGCGCTCCTCGGTGGTGAGGGTGTCGGGCGTGATGCCGCCGCCGTCGCGCACGGGTCGCCCGGCTCGGGTGTGGAACACGGAGGTGAGGCTGTCGGGCACGCGCCCCACGCTGCCGTCGTCGTTTCGGTGGCTGTAGTCGATGGCCTGGATGCAGCGGCCGCTGGGGATGTAGTATTTGGCGGTGGTCACCTTGAGGTATCCGCCGTAGCCCACGGGGCGTATGTTCTGCACCAATCCTTTGCCGAAGGTGCGCTCGCCCACCACGATGCCCCGGTCGAGGTCCTGCACGGCTCCGGCCAGGATTTCGGAGGCCGAGGCCGAGGCGCGGTTGACGAGTATGGCGAGCCGCATGTGGGGGAAGGCCGGTTCGGTGGGGGTCATGTAGGTGCGCGCGGCCTGTTGGCCTTTGCCCCGGGTGGTGACCACTTCCGTGCCCTTGGGCACGAAGAAGCCCAGTATCTTGACCGCCTCGTCTATCAGCCCGCCGCCGTTGTTGCGCAGGTCGATGACGAGCGAGGTGATGCCGTGTTGCTCTACCATCTGGGCCACGGCTGCTTTCAGTTCGCGGGCGGCCTTGTCGGTGAAGTCGCTCAGCAGCACGTAGCCGGTGCTGTCGGCCACGACGGCGTGGTAGGCTATGGGGTGCATCTGTATCTTCTCGCGCAGGAAGGTCTTTTCGATGGGGCGTTTTTCGCCCGGGCGTTTCACCTTGAGGCGTATCTTGGTGCTGGGCGTTCCGCGCAGCATGGCGCTCACCTCGCTCACGGCCTTGCCCCGGGTGCTTTGGCCGTCCACTTCCAGGATGATGTCGCCCGCCCGCAGCCCGGCCACTTGTGCGGGCATGCCTTCGTAGGGTTCGGAGATGCACACGTCGTCGCCGTTCTTCATGATGATGGAGCCGATGCCGCCGTATTCGCCCTTGGTCATCATGTCGATGTCGTCGGAGTTTTCCTCGGGCATGTACACGGTGTAGGGGTCGAGGTTGTGCAGCATGTAGTCGATGGCGTTGCGGGTGAGCTTGTCGTAGTTGAGCGTGTCCACGTAGAACAGGTCCAGCTCGCGCATGATGGTGTTGAACGTGTTCAGGTTCTTGTTGATGCGGAACGTGCGGTCCGTGCCGTCGTCCGCCCGCAAGGCCAGCGCGCCGAGCAGGGCGGAGAGTATTAAGAGGTATCGTTTCATATTGACTGAATGATGGAATAACGGAATGATTGATTAACGGATTAACTGATAGCGGACGGATGTTAATCACTAACCGTTAATTACTGATTGCTAAATCCTCACTCCCGGCGGCAGGAACTCGGTGATGTCCTTGCCGTAGGAAATGAGGTCGCGGGCCACGGTGGACGACACGTGCGAGTAGGCCGACTCGGTGAAGAGGATCACCGTCTCGATGCCGGCGATGAGCTGGTTCGTGTCGGCGATGGTGCGTTCGTATTCGAAGTCGCTCACCGTGCGCAGCCCCCGCAGGATGAACCGCGCGTCGACCGCGCGTGCGAAGTCTACCGTGAGCGAGTCGTACTCCATCACCTTCACGCGCGGCTCGGCGGCGAATGCCTGGCGCACCAGGTCGATGCGCTTCTCCACGGAGAACAGCGTCTTCTTCGACTGGTTGCGCCCGATGCCGACGACGATTTCGTCGAACATG
>CALUML010000196.1 GCA_944321745.1 uncultured Bacteroidales bacterium
TGGCCAGTCCGAGGCGGTACGACTTTTCGGTGAGGCGGGTGTCGGCATCGTCTTGCCGCAGCAGGATGCGGTATTCGGCACGCGAGGTGAACATGCGGTAAGGTTCGTCCACGCCTTTTGTGACCAGGTCGTCGATGAGCACGCCGATGTAAGCCTCGTCGCGGCCAAGCACGAAAGGCTGCCCGCCGTGGCACTTGATGTGGGCGTTGACCCCGGCCACCAGCCCTTGCCCTCCGGCTTCCTCATACCCGGTGGTGCCGTTGATTTGTCCGGCAAAGAACAGGTTTTTGACGAGCTTCGTCTCCAACGTGTGGTACAGCTGCGTGGGCGGAAAGAAGTCGTACTCGATGGCGTAGCCCGGGCGGAACAATTGCACGTGCTCCAGTCCCGGCACGGTCTGGATGGCGTTAATCTGCACTTGGTAGGGTAGGGAGGAGGAAAAGCCGTTCACGTAATATTCCTGAGAGTCCACCCCTTCTGGTTCGAGGAATAGCTGGTGGCTGGTTTTGTCGGCAAAGGTGACGATTTTGGTCTCGATGCTGGGACAATAGCGCGGGCCGATGCTTTTGATTTGCCCGTTGTAAAGGGGGGATTCGGGCAAGCCTTTTCGCAGTTCCTCGTGCGTCCGTTCGTTGGTGTAGGTAATCCAACAGCTCATCTGCTTCAGTTCACGGTGCACGGTTTCCAGGTAGGAAAATTTGTGAAAGTCGTTTTCACCGAGCTGTTCCGTCATCTTGCTGAAGTCGATGCTGCGACCGTCGATGCGCATGGGGGTGCCTGTCTTCATACGATCCACGACAAAACCCATATCCATCAGTTGCTCGCTCAGGCCGAATGAAGCCGGTTCGGCAGTGCGTCCACCCCGGATTTGCGCCCGCCCCACATGCATCAGCCCGTTGAGGAATGTGCCGTTGGTCAAGATGACGGCTTTGGCGCGGAAGTGGATGCCCAGCACGGTGTTCACGCCCGTCACTTCGCCGTTTTCAACGGTCAATTCCGTCACCGTGTCCTGCCACAGGTGCAGGTTGTCGGTGTGCGTGAGGGTCTTGATCCATTGTTGGATGAACTGTTGCCGGTCGCTTTGCGAGCGCGGGCTCCACATGGCCGGTCCTTTTGAGCGGTTCAACATGCGGAACTGGATGGCGCTGCGGTCGGTCACGATGCCCATCTGGCCGCCCAAAGCATCGATTTCTCGCACAATCTGCCCCTTGGCAATGCCTCCCACGGCGGGGTTGCAGCTCATCTGTCCTATTTTGTTCATGTCCATCGTGACGAGCAGGGTTTTCGAGCCCAGGTTGGCTGCGGCGCAAGCCGCCTCGTTGCCCGCGTGCCCGGCCCCCACGACGATTACATCATAATTGAAGTCCATAAGCAGCTATTTCTTTTTCACCTGCAAAGGTAATGATAAATGGGCAAGAGGCAAGGAGTGGGGGCGGCTGGCATTTCATCCTGCCGTTGTGCTCAGCTGCTTGGTGGTCGCCCGTGAATACCAGTTGGAAATGAATGGGAAAGTATTGAGCAGGTACACGGCGGCATGTGCCAGCGGGGTGGGGTAGATGTTTTTCTTGTTGCGCTCGATGCCGCGTATGATGGTGCGTGCCACTTCCCGGGGCGGCGTTTGCAGCAGGTAATGCAGGAAAGTCGTGCGTTTCCCGTTTTTTGCCCCTTCCCCCACGGGATGACTGCGTTTTACCCCTATCGGGTAGATGCCCAGCAAGCGTCCTTGGGGGGGGAATTCGAAGCGCACCCCTTGAATGAAACCGTCCAACGCCGATTTGGTGCCCATGTACACCGGGTTGCCGGGCAGCGGCAGTTTGGCCAGGCCGGACACGGTGATGGCCACCAGGAATTCGTTGGCGGACTTTTTGTGCAGTTCGAGCATTTTCTTGGTGGCGTAAATGGATGCGAATACGTTGGTTTTGAAAATGTTTTCAAAGTCGTTCCATTGCGCTTTCTCGTGCGTGTTGAAGTAAAATGTGCCCGCGTTGGAGATGAAGATATCAATGCCGCCCATTTCCTTTTCCGCAAAGTCGAATAAAGCGTCAATGTCCTTTTCTTCAGATAGTTCGGCTTTAAACGGGATGATATTCATGGCAATGGGAATGTGGCGCATCTGCCTGCCCACCGCGATGATTTTGGTGCCTTCGTACCTTGACAATAAGAGCATAAGCTGCTGCCCAATGCCCGAAGTGGCACCCGTAATGACGATTCGTTTGTTCTGTATATCCATGACGTGGCTTTTTGCGCTTATGACGTGTCTTTTGCTGAATAAACAAATAACGGGCGGAGTTGTTCAAGGGACGGGGGGATTCCAGTAGGTTGGAGGATTCAGATTGGATATGGATAACGTGGCTTGAGGGAACGCAAATGACGCAAATGGACACAAAATATTCTTCACTTCTTGCTCCTGTTTTTCGCATAACCATATGGTTTGCTGTTTTTTGCCAGTTTTGTGGGGGATATGTTGCAGGGACAAGGCATGTTTGTCCCCTCATCGCGGGAGAAATGTAGCTGTCCAAATCCTCCTTCTGAGGGTGTATCCAAATGGGAGGCACCACCAGCCATCCATTCTGCTTGGCCTTTTGTACGTGGCATGAGTATAATGACTTGGACGCTTATGTCCGTTACAGCGCGGAGTGGCTTTTTACTCTCAAAGCGGCTTATCAGTATAAGTTTAACCCAAATCGGTCATTGTATATTATTTAATCGTTATACATTTGCATAAAGTTTCAACATCAAAGTGTGGAATA
>CALUML010000197.1 GCA_944321745.1 uncultured Bacteroidales bacterium
GGAGAACGTAATCGACAGGTCGTTGATGGAATCCTTGACGATGTATTTGAACGGGAAGAACAGCTGGCTGTACTGTCCGTCCATGTAGAAGGAGCCGCCTTCGTGCGAGTTGAAGATGGAGTCCAGCTTGTTCTCGCTGCCCCACAGGAATTCCACGTGCGCCGTGTCCGACGACACGATGTGGTACTCCAGCAGGCCGTTGTACATGCCGTTCACGATGCTTTGGAACTGGATGGTGTCGCCCACGCACACCGTGTCGAGGCGGTTGCCGGTGAAGCCGAGCGTGTCCTGCGTGGCCAGGTTGATGGCGGCCACCCCGATGCGGGGCGTGGCTTCGGACGTGCCCTCCATGTTGCAGGACGATAACGCGAGTGCGGCCGCTGCGGCCAGGAAAAGAGGTTTCAGTTTCATATCTTTTTAGTTACGGGTTACGAGTTATGGTGGTTAATCTAAATTCCCATTAGCAGCTTCATCTATGCCTTGGGTTACGGCTGCACGGAGGTCGTCTATGTTGATGTTCCAAGCATTTTGCATGTACAGCGATACCACTTGCTGCTTTTCGTTGATTTTCCGTTTGCTTTCTTCGTATTGGTCATGCTTTTCATGCCCTTCCGGCACATTTAGCGGGGCAAGGAGTTCTTCCCATTCTGCTGGTGTGCGGCAGATGTAATGGGATAAGATTTCAGAAAAGTCCTCTAAGCTGCTGGCCATTGAGTATGCAGATAGAAAGCCTTTTTCAAGTGCTTGTGCATCTGTGTAAGAAGCCCAGTTGGCAACATAGTCGTCAAAGCCAAATGGGGCATCGATATTTTTACGTTGCCTCAGGACGTGTCCGAATTCATGGTGCATGGATTGGAATAGCACCTGCAAGTCGTTTTGCGATGCACCAGCTTCAAAGTTGAAGTCGTTTACTGTGTATAGCGTCATCTTGTAGCCGCCTTCTGCAATTCCGAGCGAAACTAAACTGTTATACCGGCCACCATTCCCCACTAACTTCAGTTCGCGGAATGCGTATTCCTGTAGAAATTCATTCCCTTTTCCCGATGTTTCCATATAGGGCTTGCCCCATATTTTCAATACGGCTTTCAAGAACGGCTGTACCAAATCCTCGTGGGGTGGGAGGGTTTCTTCATCGTATTCTTCCGTTCCTGCTTGTTGCTTATATGTTACCTTAATATTATAGGGGTAGCAGAATGTGCTGTCAATCCACAAGTCCAGTTCGGTGGGCGGCTCCGGTTCGGGTATAGCCGGGGTCGTGATGGATTTGGTCAAAGACGATACACCGCCATCTTCGTTTTGGGTTCGTATGATGAAGGTCAGTTGCGGGCTAACGCCTGCTTCTTTTATGAGGTATTGGAAGGAAACGGTTGCATGGTAGATGTCATCCGCAAAGCGTATGATGCCCTCCCCTTGCGATGCGATGGCAGAGTTCAGTTCGTATTCATCCTCTAATGCGACTTGGCTGAGGGTGGTGTCGTATTGTATTTGGAAGTCCAGCAAGGGGTTGTAGGGACTGCGTATTTCTATTTGGAACACGATGTTTTCTCCTTTCGAAACGCTGTCCAGGCAGTTGTCGTGAAAAGCCAGTGGCGCATTCGTGGTCAGGTTTGTGGCCGATATATTGAGTTGTGGGGTGGAGCTTGTCGCTTCGGGCTGTTCGCAAGCAGCCAGTACAGCCATGGTAATCCCCCATATCATCCAATATCGTAGCTTCATGTTTATTTGGTTTTGACTGTCAAATACGTTTCGACCCGGCAAAAGTACGAAATCCCCCTGCTCGACCGGGTGTGCCGCGGCTTGCGGGCGGAGGTTTTAGGAAAGTTTAACCCTAATGACCGATTTGGGTTTAACGGGTGGGGGGGGCGCGGGTGGGTGCCGCCCGCTTGCCTGTGCATACTTCCTCGCTTGCCCATCCAAACTTCCGGAGATACGTATCCAAACTTCCTGTTGTGCCAGCAAAAACTCTATTCAAAAGTTCTGAACATATATTCAGAAGTTTTGAACATATATTCAAAAGTTCTGAATAGAGTTTGCATTGGCACGAAGGGAAGTATATCCCCGCATCTTCGGAAGTTTGCATACGTATCCGCGGAAGTTTGGACAGGCAAGTGCGGGGGCGGGGGATGCGGAACAATCGGCAGGCGCGTGCGGGAAAAGGTGCCGGGGTGTGCCATATTGTCTTGGTTTGTCATAAAGGGAGATGAGAAAACAAGACATTATGGCATAATTTCGGGTTTGGAAAGGACTTTGCAGGTAACAAGCGGCGACAAGCCGGCGCACCCGCATCCCCCCTCCTGCGGGAGGGGCGCGGGAACGCAGGTTAATCGTTAATCGTTAATCGTTAATCACTAACCACTAAACGATATTTGTGTTATGAACTTCAACAATTTCACCATCAAGTCGCAGGAAGCCGTGCAGTCGGCGGTCAACCTGGTGCAGGCCAAGGGGCAGCAGGCCATCGAGACGCCGCACCTCTTCAAAGCCCTGCTCAAGGAGGGCGAGGACGTGGCGCAGTTCCTCTTCGGCAAGCTGGGAGCCAACCGCCAGGCGTTGGAGAGCACGGCGGACAGCCTGATAGCGGGCTTCCCGCACGTGTCCGGCGGCGAGCCCTACCTCAGCCGCGAGGCCAACGCTGTGCTGCAGCGCGCCACCGACCTTTCGGCCAAGGCGGGCGACCAGTTCGGCTCCAGTGAATACAT
>CALUML010000198.1 GCA_944321745.1 uncultured Bacteroidales bacterium
GGGGATGATGGGGAACAGCGTGAGTTTCGTCAGCACCGGGCGGCCCTGCGGGTCGGTGTCCGGGTAAATGAGGAAAGGGTTCATGCTGTTGTAGGCGTTGTACACGCTGATGTTCCAGGTGCGGGTACCGCGTTTCTTCTTCTTGTGGAAGTTCACCCCCAGGTCCAGGCGGTGGTAGGCCGGGTAGCGGAAGTTGTTGCGCTGCGCGATGTAAGGCACGTCGCTTTCGTAGCCTATTTCGCCGTTATCGTCCACGAAGCCGGGCAACGGGTCGTAGGTCTGCATGTTGAGGGTGGCGGCGTTGCCGGTGCTGAACACCCACGTGCCGGAGATGTCGAACCGCTCGCTGAATTTGTGCGACACCACCACGCTCACATCGTGCCGGCGGTCATACTTGGCGGGGAACACGCGCCCGAAGTTCAGCTCCTGCCCCGGGCGGTCGAAGAGGCGGTCGGACTTCGACCACGTGTAGCCCACCCAGCCCGTGGTGTTGCCCACCGACTTTTGCACAAGCAGCTCCACGCCGTAGGCCCATCCGCGCCCCACGCTCACCTTGTCTTCCCAGCCCGTGCCGGTGGCGAGGAACGAAGCCCCGTCCTTGTATTCTATCAGGTTGTCCATCGGCTTGTAATACGCCTCCACCGACAGGTCGAGCAGGTCGAGCAGGTTGTAGAAGAAGCCTGCCGACACCTGGTGCGCCTTCATCGGCTCGATGCGGCGCGTCACGGGCACCCACAGGTCGGTGGGCAGGTTGATGCCGTTGTTCGACAGCATGTGCACATACTGGTTCATGTAGGCATACCCGGCTTTGAACGACAGGTCGTCCGTGATGAGCAGGCGGGCGCTGAGGCGGGGTTGCAGGCTGTGGTACAACTTGCCCTGCACCACGAAGGCCGAATAGTGCAGCCCGGCGTTGGCCTTGAGCAGGCGGCCGATGGAGAAGTTATCCTCCGCATAGGCAAACACCTCGTGGGCGAACACGTTCTCATCGCCCATCTCCGTCTCCAGGCGGTCGGCGGGCATGCCTTCGCCCGCATTTTCCTCCATTCGCGCCACCGACACGCCGGGGCGGAAGAGGTGCGCCGTGTAGCCCGCGCCGAACTTCAGGTTATGCGACGAGGCCAGGGCGTAGTCGAAGTCCGCCTTGGCCGTCCAGTCGTGTATGCCCGAGCGGTAGCCCGCCGAGGCCTCGTAGAGGTAGCCGCTCCCGGGCGACTCCTCCCGGTAGCGGTTGTCCATGTTGAAGCGGTATTGCGTGTAAGTAGCCGTGGCGTTCATGAAGAGCTTGTTGCCGAACACGTGGTTCCAGCGCAACGCCCCCACCAGGTTGCCCCATCCCCAATCCACGCGCATCTCGTCCGTGGACGAGCCCCACTCGTCCTTCATGCGGGTGTACACCGCGTCGTCGCCCATGTAGAAGCTCAGATACAGGCGGTCGCGGTCCGAGAAGCGGTGGCTCACCTTGGCGTTGAGGTCGTAGAAATAATAGCCTGCCGAGAGGCGGTCGTAGTCCTCCTGCTTCTTCATCACCCACAGCACGGGCTGCGCCAGCACGTCGAAGTAGGTGCGCCGCGCCGAGATGTTGAACGTGGTGTTGGGCGAGAACAGCGGCCCCTCCAGGTTGAGCTTGGCCGAGATGAGTCCCACGGACACGCTGCCCGCCAGCCGCTGGTTGTTGCCGTCCTTCATGCGCACGTCGAGCACGGACGACAGCCGCCCGCCGAACCGCGCCGGGAAGCCGCCCTTGTACAGCGTCACGTTCTTCACCGCGTCGCCGTTGAACACCGAGAAGAAGCCCCCCAGGTGGTTGATGTTGTACACCGGCACGCCGTCGAGCAGGAAAAGGTTCTCATCGGGCCCGCCGCCCCGCACGTAGAAGCCCGCCGAGCCTTCCGTGCCTTCCTGCACGCCCGGCATCAGCTGCAGGGCCTTCACCACGTCCGTCTCGCCCAGCAGGGCGGGCACCGCCTTCAGCTGCGCCACCGGCACCTCCACCGCGCTCATCTGCGCCCCCTGCAAGCCCAGGTCGGCGTTGTGGCCCGTCACGGTGACCTCCTGCAACAGGTTGTCCTCGTCCAGGCGCACGTTGAGCACCGTGTCGCGGTCGAGCCGCAACTCCACCACCTGCGGCGCATAACCCACGTAGGAATAGCGCAGCCGCACCGTGCCCCCGGGCAACGTGAGCGAATAGAAGCCATACGGGTTGGTCACCATCCCCTTGCCCGATGCCAGGTCGAACACCGACGCGCTGATGAGCGACTCGCCCGTGGCCCGGTCGCTCACGTACCCGCTCACGGTGTGCTGCTCCGCCCGCAGCCCGACCATGCCCGCCAAGCACAGGCAGAACGTCAATAGGAATACACGCATGTGAAATGTAAATATTGTTAACAATGCAATGACGCGGCAAAGGTAATATTATTAATGAATATCCGCAATTTGCCTATTCTCTCACTCCAGGCCTCTCTCCTTAGGGAGGAGGCGTAAAAAGTACCGTTTTCATGCCGTCCTCGTCATTTCGAGCGCAGCGAGAAATCTCATGGTGGCTTTTGGGGACGTTGTAGAAGTGGATTTCTCCCTACGGTCGAAATGACGGCGGGTTTGTTCCGTGGTTTTATACAATCAT
>CALUML010000199.1 GCA_944321745.1 uncultured Bacteroidales bacterium
AATACGTCAACTATATTAATAACAAGCCTATTGGCAGAATTAAATACGCACTAAATTAATTCCGCCAACGGGTTTGTTATTGATTAATTAAAGTTTCTCGCGGTCTCTTGCCCGCCGGGCATCGTGCCTCGTGGCGGGCGGTTACGTGTGTGGTGGGGTCATAGGCTGGAGTGTTTTTAGGGTTATTTTCATAGGCTTGCGTGTTTATGAAATTAGCAACGCCCAAAGGTAGTAAATGTTTTCAAATATCCGCAATGCTTCCGCGAAATATTTTCACTTTGCTCATCATCCTACTTGCACTTTCTCACAAAAGTTATGTCCAGGCTCGGCACGCACGATGCCGTGGGCGGTGTTGAGGTGGTTGTAGTATTCGGCGGTCAGCAGGTTGTCCACCCCCGCACCCTGCTTTTGTCGATCATGCCTGCCCCAGACAGGTACCGCCCTGTCACGCTGGCGGGGTTGGCGGCCACTTGGCCGGGCGTGCCTTGGGCGACGATGGTGCCGCCTTCCTCGCCGCCGCCTGGGCCGAGGTCTATCACGTAGTCGCTGTTGGCGATGATGTCGAGGTCGTGTTCGATGACCACGAGGGTCGCGCCTAGGTCGAGCAGCTGCTGGAATACGCCGATGAGCGTCTGCGTGTCCAGCGGGTGCAGGCCGATGGTCGGCTCGTCGAACACGAAGAGGCTGTCGTCCTGCCTCATGCCCATTTCCGCCGCCAGTTTCAGCCGCTGCGCCTCGCCGCCGGAGAGGCTTGTGGTGGCCTCGCCCAGCGTGATGTAGCCCAGCCCGATGCGGTGCAGCGATGCCAGGCGCGACCGCAACGTGGCATGGTGCGCCAGGGCCTGCTCCGCCCCGGCCACATCCATCCGCATCAGGTCGGGCAGGGAATAACGACCACCTGCCGTCTCGATGCGGAAGTCGTCGCACCGCCGGACATAGCGCGCACCCCGGCATTCGGGACAAGGGATATCCACGTCGGGCAGGAATTGCACGTCGAGGCTCACCGTGCCCGTGCCGTCGCACACGGGGCAACGCAGCGAACCGGTGTTGTAGGAGAAATCACCCGCCTTCACCCCGGCGGCACGGGCGGCGGCAGTTCGGGCAAAGAGCTTGCGCAGGTCGTCGTGCACGTTGGCATAGGTGGCCACCGTGGAGCGCACGTTTGCCCCGATGGGCGTGGAGTCGATAAGTTTCACGTGGCGGATGCCGGGGGCGGAGAGGCCCGTCACGTGCGGAGGCAGCGGCACGCCCTGGATGGATGCCTGGAGGGCGGGCACCAGGCTTTCGAGCACGGCCGTGGTCTTGCCCGAGCCGGACACGCCCGTTACCGCCACCATGCGTCCTTGGGGGATGCGTACCTCCAGCGGGTGCACCGTGTGGATGGGACCGGTCGTCATGCGGATTTCCCCTTTGCGCCACACCTCGTCCGCCGATGCCCGTTGCCGCACCTGTATCGGGCTGTCGGCCGTGAGGAAGGGGGCTATCTGCGAATGCGGATTCTGTTCTACCTGCTTTATCGTGCCTTGGGCGATGACCTCACCGCCTTTCGCCCCCGCCTGCGGCCCCATCTCGATGAGCCAGTCGGCCTGGCGCAGTATCTGCGTGTCGTGGTCCACGAGCAACACCGAATTGCCGTCACGGGTCAAGTCCTTCATCACCCCCACCAGCCCCACGATGTTGGCCGGGTGCAGGCCGATGCTCGGCTCGTCGAGCACGTAGATGACCCCCGTGGTGCGGTTGCGCACGCAGCGTGCCAGCTGCATGCGCTGCCGCTCGCCGGTGGAAAGGGTTACGCCCGCCCGGTCGAGGCTGAGGTAGGACAACCCCAGTTCGAGCAGGCGGCGCGAGGTGTCGAAATAGGACTGGCTGATGCTGGCACACATGGGGCGCATCTCTTCGGGCAGCCACGCCGGGATGCTCCGCACCCATTCATCGAGCTGGCGCAGTGTCAGCGTACAGGCCTCGGCCAGGCTGATGTCCCGGATGCGCGGGGCAAGGGCAGCCTCGCTCAGCCGCGTGCCGTGGCAGTCGGGGCACACGTCCTGCTTCAGGAACTTCTCCACGCGCTTCATGCCCTTGTCGTCCTTCACCTTGGCCAGGGCGTTCTCCACCGTGTACACCGCGTTGTAATACGTAAAGTCCAGTTCGCCTGCCTGCTCGCTCGTCTTGCTTTTGTAAAAGATATGCTTCTTCACCGCCGGGCCGTGGTACACGATGTCCTTTTCCTCGGGCGTCAAGTCGCGGAACGGCACATCGGTACGCACCCCCATGGCGCGGCACACGTCTGTCATGAGCGACCACATCAGCGAGTTCCACGGGGCTACCGCGCCCTGGTCGATGGTGAGGGAGGGATCGGGGACGAGGGTCGCTTCGTCCACCGTCATCACCGTGCCGATGCCGCCGCACCGCTTGCATGCCCCGGTGCTGTTGAACGACAGTTCCTCGGCCGAGGGGGCGAAAAAATGCGTCCCGCACTCCGGGCACACGATGTCCTTGCCTGCCGCCACCCGCAATGTGGGAGGGCAAGAATGAC
>CALUML010000200.1 GCA_944321745.1 uncultured Bacteroidales bacterium
ATAGTAGTGCATTTATAGGCTATTCGTATGCTATTGGAGTGCGATGTCATTTGCAGCCAAAATCCGCCTTACTTTCCTATGCAAAACCTCCCGAAAATCGTTCCAAGCACCTCGTCGGTTGTTATTTCTCCTGTGATTAAACCGATGTAATGCATGCATTCGCGGATGTCTTGAGACAGGAAGTCGTGTGAGATGCCACGGTTGAGGCCATCGTCCACGCGGCGGATGGCGGCAAGAGCCGCTGTCAAGGCTTCGTAATGGCGCATGTTGCTCACCACCACGTCGCCCGGTTGCAGTTCGGGGAGCTGTGCGGCCTTGAGCAGCGACCGTTGCAATGCGTCGGTGTTGATGCGCTTTTTGGCCGAGATATAGATACGCTCAGCATCAAACGAGGTGAACAATTCGTCCACCACGGCACGTTCGTCTTGGTCAACCTTGTCCACTTTGTTGAATACCAAGATGATTTTTTTACCTTCGGCTCGTTGGGCGATGCGTTCCGTGAGCCATTCGATGTGTTCGGATATCTGTGTGCAATCAATGACCCACAGGATGATGCTGGCCTGCTCTATTTTCTGATAGGTGCGTTCGATGCCAAGGTTCTCTACTTTGTCGTCTGTGTTGCGGATGCCGGCCGTGTCGATGAAGCGGAAAATCACGCCTTCGATGTTCACGCAGTCTTCTATCACGTCGCGGGTGGTGCCGTGCACATCGGACACGATGGCGCGTTCCTCGTTGAGCAATACGTTGAGCAGGGTTGATTTCCCCACGTTCGTTTCCCCGACCAAGGCCACGGGGATGCCGTTTTTCAGCACATTGCCCAAACTGAATGAACCGGCCAGGCGGGCTATTTTGTCCTCAATCTCCGCGGCCAGCCGTTTCAATTCTGCACGGTCGGCAAACTGCACATCTTCTTCATTGAAATCAAGTTCCAACTCTATCAACGCCACAAATTCCAGCAGTTTCCCACGTAAAGCGGCCAATTCGCCGGAGAAGTTGCCGCGCATCTGGTTCAACGCCATACGATGCGCTGCCGCCGATGTGGAGGCGATGAGGTCGGCCACCGCCTCGGCCTGCGACAGGTCCATCTTGCCGTTGAGGAAAGCCCGTTGCGAGAATTCGCCCGGGGCGGCCAGCGCGCATCCTTGCTCCAACAACAACTTCAACACCTGTTGCTGGATGAACAGGGAACCGTGGCAGGAGATTTCCACCGTATCTTCGCCGGTATAGGAGTGCGGGGCGCGGAAGACCGTCACCACCACCTCGTCGAGCACCTCGCCGCCGGGTTGCGCCAGCGTACCGAACAGCACCGTGCCGCCCGGTTGCGTGAGCAGCGAAGTACCTTTCCGGCGCGGACGGAATATCTTATTTACGTGATGGATGGCCTCCGGTCCCGAAACGCGTGCCACGGCTATCCCTCCCACGCCCGGAGCGGTGGATATGGCCGCTATGGTTGTTTCCTTGTTCATGATGTCCTTGTTTTTCTGACTGAGGGAACAAATATAGCAAATCTGAAAGAAAGGACAAACAACTGAACTCTTGTCTTAATCAAATCCTTTCCAGCACGGTGCGGACAAGCTCGGCCACGCGGGGCTTGTAGTCGGTGTTGGCGGCTTCCACGCGGCGGTTGGCAATGACGCAGCACACCGTCATGGCGTGGTGACCCATGAGGGCGGAGAGGCCTGCGATGGCCGAGCCTTCCATCTCGTAATTCGTGATGCGGCGGCCGCCGTGGCGGAACGACTCTATCTTGGCGTTGATGTCGGGGTCGGCCAGGCCGATGCGCAGCACGCGCCCCTGCGGGCCGTAGAAGCCGTTGGCCGAGATGGTAACGCCGCGCAGCATGTCGTCGCGCCCGATGCGCCCGATAAGCAGGCGGTCGTTGTCCACCACGTAGGGCGAAGCCAGGCGCGGATTCCACGCCATGTGCTGTTTGAAAGCTTCTTCAAACTCCAGGTCGCACACGCGGTCGCGTCCGGCGTAGAAGTTGAGCACGCCGTCGAAGCCCACTGACTTTTCCGAGATGAGGAAGCTGCCCAGCGGGATGTCTGCCTGCAACGCGCCGCATGTGCCGATGCGCACGATGTTGAGCCGCCTCAGCCGGGGGCGTTCGGTGCGGGTAGTGAGGTCGATGTTGGCCAGCGCGTCCAGTTCATTCACCACGATGTCGATGTTGTCCGTGCCGATGCCCGTGGAGACCACCGTGATGCGTTTGCCGCCGTAAGTGCCCGTCACGGTACGGAACTCGCGGTTGGCCACGGTGCATTCTTGTGTGTCGAGCATCGAGGCCACCAGTTCCACCCGTCCGGGGTCGCCTACGAGTAGCACGTTGTCGGCCAGTTGTTCGGGCTTCACATGCAGGTGGAAGATGCTGCCGTCATCGTTCACGATCAATTCGGAGGGAGGGAAATGTTTCATAACTGTTCAGGTTTTGGGGATTGGTGCTTCATGTCTCCATAACAACCCCGGCTCGGGAATTGTTCAGCGGGAAAGGGAAAAGATGACGATGCCGCTATCACATGTCGACCGTCCCAACCTTACGGTACGGTTGTCCCAACTTTACGGTACGACCGTCCCAAC
>CALUML010000201.1 GCA_944321745.1 uncultured Bacteroidales bacterium
TACCAGAGTGGCCAAATGGGGCAGACTGTAAATCTGCTGGTTTTTACCTTCGGTGGTTCGAATCCATCACTGCCCACGCATCCATCGGCAGGTGTAGCAGGGAAAGCGTTCCCTCGCAGCCGTGGGAATCGCGGAAGTAGCTCAGTTGATAGAGCATTAGCCTTCCAAGCTGAGGGTCGCGGGTTTGAGTCCCGTCTTCCGCTCAATTGCTGTTGTAGCTCAGGGGTAGAGCACTTCCTTGGTAAGGAAGAGGTCACGGGTTCAAATCCCGTCAACAGCTCAATAGTTGGTAGAAAGCTTTTATATACATATTAAATTACTAACTTTATTAAAATAATCTTTGAGTTATGGCAAAAGAAAAATTCGACAGGTCAAAACCGCACGTGAACATTGGTACGATTGGTCACGTTGACCACGGTAAAACGACTTTGACTGCCGCCATTACGACCGTATTGGCAAAAAGAGGTCTTTCGGAAGTCCGCTCGTTCGACTCCATCGACAACGCTCCGGAAGAAAAGGAACGCGGTATCACCATTAACACGGCTCACGTAGAATATCAGACGGCAACGCGCCACTACGCTCACGTAGACTGCCCGGGGCACGCTGACTACGTAAAGAACATGGTTACCGGTGCTGCTCAGATGGACGGTGCCATCATCGTAGTGGCTGCTACCGACGGTCCGATGCCCCAGACTCGCGAACACATTCTGTTGGCTCGTCAGGTGAACGTTCCCCGCTTGGTCGTTTTCATGAACAAGTGCGACATGGTGGATGACCCCGAAATGCTGGACTTGGTGGAAATGGAAATGCGCGAACTGCTTTCGTTCTACGACTTCGATGGCGACAATACGCCGATCATCCGCGGTTCTGCCCTTGGTGCCTTGAATGGTGTGCCTGAATGGGAAGACAAGATCATGGAACTGATGGATGCTGTCGATACGTGGATTCAATTGCCTCCGCGCGCCGTTGACAAACCTTTCTTGATGCCTGTTGAAGACGTATTCTCGATCACAGGTCGTGGTACGGTTGCTACGGGTCGTATCGAAACGGGTGTCATCAAAGTGGGTGACGAAGTTCAGATTATCGGCTTGGGTGCTGAAGGCAAAAAGTCGGTTGTGACCGGTGTCGAAATGTTCCGTAAGTTGCTGGACGAAGGTGAAGCTGGTGACAACGTAGGTCTGTTGCTCCGCGGTATTGACAAAAATGAAGTTAAGCGCGGTATGGTTATCGCCCACCCGGGTCAGGTAACTCCTCACTCTGAATTCAAGGCTGCCGTTTATATCTTGAAGAAAGAAGAAGGTGGACGTCACACCCCGTTCCATAACAAGTATCGTCCTCAGTTCTACATCCGCACGATGGACGTAACCGGTGAAATCACCTTGCCGGAAGGAACTGAAATGGTAATGCCGGGCGACAACTTGGAAATCACGGTGAAGTTGATTTACCCGGTAGCTTGCAGTGAAGGTTTGCGTTTCGCTATCCGCGAAGGTGGACGCACGGTTGGTTCGGGTCAGATCACGGCCATTTTGGACTAATCAGACATATTTTATTTGCACAAGTTGCAGGCCTTGTTCCTGCAACTTGTTTTACACGGGTGTAGCTCAGTTGGTAGAGCACTGGTCTCCAAAACCAGGTGTCGGGAGTTCGAGTCTCTCCTCCCGTGCTAAATTATTGGCACGTATATGAAACCCATTAACTATATCAGAGAGTCTTACAACGAACTGGTTCATAAGGTATCCTGGCCCACGAAGTCGGAACTTGCGAACAGTGCGGCAGTAGTATTGATTGCTTCCGTCATACTATCGCTCATCGTTTGGCTTATGGACTTGGCGTTCGAAGAAATCATGACAATTATCTACGGCGCGCTGGGAAAACTGTTCTGATTGTTTAAGTAATTTAGGAGGATCAAGAAAGTGTCTGAAAACAATTTCAAATGGTACGCCATGCGTGCCGTTAGTGGAAAAGAAAGTAAGGTGAAAGAATACATTGAGGCCGAAATGAAGAATGGTCATTTGGGTCAATTTGTGTCACAAGTATTGATTCCGACAGAGAAAGTTTACCAGATTCGCAACGGCAAGAAAGTTACGAAGGAACGTAGCTGTATGCCTGGATATGTCTTGGTGGAAGCCAACTTGGTTGGCGAAGTTCGCCATGCGCTTCGGAACACCCCTAACGTGCTTGGCTTTTTGGGCGAAAAGGACGATGTACCTACGCCGATTCGAGCCTCGGAAATGAGTCGTATTCTCGGCACCATGGATGAGATGCAAGAGTCGGGCGAGGAAATTCTCACCCCTTATTTTGCAGGGGAAACGGTCAAGGTCATTTTTGGCCCATTTTCTGGGTTCAGTGGTGTTATCGAAGAAGTGAACGAGGAGAAAAAGAAACTCAAAGTTATGGTTATGATATTCGGACGGAAGACCCCGCTCGAATTATCGTTTACTCAGGTCGAGAAGGAGTGAGTCAATTCTTTGTTACAAGTTGAATAACTCCTGTTAAAAATCAAATTTTACAATTATGGCTAAAGAAATTGCTGGACTTATTAAATTGCAGATCAAAGGAGGTGCGGCAAACCCATCTCCCCCGGTAGGGCCTGCTTTAGGTGCCAAAGGGATCAATATTATGGAGTTTTGCAAACAATTCAATGCCAGAACCCAGGATAAGGCAGGCAAGGTGTTGCCTGTTGTTATCACTTACTACACGGACAAGTCGTTTGATTTTATAGTAAAGACTCCCCCGGTTGCGATCCAGTTGCTGGAAACCGCCAAAATAAAGGGTGGGTCGGCGGAACCTAATCGCAAGAAAGTTGCTGAACTTACTTGGGAGCAGGTGAAGCAAATCGCTGAAGACAAAATGACCGACTTGAACTGTTTCGAAGTAGAGGCTGCCATGAAAATGGTTGCCGGTACAGCAAGAAGCATGGGCATCACCATCAAAGGGGATTTCCCGAATAACAACTAATTAACACTTCATTAGAGATGGGTAAATTGACAAAAAATCAAAAATTGGCTTCAGAAAAGATTGAAGCCGGTAAGACCTACACTTTGAAAGAAGCTGCTAAGTTAGTAAAGGAGATCACCCATACTAAGTTTGATGCTTCGGTGGATATTGATGTACGTTTGGGAGTTGACCCGCGTAAAGCGAACCAGATGGTGCGTGGGGTGGTGTCATTGCCCAACGGAACAGGGAAGCAAGTGAGAGTTCTTGCATTATGTACCCCGGATCAGGAAACAGCAGCCAAGGAAGCTGGTGCCGACTATGTGGGTCTTGACGAATACATTGAGAAAATCAAAGGTGGTTGGACCGATGTGGATGTCATTATCACCATGCCGGCTATCATGGGCAAATTGGGTGCGTTGGGTCGTATCTTAGGACCTCGTGGCTTGATGCCAAACCCCAAAAGCGGTACGGTGACCCAAGACATCGCTAAAGCTGTGAAGGAAGTAAAGCAAGGTAAGATAGACTTCAAGGTAGATAAGTATGGTATCGTGCATACGTCCATCGGTAAAGTATCTTTTACTGAGGATAAGATTGTGGAAAATGCCAAGGAATTTGTTTCTACTTTGATTAAGTTGAAACCGGCTACGGCTAAAGGTACTTATGTGAAGAGCATTTATCTTTCGAGCACTATGAGCAAGGGTATACAAATTGACCCGAAGTCTGTTGAAGAATAAAAAGGAGAATTTATGAAAAAGGAAGATAAAAGCATCGTAATATCGGAACTTCAGTCTACAATAGCAGCTTATCCTCATCTGTACTTGGCTGATATAGGTGGCTTGAACGCAGCTCAAACCAGTGATTTGAGAAAAAAATGCTACAAAGAAAACATCAAGTTGGTTGTAGTAAAGAACACGTTGCTGCGGAAAGCCATGGAGGCTTCGAGCATAGATTATGCTCAATTGTTCGATGTTCTGAAGGGTGACACGTCACTCATGCTTTCGGAAACAGGTAATGCGCCTGCTAAGTTGATTAAAAACTTCAGCAAGGACAATCCGTTGAAGAAGCCGGTTCTGAAGGCTGCGTATGTAGAAGAAGCGTTTTACATCGGGGAAGGTTGCCTGGATGAACTTGTAAGTATCAAGAGCAAGAACGAGCTTATCGGCGACATCATTGCCTTGTTGCAATCGCCTGTTAAGAATGTTGTGTCCGCACTCCAGTCTGGAGGTAATACTATCCATGGTGTCTTGCAGACATTGGCCGATAGGTAATTAAAGAACGCAATTTTATCAAACAGATAAAGTTGGGAATAAATCATTAGAATAAAAACAAAACAAAATAAAATCGACTAAAAATGGCAGATTTGAAAGCTTTTGCAGAACAATTGGTTAACTTGACAGTAAAGGAAGTTAATGAGTTAGCTCAAATTTTGAAGGACGAATATGGTATTGAACCCGCTGCTGCAGCTGTTGCTGTTGCTGCTGGTCCTGCCGCCGCTGCTCCTGCAGCCGAAGAAAAGACCGCTTTCGATGTTGTATTGAAAGCTGCCGGTGCCAATAAGTTGGCTATCGTTAAGTTGGTGAAAGAGCTTACGGGTCTTGGCCTGAAGGAAGCTAAGGACATGGTAGATGCAGCTCCTTCGGTTATCAAGGAAGCTCTTGCAAAAGACGAAGCCGAAGCCTTGAAGAAGAAGTTGGAAGAAGGCGGCGCAGAAGTTGAACTTAAATAAGGATCGCTTGATTTTCAAGTGTTTGGTTTAGATTCCTCCTGTAGGGAGGATTCTAAACCTTTTTCTGCTATAAAGTAACCGGGGTTTACGGGCGAGTTTGTGTTTTTTGGTACAGTTTTTGAGGAGAAAGTTGCTTTTCTGAAAACATTTCTTTTCTGTGTAGGTAAACAGCAATTTAACTGACCAAAAGTGTCGCACCCCATTGCCAATGTAAAAAACAGGCAGAATAGATTGGCAACCGTAGCAAATAAGTTCACTGCAAAAATTATAATCTCTTTGAAAATGTCTTCATCTACAACGAAACAAAGAATTAGTTTTGCTTCAATAAAGAATCAGATGGAATATCCTGATTTTTTGGAAGTACAGTTAAAATCTTTTCATGAGTTTTTCCAGTTAGATACACCTCCAGAAAACAGGAAATCGGAAGGATTATACAAGGTTTTTTCTGAAAACTTTCCTATTTCCGATGCTCGTAATAACTTTGTCCTTGAATTCCTCGATTATTACATAGACCCTCCTCGCTATTCCCTTGATGAATGCATAGAACGTGGATTAACCTATAGCGTGCCCCTAAAGGCCAAGTTGAAATTATATTGCACGGATCCTGACCATGAGGATTTTGACACGGTGATACAAGATGTCTATTTGGGACCCATCCCTTATATGACTCCGAAAGGGACTTTTGTAATCAATGGTGCCGAACGTGTCATTGTATCGCAGCTTCACCGGTCGCCAGGGGTGTTTTTCGGACAAAGCATTCATGCCAATGGTACAAAACTTTATTCTGCCCGAATAATTCCTTTCCGTGGTTCGTGGATTGAATTTGCAACCGACATCAACAACGTGATGTATGCGTACATCGACCGTAAAAAGAAATTGCCGGTTACGACGTTGTTGAGGGCGATTGGTTTTGAAAGCGACAAGGATATTCTGGAAATTTTCAATCTGGCGGAAGAAATAAAGGTCAACAAGTCCAGCTTGAAAAAGGCTGTCGGACGAAAGTTGGCCGCCCGTGTGTTGAAGACGTGGGTGGAAGACTTTGTAGATGAAGATACGGGGGAAGTGGTTTCCATAGAACGTAATGAGGTTATTATCGACCGCGAGACCGTGTTGGAACCCGAACATATTGATGATATTATCGAATCGGGAACGCAAACCATTCTGTTGCATCGCGAAGATACCAACCAAAGTGATTACGCCATCATATATAATACGCTGCAAAAAGACCCGAGCAATTCGGAAAAAGAAGCCGTGTTGTATATTTATCGCCAGTTACGTAATGCCGAGCCTGCTGATGATTCGACTGCGCGTGAAGTCATCACGAATTTGTTCTTCTCGGAAAAACGCTATGATTTGGGTGAGGTGGGGCGTTTTCGCATCAACCGGAAGTTGAACTTGACTACCAGCAGTGATGTCAGGGTGCTGACGAAAGAAGACATTATCGAGATCATCAAGTATCTGATCGAATTGACCAACATGAAGGCGGATGTGGATGATATCGACCATTTGAGCAACCGCCGTGTGCGCACGGTTGGCGAACAGTTGTATAATCAATTCGGGGTTGGGTTGGCACGTATGGCTCGCACCATCCGCGAACGCATGAATGTGCGCGACAACGAAGTGTTCACGCCGACGGATTTGATCAATGCCAAGAGTATCTCTTCGGTCATCAATTCGTTCTTCGGGACGAATGCCTTGTCGCAGTTTATGGATCAGCAGAATCCGTTGGCCGAGATCACGCACAAACGTCGTATGTCGGCTCTTGGGCCTGGTGGTCTGTCGCGCGAACGTGCCGGTTTCGAGGTTCGTGACGTGCATTACACGCACTATGGTCGCTTGTGCCCGATTGAAACTCCTGAAGGTCCTAACATCGGTTTGATTTCATCGTTGTGCATCTATGCCAAAATCAACGAGCTTGGCTTTATCGCCACGCCTTATAGAAAGGTGGAAAATGCGGTTGTCGATCTTTCGGAAAACGGCATTAAATATTATACCGCCGAAGAAGAAGAAAACTTGATTGTGGCGCAGGGGAATGCTCCGTTAAATGATGATGGCACGTTCATCCGCCCTAAGGTGAAAGCGCGTCTGGAAGCCGACTTCCCGGTGGTTGATCCCAGCGAAGTGAATTTGATGGACGTATCTCCGTCGCAAATTGCTTCAATCGCTGCGGCTTTGATTCCTTTCTTGGAACATGACGATGCCAACCGTGCGTTGATGGGGTCGAACATGATGCGCCAAGCAGTGCCCCTGTTGCGCTGCGAATCGCCGATTGTTGGCACAGGTATCGAACGGCAATTGATCCGCGACTCGCGCACGCAGATTGCGGCAGAAGGCGATGGGGTTATTGAATATGTGGATGCCAACGTCATCAAGATAAAATACGACCGCACCGAAGAGGAGGAATTTGTCAGCTTCGAATCGGCGGTCAAGGAATATAAATTGCCGAAATTCCAAAAGACAAACCAGAACACGACCATTGACTTGCGCCCGATTGTGCATAAAGGCGAGCGGGTCGTGACTGGGCAGATCCTGACGGAAGGCTACTCTACGGAAGACGGCGAACTGGCCATCGGCAAGAACTTGAAGGTGGCGTTCATGCCGTGGAAAGGGTATAACTTCGAAGATGCCATCGTTATCAACGAACGTCTTGTGAGGGAGGACATCTTTACTTCGGTTCATGTGGTAGAGCAGTTGTTGGAAGTTCGTGAGACAAAGCGTGGTGTGGAAGAGTTTACGTCCGATATACCGAACGTCAGCGAAGATGCTACGAAGAATTTGGATGAAAACGGCATTATCCGCATCGGGGCGCGTGTGGAACCGGGCGATATCATCATCGGTAAAATCACACCGAAAGGAGAATCCGACCCGTCACCTGAAGAAAAATTGCTCCGCGCCATCTTCGGCGACAAGGCCGGTGATGTGAAGGATGCTTCCTTGAAGGCAAGTCCGTCGCTATCGGGTGTGGTCATTGGGAAACGCTTGTTCTCCAAGGCGCAAAAGAGCCGCAAGTCCAAATTGGCCGACAAGGCCGAATTGCCCAAATTGGACGAGGCCTTTGAAGCGGAAGCTGCTGAATTGAAGGAAAAGCTGATCGAAAAGCTCTTGATACTCCTGGCCGACAAGACTTCTGCTGGTGTCAAGGATTTCATCGGGACGGATATCATCTCCAAAAATAGCAAGTTCACGGCGGAACGTTTGCGTGAGGTGGATTACACTACGGTACTCTTGAATAAGTGGACCAATGATAGTCATAAGAATGAATTGGTAAAACAGTTGGTCATGAACTATCTCAAGAAGTACAAAGAGCTTGATGCCAAGTTGAAACGTCAAAAGTTCAATATCACGATTGGTGATGAACTGCCCAACGGTATTGTGCAGATGGCCAAGGTGTATATTGCCAAGAAGCGTAAAATCCGCGTGGGCGACAAAATGGCCGGGCGTCACGGTAACAAGGGTATCGTGTCACGTGTGGTTCGTCAGGAAGACATGCCGTTCTTGGCCGATGGCACGCCGGTGGATATTGTGCTGAACCCGTTGGGCGTACCTTCGCGTATGAACCTCGGGCAGATCTTCGAGACCGTTTTGGGTTGGGCCGGCAGGGAATTGGGTGTGAAGTTCGCCACCCCGATTTTCGATGGTGCTTCGTTGGACGATTTGAACGAGTGGACTGATAAGGCCGGGTTGCCTCGCTACGGCAAGACTTACTTGTATGATGGTGGTACGGGGGAACGCTTCGACCAGCCTGCGACCGTGGGGGTTATTTATATGTTGAAGTTGGGGCACATGGTTGAAGACAAAATGCACGCCCGCTCCATCGGCCCGTATTCGCTCATTACCCAGCAGCCGCTTGGCGGTAAGGCTCAATTCGGTGGACAACGTTTCGGGGAAATGGAAGTATGGGCACTGGAAGCATTCGGTGCCGCTCATATCCTGCAAGAAATCCTGACGGTTAAGTCCGATGATGTCAATGGACGTGCCCGCACTTATGAGGCGATTGTCAAAGGCGATCCGATGCCTACGCCGGGTATACCGGAATCGTTGAACGTGTTGCTGCACGAACTCCGGGGCTTGGGGCTGAGTATCCATTTGGAATAATGGAGCTTCTTGTTTTCCCTATCAATAAATAACAATAGATAATCACTAAACAACATATGGCTTTTAAGAACGATAATAAAGCAAAAAGCAGCAGTAGCTTCAATAAAATCTCGATCGGGCTCGCATCACCCGAGGAGATATTGAAACTGTCGCATGGCGAGGTATTGAAACCGGAAACCATCAACTATCGTACATACAAACCCGAACGCGACGGGCTTTTCTGCGAACGTATTTTCGGCCCGACGAAAGACTTCGAATGCCATTGCGGTAAATATAAACGCATCCGTTACAAAGGTATCGTGTGCGACCGTTGCGGCGTGGAAGTGACGGAAAAGAAGGTGCGTCGCGAACGCACAGGGCATATACAATTGGTAGTCCCGGTGGCCCATATCTGGTATTTCCGCTCGTTGCCCAACAAGATTGGCTACCTGCTGGGTATGCCGACGAAGAAGCTGGACTCCATTATATATTACGAAAAGTACGTTATTATACAGGCCGGGGCGGCTGATAACGGTGATAATATTGTCGATGGTGAATTGCTGTCCGAGGAAGAATATTTGGACGTGCTGGATTCGCTCCCGCGCGAAAATCAGATGTTGGAAGACTCTGATCCCAACAAGTTCATCGCCAAGATGGGAGCTGAAGCTGTGCAGGACTTGCTGAGCCGCCTGGATTTGGATTCGCTTTCCTACGAATTGCGTCACAAGGCTAACACTGACACCTCGCAGCAGCGCAAGACCGAGGCCTTGAAGCGGTTGCAGATTGTGGAATCGTTCCGCGCATCGAAAGGACGTAACAAGCCCGAGTGGATGATTATGAAAATCATCCCTGTCATCCCGCCTGAGTTGCGTCCGTTGGTGCCGTTGGATGGTGGGCGTTTTGCCACGTCCGACTTGAACGACCTCTATCGTCGTGTCATCATTCGCAATAACCGTTTGAAGCGACTAATTGAAATCAAGGCACCGGAAATCATCCTCCGCAACGAAAAACGCATGTTGCAGGAAGCGGTGGACTCGTTGTTCGACAATTCCCGCAAGTCGAGTGCGGTGAAAACCGATGCCAACCGTCCTTTGAAGTCGCTCTCTGATAGCTTGAAAGGCAAGCAAGGACGTTTCCGTCAGAATCTGTTGGGTAAGCGCGTGGACTACTCGGCGCGGTCGGTTATCGTTGTTGGTCCCGAGCTGAAGATGCACGAATGCGGTCTGCCCAAGGAAATGGCCGCTGAATTGTATAAGCCGTTCATCATCCGCAAGCTGATAGAACGCGGCATCGTAAAGACGGTGAAATCGGCCAAGAAAGTCATCGATCGTAAGGATCCGGTCATCTGGGACATATTGGAATACGTGATGAAAGGGCATCCGGTGCTGCTCAACCGCGCTCCTACCCTGCACCGCTTGGGTATCCAGGCTTTCCAGCCGAAGATGATTGAAGGGAAAGCCATCCAGCTGCACCCGCTTGCCTGTACGGCGTTCAATGCCGACTTCGATGGTGACCAGATGGCTGTGCACCTCCCGTTGGGCAACGAGGCCATCCTCGAAGCCCAGTTGCTGATGCTTGGTTCGCACAACATTCTGAATCCCGCCAACGGTGCTCCCATCACCGTGCCTTCGCAGGACATGGTGCTCGGCCTTTATTACATCACCAAGCCGCGCGAAGGGGCAAAAGGCGAAGGACTCATTTTCTACTCTACCGAGGAAGCTGAGATTGCCTACAACGAAGGCAAGGTTACGCTGCACTCCCTCATCAAGGTGCGCCTCACCATCAAAGGCGAAACGCAGATTATCGACACAACCGTTGGCCGCTTGATGTTCAACAAGGTTGTGCCCGAGGAAGTGGGTTACATCAACCAGTTGCTTTCCAAGAAGTCCCTGCGCGATATTATTGGTACCGTCATTGAGGTGTGCGGGGTGGCTCGCACGGCGCAATTCCTCGACGATATCAAGGACCTGGGCTATTACATGGCCTTCAAGGGCGGTCTGTCGTTCAACCTGGGCGACGTGATTGTGCCCAAGGAAAAGGAACAACTCATTCAGGAAGGTAACGCGGAGGTGGAAGAAATCATGAACAACTACAACATGGGCTTCATCACCTACAACGAGCGTTACAACCAGATTATCGACACTTGGACACACGTCAATTCCAAGTTGTCCAACATCCTCATGCAGCAGTTGTCCAGCGACAACCAGGGCTTCAACTCCGTGTACATGATGCTCGACTCCGGGGCACGCGGTTCGAAGGAGCAGATTCGCCAGCTTTCCGGTATGCGCGGTCTGATGGCCAAGCCCCAGAAATCCGGTGCCGAAGGCGGGCAGATTATCGAAAACCCCATCCTGTCCAACTTCAAGGAAGGCCTCTCCGTGCTGGAATACTTCATCTCCACCCACGGTGCCCGCAAGGGGTTGGCCGATACGGCCTTGAAGACCGCTGATGCCGGTTACCTCACCCGCCGCTTGGTCGACGTGTCGCAAGACGTGGTTATTACAGAGGAAGATTGCGGCACCCTGCGCGGACTGGTTGCAACTGAAATCAAAAACAACGAGGACGTAGTCTCCACCCTCTACGAACGCATTTTGGGGCGCGTCTCGGTACACGACATTTACCATCCTCTCACTGGCGAGCTGCTTGTGGCGGCGGGTGAGGAAATCACTGAGGCCATCGCAAAAGCCATCGACGAGTCGCCCATCGAGCGCGTGGAAATCCGTTCGGTGCTCACCTGCGAATCCAGGAAAGGCGTGTGCGCCAAGTGCTACGGCCGCAACCTGGCGACCAATAGGATGGTGCACATAGGCGAAGCCGTCGGGGTAATCGCGGCACAGTCCATTGGCGAACCGGGCACGCAGCTTACCCTGCGTACGTTCCACGTCGGTGGTATTGCTTCGAACATTGCCGCCGAGTCCAAAATCAACTTGCGCTACGACGGCCGCCTCGAGTTTGACGAACTCCGCACTGTTGATGCCGTCGATGAAGCCGGTAACGCCTACCAGGTAGTCGTGAGCCGCCTGACCGAAATGCGCGTCATCGATGTCAACACCGGCATCACCCTCACCACGCACAACATCCCCTACGGCTCCAAGCTCTATGCCAAGGACGGCGAGATGGGCACCAAGGGGCAGCTCATTTGCGAATGGGACCCCTTCAATGCCGTAATCATTTCGGAAAACGAAGGTACCATCCAGTTCGAGGATGTGGTGGAAGGCGTGACCTTCAAGACGGAGACCGATGATGCCACCGGATTGCGTGAGAAGATTATCATCGAATCGAAAGACCGCAACAAAGTGCCCAGCGCCCACATCGTCAGTGCCGACGGCGAAGTGCTGCGCACGTACAACCTGCCTGTGGGAGCGCACCTCGTGCTCGACGACGGCGAAGCCATCAAGGCCGGGCAGATGCTCGTCAAGATACCACGCGCCGTGGGCAAGGCGGGCGACATCACCGGCGGTCTTCCCCGCGTCACTGAGTTGTTCGAGGCACGCAACCCGTCTAACCCTGCCGTGGTGGCTGAAATCGACGGCGAAGTGAACTTCGGCAAAATCAAGCGTGGTAACCGCGAGCTGAGCGTCACCTCCAAGACCGGTGAGGTCAAGAAATACCTCATCCCGCTGTCCAAGCAGATATTGGTACAGGAAAACGACTTCGTGCGCGCCGGTACCCCGCTCTCCGACGGTGCCGTCACCCCCGCCGACATCCTGGCCATCAAGGGCCCCACTGCCGTGCAGGATTACATTGTGAACGAGGTGCAGGATGTGTACCGCCTCCAGGGCGTGAAAATCAACGACAAGCACTTCGAAGTTATCGTGCGGCAGATGATGCGCAAGGTGGAAATTATCGACCAGGGCGATACCCGCTTCCTCGAAAAACAGGTAGTGGACAAGAACGACTTCATGGAAGAAAACGACCGCATCTGGGGTAAGAAAGTGGTGACCGACCCGGGCGACTCCGAAACCCTCAAGGCAGGACAGATCATCACCGCACGCAAGTTGCGCGACGAGAACAGTATGCTCAAACGTCGCGATTTGCGCCTGGTACAGACCCGCGATGCAGTGCCCGCCACCTCCAACCAGATACTGCAAGGCATCACCCGCGCCGCCCTGCAAACGAACAGCTTCATATCCGCTGCCTCGTTCCAGGAAACAACCAAGGTGCTTAACGATGCCGCTATCAACGGTAAAGTGGACAAGCTCGAAGGTCTCAAGGAGAACATCATCTGCGGCCACCTCATCCCGGCCGGCACCGGCCAGCGCGCGTTCGACAAGCTCATTGTCTATTCGCGCGATGAGTACGAGAAGCGCATGGATGCCCGCCGCAACGTGACCGACATCATCGAGGACGAGGAGGTCGAAGCGGAACTGTCCGAAGCAACAGAATAAGCCCTTCCCGCATCTGCGAGGAGAAGCCTTAGTGTGAGAACCTAGGCCTGTCAGGCCGCGCACCCCACCGTGCGCGGCCTTTTTATGTCTAAACAGCTATTATAAAAAAACACAGAATAGCAAAGAGTTTGTCATTCTATATGACATTGAGGAGAGCGCACAGAGCCGAGGGTGTATTAAAATAAGAACGAACACGGATTGAGCGGATTTAACGGATTGTCACGGATGAGGATACTGTTGATGGCCCATGGCATCCTTGGCAAAATATCCGTGTAAATCTGTTTGATCCGTATTATCTGTGTTCTAAATCCCATTTTGACACAGCCTCTTTAAATTACCATCGTCCGCATAAAGCTATCGATTCTTGCTCAAGTCCCCACGTTGTGTCGGGACAAGCTATGTTCACTTTCTATCAAGTTAATGGATGAAGAAATAACTATCTGTATTATGTGTTCATTCTGTATTTCTTAGGAGAAAACTTAACAGCCCTACCTAATAAGATAGGGGAGGTGGCACGGAGTGCTGGAGGAGTATGAACGGTTTATTGGCAAATTGCGGATATTCGTTTCGTGTTTATTTTCCCAACCGGGTAAATTCCCGTATATTTGCCCGGCATTAGAGAGATTACACAGAGGGCGTGGAGGGGCATAGCGGGGTGATAACACCCGGTGCGTCTCCGTGTGTCTGCTGTGTCATTCTGTGCGGCCAAACAAACGATTCAACGATTACACGACTATGAACATCGACACATTGAAAGCTTCGGTGCGCAACGTGCCCGACTTCCCCATTCCGGGTATCCAGTTTAAGGACGTGACCACGCTGTTCAAAGAACCAAACAACTTGCGGCAGCTGGCACAGCTGTTGAAAGAACGATATGCGGACAAGGGCATCACGAAGGTGGTGGGCATTGAGTCGCGGGGCTTCATCATGGGTCCTATCCTGGCGTTGGAACTCGGGGCGGGTTTTGTGCCTATCCGGAAGCCCGGTAAATTGCCCGCCGAGACCATTGAGGAGAGTTATGAAAAGGAGTACGGGCGCGACACCATCCAGATGCACCGGGATGCCCTGTCGCCTGACGACGTGGTGCTGTTGCATGACGACCTGTTGGCTACCGGCGGCACCATGTTGGCGGCCTACCGGCTGGTGAGGCAGGCGGGAGTGAAGCAGGTGTATATCAACTTCCTGATAGAATTGGCCGACTTGCGGGGGCGCGGCGTGTTCCCGCCCGAAGTGGAGGTGGATACGCTGATGAGTTTCGACAAGTGAGTGTTGCGGATATTATTTTTCGTGTTTAGGAAAGAATGCCAGTTGCAGATTGCTTCTTTTTTAGGCATAAGTTGCAGGCTCGCGCCGGTGGAGGATGGCAAAAGGTTGCATTGTCGGGTTTTTGTCGTACCTATGCAGAAATTTTAGAGTGAGTGATAATCAGACTGCCTGCGCCAGTACAGGCCTTTGGGAAAATGTGGCGCGGGCGGGTGTTTTATTTTTCTTCAATATTCAATAATTATCAAATTAAAATCATGGATAATAAAATTGCGGTCATCGGTTTGGGATATGTGGGGCTGCCGTTGGCCATCGAGTTTGGGAAGAAGTATAAGGTGCTGGGCTTTGACATCAACCAGGCCCGGGTAGAGGAGTTGAGGCAGGGGCGTGACCACACCTTGGAGGCTGACCTTGCGGGCATGAAGCAAGCTACGGATTTGCGGGCGGCGGATGCGGAGCGGGGGCTGGCCTTTTCGTGCAACGAACAGGATTTGCGCGAATACAATGTATATATAGTAACCGTGCCTACGCCCATCGACCGTTTTAATATGCCCGACTTGCGTCCGCTCATCGGGGCATCGGAGATGCTGGGGCGGATCATCTCGCGCGGTGACGTGGTGGTTTACGAATCGACCACCTATCCCGGATGCACGGAAGAAGACTGTGTGCCGGCCATCGAGCGGGTGTCGGGTCTGCGCTTCAACGTCGATTTCTTTGCCGGTTACAGCCCGGAACGCATCAACCCCGGCGACAAGGTCAACACGCTCACCAAGATAAAGAAAGTCACCTCCGGTTCCACGCCCGAAGTGGCCGACCGGGTGGATGCGTTGTATGCGTCCATCATCACGGCAGGTACGCACAAGGCCTCGTGCATCAAGGTGGCCGAGGCTTCGAAAATCATCGAGAATTCGCAGCGCGACGTGAACATCTCGTTTGTGAACGAGCTGGCGTTGATATTCGACCGCATCGGCATCGACACGAACGAGGTGATTGAGGCGGCGGGCACGAAGTGGAACTTCCTGAAATACCGTCCCGGCCTGGTGGGCGGACACTGCATCAGCGTGGACCCGTACTACCTGGCCGCCAAGGCGGAGTCGTTGGGTTACGTGCCGCAGGTCATCCTCTCCGGACGGCACGTGAACAACAGCATCGCGCCTTTTATTGCCAACAAGGTGTTGAAACTGATGATACAAAAGGATCACAAGATAAAAGGTTCGAGCGCGTTGATACTGGGCGTGACGTTCAAGGAGAATTGCCCCGACATCCGCAACACGAAGGTGGTGGACATTTACCGGGAGTTGCGCGAGTTTGGCATGGACGTGGACATTTACGACCCATGGGTGAATTCGGACGAATTAAAACGAGCTTACGGCGTGGATGTCATCCCGCAGGTGGATGGTGCCAAGCGGTATGAAGCCGTGATATTGGCCGTGGCACACGACAAGTTCCGCACGTTCGACTTCGAGCGTTATCACCGGGACGGTTCCGTGGTGTTCGATGTAAAAGCCGTGGTGGATCGCCGCTGGGTGGACGGGAGACTGTAGATAGTTGATAATTGAAAATTGAAAGTTGAAAGTTATCGGTCAGCATTATCTGCGTCATCTGCGGGCAATTCTCATGATTCCATTATTGCATTAGCACATTATCCAATTATTGCATTAGCACATTAAACTTATGTCCAAGATAGCATTGATTACCGGCATCACCGGCCAGGACGGGGCTTATCTCGCTGAATATTTGATAAAGAAAGGTTACGTGGTGCACGGCATGAAGCGGCGTTCGTCGTTGTTCAACACCGACCGCATCGACCACCTGTACCAGGATCCCCACAAGGAGAACCGCAATCTCATTTTGCATTACGGCGACTTGACCGACTCGATGAACATCACCCGGATTATTCAGGAAGTGCAGCCGGACGAAATATACAACTTGGCCGCCATGAGCCATGTGAAGGTGAGCTTTGACACGCCTGAGTACACGGCGAACGCCGACGGGTTGGGCACGCTGCGCATCCTGGAGGCTGTGCGCCTGCTGGGTCTGACGAAAAAGACCCGCATCTACCAGGCCTCGACATCCGAGCTGTACGGCCTGGTGCAGGAAGTGCCGCAGCGGGAGACCACGCCGTTTTACCCCCGGTCGCCCTACGCGGTCGCCAAGCTGTATGCCTATTGGATTACGGTGAACTACCGCGAGGCTTACGGAATGCACGCCAGCAACGGCATTCTGTTCAACCACGAATCGCCCATGCGGGGTGAGACGTTTGTCACCCGCAAGATAACCCGCGCCGTGAGCCGTATGGTACTGGGTATGCAGCAGAAAACTTACCTGGGCAACCTGTCGGCGCAGCGCGACTGGGGACACGCCAAAGACTACGTGCGGGCCATGCACCTTATATTGCAGCAGGACGCACCCTCGGATTACGTCATTGCCACCGGTATCACGACCACCGTGCGCGATTTTGTGAAGATGGCCTTTGCCGAGGCAGGTATCGAGGTGGCGTTCCGGGGCACGGGGGTGGACGAAAAAGGGTTCATCGCGGATGTGGACGAGACGGCCTTTGCGGCGGCGGTAGGCGAGGAATACTTGGAGGGCATACGGGGGCGCATCGGGTCGGAAGTGGTGAACGTGGACCCGGCCTATTTCCGCCCCACCGAGGTGGAAATGCTGATAGGCGACCCTACCAAGTCGCGCACCATGCTGGGCTGGGAACCCGAATACGACCTGCCCGCCCTGGTGAAGGACATGATGCAGGCCGACATCAAGCTGATGAAGAAAGACTCGTTCCTGAAAGCTGGCGGGTATCGGATATTGAATTATTTTGAGTAAATAGATTTCAGATTTCAGATTTCAGATTTCAGATTTCAGATTATGGCGACATTTAAAACTTTTGAAGATATTGAGGTCTGGAAAATGGCTTTTGAGTATGCAGTAGAAATCTATAAGATAACGGACAATGATAATTTCTTGAGGGACATGCGTTTCCAAGGACAAATACGGGCTTCTGCTGGTTCCATCATGGATAACATAGCGGAAGGCTATGAGCGCGATGGAGTGAAAGAGTTTGTTCAGTTTTTATATTATTCGAAAGGTTCGTGTGGTGAGTCAAGAAGCCAGTTGCATCGAGCATTTGCCGTCAAATATATAGACGAATCAAGCTACCGTTCAGCCTTGTCCAAGTCACAAGCCATTTCTAAGTCATTATCTGGTTTTATCAATTATTTGAGAAATGCAGAGATAAAAGGAAACAAATATAAGTAGGCTAAAATCCAGGATTGGGAATCTGAAATCTGAAATCTGAAATATGAAATATGAAATATGAAATATGAAATATGAAATCTTCTTCTAAAATATACGTGGCCGGGCACCGAGGGCTGGTAGGTTCGGCTATTTGGAATAACTTGCAGGCAAAAGGTTATACCCATTTGGTGGGTAAGACCCATGCGGAGCTGGATTTGCTGGATGGCGCAGCCGTGAAAGCTTTCTTTGACAAGGAACAACCCGAGTATGTGGTGCTGGCAGCGGCGAAAGTGGGCGGCATTGTGGCCAACAATACCTACCGCGCCGATTTCATTTATGAAAACCTCCAGATACAGCAAAATGTGATTGGCGAAAGCTTTCGGCATGGTGTGAAGAAATTGCTCTTTCTGGGCAGCACCTGCATTTATCCGCGCGATGCGGTGCAGCCCATGCGCGAAGATGCGCTGCTGACGGCTCCGCTGGAGTACACGAACGAGCCGTATGCCATTGCCAAGATAGCAGGGTTGAAAATGTGCGAGAGTTTCAACCTGCAATATGGCACAAACTACATAGCGGTAATGCCCACCAACCTGTACGGGCCGAATGACAACTTCGACTTGGAGCGCAGTCACGTGCTCCCGGCTATGATTCGTAAGATATACTTGGGCAAATGCTTGCAGGAGGGCAACTGGCAGGCTGTACGCCGCGACTTGAACAATCGGCCGGTGGAAGGCATTTCCGGCGAAGCTACCGAACAGGATATGGTTGCCGTGCTGGCGAAATATGGCATATATCGTCAGTATGTGGAGTTGTGGGGTACGGGGAAACCGTTGCGTGAGTTCCTGTGGAGCGAGGAGATGGCCGATGCGTCCGTCTACATCCTGGATCATGTGGACTTTGCCGACTTGCGGGGCGATGCGCCGGAGGTGCGCAACTGCCACATCAACATCGGTACCGGCAAAGAACTTTCCATACGGGAATTGTCGGAATTGATTAAGCGAACGGTAGATTACCGTGGTGAAATCCGTTTCAATGCGGACAAACCCGATGGCACCATGCGCAAGCTGACCGATGTATCGAAGCTGCATGCCCTCGGCTGGACGCATAAGATAGAGATAGAGGAGGGGGTGCAGAAGTTGTTTGATTGGTATCGGGGGTAGGGAGATGTGGAGGAAGGTATGATGCTATGCTATTCCAAATTTCGGCGCAGATTTTGGAACCTTATTCCGAAATTTACGCCGAAATTTGGAATGCTTGAAGGAAAGCCTTACTTTTGCGGTGTGTAGATGTGAAATGGCATATGGGTAAAAGCAGGCAAATAATACGTTTGGTCAATGCGGTCAAGGATAAAAAGGTGGGGCGCATATTGGTGTTCACGGGAGCTAGGCAAGTAGGCAAAACCTCTTTGGTAAAGAACATATTGAGTGATTATACTTATCTGTCGATAGAAGACCCGGTGGCACGTCAGGGTTATGTGGGATTGACGGCGGCGCAGTGGAAGTTGCTTTATCCAAAGGCTGCTTTGGACGAGGTGCAGAAAGAACCGCGGTTGATAGAAAGCATTAAATCCGCATACGACCAATATGACGATGTGCGTTATTTGTTGTTGGGGTCAAGCCAGCTGTTGTTGCTGGAGAAAGTGAAGGAGAGTTTGGCGGGCCGTTGTGTGTTGTTCGACATGTATCCGCTTACTTTACCTGAGTTAAGTACTACCAGTTGGGATGATGTTCCCCGGTTTTCCATTTGGCAGCAGTTGTTGCAGGGCGGGGACGGACGATATGACTTTTTGCCTTCGTTCCTGATTGACCCGCACATGGCGCAGAAGCAACAGGCTTGGGAGCATTACGTGCGTTTTGGCGGTTATCCGGCTTTGGTGGACGAGAGCATGACCGATGATGACCGTTATCTGTGGTTGACCGGGTATGTGCGTACGTATCTGGAGCGGGATGTGCGCGACTTGGCATCGTTTCGCGACTTGGAACCTTTTGTTAAGTTGCAGCATGCGGTGGCTTTGCAAACGGCACAAGCCCTCAATGCATCGGTTTTGGCCGGGCGGGTGGGCATCACCTCCAAAACCGTGCAGCGGTATATCGAGTACTTGGGTGTCAGCTACCAAACTTTGTTGCTGCCGGCTTGGGAGCGCAACAAGAACAAGCGTTTGACCAAAATGCCGAAAGTGCACTATCTGGACAATGGCGTGCTGCAAGCTGTGTTGCAGAAGCGGGGAGGCATGACAGGGGCGGAATTTGAAAGTTTGGTGGTTGCCGAGTTGTATAAACAGGCCAAAAACCTGCAAGCACCGGTTTCGTTTTATCATTTGCGTACGCACGATGGCAAGGAGGTGGATTTGCTGGTGGAGACCGAGCAGGGTTATTATGCGTTTGAAATAAAGATGACCGATCATGTGCAACCGTCCGATGCCCGGCATTTGGTGGCATTGGAGACCTTGTTGGACAAGCCCGTGTTGCAAGCCTATGTGCTGTCAAATGATTATACTACTCGTCTTTTGGCTGATGGGGTCTTGGCCGTGAATGTGAATATGCTTTTGGGGTAAGAAATGAAGGCGTATGGATGATCGAATTATAAAAATAAAGCAGGTGTTGCGAAATAACAAGAAAGTTATGGAGAATTATTTCTTCATGACCACTTTGCAAGTGCTGAATTCTTTTTTTTATTTGATAATATATCCATACCTGATAAATACTTTAGGAAAAGAATCCTATGGATTATATGTATTTGTATATTCTGTAATTACTTATTTCATAGCGGTTGTCAATTTTGGGTTTGATATGCCTGCTTTGAAAAATACTGCTGAGTGCAGGGCGGATGTGGAGAAACGTTCGGAAGTGTATTCGTTGGTATTTATGGCCAAAGTAGGTTTAGAATGCTTCGTCGGTGTTATCTTTTTTGTTCTATTATGTTCTATTCCGGCCTTAAAAAACAATATTGTGCTTTGTCTGATATGCTTTGGAAACACAATGATTAATATATTGTTCCCGGTATGGTACTTTCAGGCGTTGCAGAGAATGAAGGTGGTAACGGGTATACAGTTGTTGTTTAAATTGTTGTCTTTGCCGTTCATGTTTTGTATGATAGAGGAGCCTGATGATGTCAATGTGTATGCCGTAATTGTTCTGTTATCTAATTTATTGGGAGCAGGTGTCGCTTTCATGTTAATACGTTATAAGGATGGGGTGCGTTTGCGGAGAGTGTCCTTTCCCGCGTTGCGGGGATGTTACAAGGAGGCATTCCCTTTTTTTTTGAGTAACGGGATGAATGTAATAAAGCAGCAGAGTGCTAATATAGTAATAGGCTCATTTTTTGGTATGGGAGAGGTCGCATTGTATGATTTGGCAAATAAGATTTTTACGATACCGACCATTTTAACGGCAAGTATCAACGGGGCTGTTTTCCCAAAGTTGATTTTAAATTTGAAAAAAGGAAGTATAAAAAAGGTATTGAGATTGGAAACGTTGTTGGGGATTGGGATTATTTTGTTTTTGATAGTGTTTGGCAAGTATGTTATTATTTTGCTCGGTGGAGAGAACATGTTAGGAGCTTATCCTATTTTGATTATATTGAGTTGTAATGTAATGACACCTTTGTTGGTGGGTTGTTATTGCTATTTTCTTTTTTTACCCAACGGTTTGTCACATGTTATAACAAAGAATCAAATGGTTGCCTTGTTTGCGTTCATTTTGGCTATTGTTGTGGGGTTGTTGATAACAAGGAATATACTCGTGTTACCGTCAGCCATGTTGTTTTCAGGCCTTTCAGAATTGGTTTATTCGAATGTGGTGATTAAGAAGTGTAAACTATTGTGATGAATGAAGTATGGATGCATTTGTAGTCATATTGTTTTTTGTGGGATGTTTCTTGTTGTCGGCAATAGAATTGCGGTATAAGATTCCATTTGCGAAATGGATTTTTATTATACCCTTTTGTTTGTTGATAGCCAATAGGAGTGAATTTGTTCCCGATACGGGAGCTTATATGGATTTTTGGGATGAGTTGGCAGCTTTTGAGATAAATGAAGCTATTGCTTTTGAGTTGGGTTTCCAATACTATTCTTCATTTTTGAAATTTTTCATTGGCGATGATGTGCGGCTTTATTTTGCCGTGTTAACATTGTTCAATTTATTGCTGATAGACTTTTCTGTGTTTCGCATTGAACAGGTGTTGAAGCGTGAGGCGGAGGCAGGCAGTGGGATTGTTTTGTACGGCAACCGTTTGTGGCGATTAACCGATTTTTCTATTATTCCGTTGACCTTATATGTCGCTTTTTTCGGTTTGTATTTTAATGCGATTATTTTAAGGGTAGGGGTTGCGTTTTCATTGTTGGTTTTTGCATCTGTTTTCGCAGTGAAAACTAACAGAAGATGGGTCGATTATGCATGTTTGGTTGCATTATGCGTCATTTCTTATTTTATGCATGCCACCGCTGTTGTCGCCATTCCTTTGTTACTCGTGTTGTTGTTTTCAAGAAAATATCCTACTCAATTATATTTGTGGGTATGGGTTATTGCCGGGGTGATTTATTTCACCAACATGTCTTCGCAGTTGGGAGAAAAGGTTTTCTCACGCATGTTGTCATTAACGTCTTTTACGGAGTTTACGACAAAGTTGTCAAATTATGAAGGGAGTATTTTGTATGAAACGGACAAAGTGGCTTTTAAATATCTATTCCATTGGAGTATGTCGTTGGTGTTGATATTGGATATCCGGAAAGAGCGTTCGGTAGTGTATGCGAAGTATTTGAATGTCTATTTATTGGGTGTGGTCATTTTTAGTTTATTTCGCTCTGTACTGTTAGTGGAAAGGGTGACCGATTATTTCCTGTTGTTTTCGTTTGTGCTGTTTTTTATATTTTTATTGAAGCAAAGGAACCATAAGTTTTGGCTGTATTATGTGCCATTGGTATTGGTGCAGATGGTTTTTGTACTTCGTATTCTAAATAGGGAATTATGATGGCATTGGATAATTATAGAATTGCGATTTTTACCCGCTCGATGAATTATAGGTTGTATAAGGCATCAAGCAACACCATTTCATTGCCGTTCAAGCATTATCGTTTGTTATATACAACTGCTGATGGATATTTTTACCGGATGTTGAAGTATGAGCACGTAGACTATGCAATCAACATTGACGAGGATGCCTTTGTGGTGGATAATGAGGCTTTGTTGGCTTTATTGGAGTATTGCGTTAAAGAGAAAATTGTGAATTGTGGGATGCGTGATGGGGGGGTACTGCCAATAAGGCATGGCAATCCGATTGTTACCAACCCGTTTTTTAATATATTGGATTTGAGGACCATCCGAAAGTATTTTTCTTGTCAAGTTATGCATGAGTGTGTGAGAAGTTTGAACGTGTCGGAAGTGTTGGGAAACGAGGAATTTCCTGCTGATTATATGGGAAGTTTGACTTATGAACCGTTTTACCCGTTTTTCTTGTGGTTGAACACGAGATTCAAGGTGTTGTATTTGCCTGTGGAGCAACATGCAGATGGATATACTACCATATTAAAAAATCATGTGGGGCAGCCCATGTTGTATCATTCCTGGTTTTCGCGTCATTACGGGGTGGATGCCTTCCATACCGACAGAATAAATGCTTTGTATGCTTCATGTACCCCGGAAGCGCTTCAATATTCTGCTATGGAACGCTTGAGAATATGTTCAGAAACGTTTATAAACAAACGGGCTTTGCCGACACTATTGCCGGTGCGCCGGTTTGTGCTTAAGGTATTGAAAAAAATATAATAAATGAAGTTATCCGTAATTATTCCTGCATACAATGTAGAGCAATATGTGGAGAAGTGTATTGTGAGTTGTGAGCAGCAGGATTTGCCGACTTCCGAGTATGAACTGCTGGTGATAAACGATGGTTCGAAGGACCGCACTTTGGATGTGATAAACCGTTTGGCTAAGGAGTATGATAATATCAAGGTCTTTTCGCAGGAAAATAAAGGATTAAGTGCTGCCCGGAATTTGGGAATGAAATATGCCCAAGGGGAATATGTTTGTTTTGTGGATTCAGATGATTGGTTGGCACCGCATTGTTTGGGACAATTGTGCAAAACTGCTCAAGCAAATCATTTGGATGTGTTATTGTTTGATTGTGCAGATGTTTCGGTTACAGGGAATATAACAATGCGCCATAGATATCCATTGTCTGTCGTTGGAAACATTCAAGCAGGAGAGGAACTGTTGCGGCGTGGAGAAATATCGATGTGTGTGTGGGGGGGGGTTATAAGCACCTCTTTTTTGCGTGAGCATGACTTGCACTTCATGGAAGGAGTTTACCATGAAGACAACGAGTTTACGCCACGTATGCTTTATTTTGCAAAGCGGGTTTTAATTGAGGAAAAAGCGTATTACAATGTGTTTTGTAATATGCAATCGATAACCCGGAGCGTGAACCCTAAAAAATCTTATGACTTGTTGCAAGTTGCGGCTTCCCACATTGCGTTCATGAACCGATATCTTCAGGACGACAAGCAACTGCGTGTCGTTTTCTGTGGCTTTGTAGGGCTGGACTTGAATGTGGCTTTGAAGAACATATATAGGTCGGAAAAAAATCAGCAAGACCTATTTTACGAAGCATTGGGGGAACAACGTAGCTTATTTGAATATATGCGGAAGAGTAAATCGTTGAAGTATAAGTTGGAAAGTAGCATTTATCTGTTTTCGCCGACTTGCTTTCGATATCTATATGAACGAGTATTGAATGTTCGTTAATGTTGGTGTGGTGGTTGTGATGTTTACGTTTTCGAACAAGTAAAAAACGAAGCGAAAAAAGACGCTTTTTCATCGAGTGCTGCCTATCGGCCTGTACATTGTACGGAACTCCCATATGTCGGAGTTCTCCAACTTCTTGGTATGTAGGAATGCAGATGATATTTGGTTGAAAGCAATGGGGAACATGTTGGATATTCCGGCGGTGCAAACTTCTTATCATTCATTGTTCCTGCCTGTGCAGAATAAGAATAATAAAACATTGTCTTCTGTAAACTTAGATTTCGGGAATGATGTTCAGATAGAGGCGGTGAGAAAGTATTGCGTGGAGCATTTCGGTAAAGACCCGTTTGCCTGTAGAGGGTGAATGGGAGAACCCCGGTTGCCTTCCTCTTCTTGACTCCTGCAAAATGTCCTGTGCTACCTGCCAAAGCTTACTGTCATGCTACAGATTTACTTCACACGTTTTAACAGTTAAACGTGTGTTATTTATGTCAACAAAAAGAGGAAAAGG
>CALUML010000202.1 GCA_944321745.1 uncultured Bacteroidales bacterium
CGTTGGCCTTGTGACGGACGGCTTTATCATCCGTAGGGCGTTGCCCTACGCTGGATGCCCCAAGGCCGTTGGCCTTGCGACGGTCGGCTTTATCATCCGTAGGGCGTTGCCCTACGCTGAGTGCCCCAAGGCCGTTGGCCTTGCGACGGTCGGCTTTATCATCCGTAGGGCGTTGCCCTACGCTGAGTGCCCCAAGGCCGTTGGCCTTGCAGCTGTCAACTTGTTATACTCGTAGCTCGTAGCTTGTAGCTCTTATTAACTTGTAACTTTAAAAAGACACATCATGGCTTTCTGGAATTGGAACATTTTGTTGGCTTTCGTGATAAGCGTGGTCTTCACGGGGGTACTTATCCCGCAGATTTTGTTGGTATCGTTCCGCAAAAAGTTGTTCGACCAGCCCGACGCCCGCAAGATACACCACAGCGCGGTGCCCCGGCTGGGGGGCATCGCTTTCATGCCGGTGGCTCTGTTCACCATTGCGTTCCTGCTGGGGGTGAGCGTGCTGCTGGGGCATGGCGAGATGGTGGACGGCCTGCGCGGCGAGGTGCTGGAGTTCTCGTTCGCTTTGTGCGCTTTGATATTGCTGTACCTGGTGGGCATGGCGGATGACCTCATCGGGGTGCAATACCGCGCCAAGTTTGCGGTGCAGATACTGTGCGCCGTGCTGCTGGTGACCTCGGGCGTGTGGATAAACAACCTGTACGGCCTTTTCGGCATCCATGAGTTGCCTCGTGCGGTGGGCTGGCCGCTCACGGTGTTCGTGGTGGTGTTCGTCATCAACGCGGTGAACCTCATCGACGGCATCGACGGGCTGGCGTCGGGGCTGAGCGGGGTGGCGTTGTTCTTCTACGGCGTGGTGTTCATCGGCATGGGGCGTTACATGTACGCCATGTTGGCGTTCGTCACGCTGGGTGCGTTGGTGTCGTTCTTTTATTATAATGTGTTCGGCAACGCCGAAAAGCACAAGAAGATATTCATGGGCGATACCGGTTCGCTCACCATCGGCATCATCCTGAGCTTCCTGTGCGTGTCGCTGGCCCGCTCGGACGGAGCGGGGCAGGTGCGCGCCACGGCGGAGACGTTCGTGTGGGCGTTCGTGCCGCTCATTGTGCCGTGCTTCGACGTGGTGCGGGTGGTGTTGCACCGGGCGCGCAACCACAAGCAGCTGTTCATGCCGGACATGAACCACATACACCACAAGCTGCTGCGGGCGGGCATGCCCCAGCGGCGGGTCATGCTGACGATATTGTCCACCAGCGTGGTGTTTGTGGTGGGCAATGTGTTGCTGTGTCCCACGGTGAATGTAAACATACTGCTGCTGGCCGACGTGCTGTTGTGGACGGTGGCCAACATCTGGCTCACGAAGTATATCAACAAGCGCGAAAGCGCGAAGGATGCGTGAAGAACGCGGAATCGTCTAATCGCGGAATCGATTATGCGGTTACGCGTTTCAGCGATTATGCGGTTCCCTCGTAACTTGTAACTCGTAACTATAAGTATATATGAAACACCTTTTACTGGTAGCGGTGCTGGCGGCGGTGCTGGCATCGTGCGGCACGGCAAAGCAGGTTACCTACTTTCAGGACATCAAACCGGGAACGGAGGAGCAAATCAAGGACTCGGCCGACATCCGCCTTGCCCCCAACGACAGGTTGTCGATTGTGGTGAGCAGCAAGAACCAGGAACTGGCGTTGTTGTTCAACCTGCCTACGGTGAGTTACCGCATGGGGCAGGCCAGCAGCACGGTGAACAACAGTAACGGCCAGGTGTCGGCCTACACGATCGATTCGAACGGCGAGATAGACTTCCCGGTGCTGGGCAAACTCAAGGTGGCGGGCATGACCCGCGAGGAGGTAGGTGAGTATGTGAAGGGCAGGCTGATAGACGGCAACCTCCTGAAAGACGCGGTGGTGACGGTCGAGTTGCTGAACCTGTACGTGTCGGTGATTGGCGAAGTGAACAACCCCGGGCGTTATGCGATAGACCGTGACAACATGACCTTGCTGGACGTGCTGAGCCAGGCGGGCGACTTGACCATACAAGGTGAGCGGCAGCATGTGTATGTGTTGCGCACGCAGGGCAACAAGCAAACAAGCTACGAAGTGAACTTGTGTTCGTTGGATGACTTGCAGGCATCGCCGGCGTATTACGTGCAGCAGGGCGACGTGGTGTATGTAAGCCCGAACCCGATGCGCAGACGGCAGACCACCGTGAACGGCAACAATGTGCTCTCCATTTCGTTTTGGATGTCGGTGGCATCGCTTGCCATGTCGGTGGCTACTTTCTTGGGACTGCAAGGAAGGTAGGATGCTATCCCAACCCCCTAAAAGGGGCTTAAAGCATTGTTCATTATTAATTGTTCATTGATTAACTAATTGTTCATTGACGACTATGGCAAACAAGGTAAAGCCGGCAGAAGACTTTATGAGCATACGGGACCTGGTGCAGCTGTGCCTGTCCAAGTGGTATTGGTTTGTTATCTCTTTGGTGGTGACCCTCAGTGTGGCGGTGCTGTACATCAAACGCACACCTTCGGTATATACCCGCACGGCATCCATCCTGATCAAGGATGACACGAGCGGCAAGTCGGTATCGTCGGACGCGGCTTCCTTGTCGGAGTTCGGCCTGTTCCACACGAACACGAATGTGAATAACGAAATCATTGCCCTGCAATCGCCCGCCCTCATGCAGAATGTGGTGAAACGGCTGCACCTCGACATTAATTATACGGTGGAAGGCCGCCTGCACGAGGTGGTGCTCTATGGCAATGCTTTGCCGGTGAACGTGTCGTTTCCCGGCTTGGGCGACGATGCGGGGGCCGGGCTTACCGTCCGCCTGCTGGCCGACCGCCGGGTCGAACTGTCTGCTTTCTCGGCAGGCGGCGAGGAACTGACCGGCCAGGCGGCTTGCACGGCGGTCTTGGGCGACACGGTGGCAACGCCCGTGGGGCCGGTGGTAGTGCAGCCTACGCGGTATTACCGGGGGGAATACTCCTTCCCCATCGTGGTGACCAAGTCGAGCCTTTACGGCGTGACGCGTGGTTATGCGGCTGCACTCACGGTGGGGCTGCGCGACGAGAAAGCCTCGGTTATCGACCTTTCCATCAGCGATGTGTCCACCCAGCGGGCGGAAGACGTGCTGAGGACCCTGATAGCCGTGTATAACGACAATTGGATTCGCGAGAAAAACGCCGTTACGGCCAGCACCTCCTTGCTGATAGACGAACGCCTGGAGGTTATCGAGCAGGAGTTGAGCCACATTGATGAGGACATATCGTCTTACAAGAGCGACAACCTGTTGCCCGACGTGCAGGCCGCGTCGAGCATGTACATGGCCAAGTCGGCCGAGGCGGAAGGCAACATACAAATGCTGAGCAACCAGCTTTACATAGCGCGGTACATCCGCAATTACTTGGTGAACATGGCTTCTTCCAACCAGTTGCTGCCCGTCAATTCGGGCGTGGAGAGCGGGAGCATCGAAAATCAGATTGCCGAGTTCAATACCTTGCAGCTGCAACGCAACAGTTTGATAGCCAATAGTAGTGCCGATAACCCCTTGGTCAAGGATCTGGATCAGTCGCTGAGTACGATACGGGAGGCCATCCTGATGTCGCTCGACAACCTGATAAACACGCTGAACGTGCAGATAGACTTCTTGAAGCAGCACGAGCAGGAAACGAAGGACCTGATTGCCGCCGGGCCGGAACAGGCAAAATATTTGCTGTCGGTGGAACGTCAGCAGAAGGTGAAAGAAGCCCTTTACCTATTCCTCTTGCAAAAGCGGGAGGAAAACGAACTGTCGCAGACCTTCACGGCCTACAATACGCGCGTCATCAATCCGCCTGCGGGCAGCCCGGCACCGACCGAGCCGAAGAAAGGCAGCATAATGCTTATGGCCTTGGCTGTTGGCCTGTTCTTGCCCGTGGTGGTGCTGTTCCTGATGGAGATGATGGACACGACGGTGCGTAGCCGGAAAGACTTGGAAGGGTTGAGCATTCCGTTCGTGGGCGAGATACCGCTTTACGAACCGAAAAAGCGCGTGCTGTCGCCGCACGAGCAGGTAACGGCCGTGGTGAAGGAAAAAGGGCGCGATGTGGTGAACGAGGCGTTCCGTATCGTGCGCACCAACCTCGAATTCATGGATGGCGGCAAGGTGCCGGGGCGTACCGTGGTGGTTACTTCCATGAATCCCGGCAGCGGTAAGACCTTCATCTCGCTGAACCTCGCCCTCTCGTTTGCCATCAAGGGCAAGAAGGTGCTCGCCATCGACTTGGACATGCGCCGCAAGTCATTGAGCGACCGGGTGGACAAGACGGTGAAGATAGGGGTGTCCAACTACTTGGCCGAGCAAGTCGATTCGCTGGATGATATTATCCTGCGTTCGCCGCTTCATGCCGGTATGGACGTGATACCTGTGGGCACCGTGCCGCCCAATCCCACCGAGCTGTTGTTCAGCAAACGGTTGGAAAACATGCTGGCCGAGTTGCGCAAGGAATACGACTTGATATTGATAGACTGCCCGCCTTCGGAAATCGTGGCCGATGTGGCCATAGTGAACGAGCTGGCCGATATGATGCTGTTCATTGTCCGCTCCGGCTTGTTCGAACGCAGCATGTTGCCCGAACTGGACAACTTCTACACCTCCCGCAAATATAAGAACATGTCGCTTGTGCTCAACGGCACGAAATCACGCCACGCCAAGCAGTACTATGGCAAGTACTACGGGAAGTATTATGGTAAGTAAATTTTAGCTACAAGCTACAAGCTACAAGCTACAAGCTACAAGCTACGAGCTACGAGCTACAAGCTACGAGCTACGAGCTACAAGTGCGTGTTATGCAAGAGATTAGAACGCATAAAGACCTATTGGTTTGGCAAAGGAGCATAGACTTGGTCGTCTCTATATACGAGGCAACAAGGTCATTCCCACAAAGCGAGTTGTTCTCTTTGACAAACCAAATACGTCGTTGTGCCACTTCTATTCCCGCCAATATAGCGGAAGGTGCTGGACGGAGAGGCAACAATGAGTTCAAGCAGTTTCTTTATATCGCATTAGGATCGGCAACCGAATTGGAGACGCATTTGATTCTTTCTGAGAAACTGGGATATATAAAAGAAGGTGACTTTAATAGGCTAAATGACAGTCTGGCTGAGATAATTAGGATGTTGTCAGGGCTTATCAAATCGTTGAAGTGAATCGTAACTCGAAGAAGTGTACTTGTAGCTCGTAGCTCGTAGCTTGTAGCTAAAAGAAGGCTTGTAACTTGTAGCTTAAAAAAATAGGTATAACAAAAGGCTCGTGCTTATAGCTGTACTTGTAGCTTGTAGCTCGTAGCTCGTAGCTTTAAAAACATGAAAGGAATCGTCTTAGCGGGTGGAAGCGGAACTCGCCTGTACCCCATTACCAAGGGAGTGAGCAAACAATTGTTGCCGGTGTATGACAAGCCGATGGTGTATTATCCCATATCGGTGTTGATGCTGGCGGGCATTCGGGAGATATTGATTATCTCCACACCGGCGGACTTGCCCGGCTTCAAACGCCTGTTGGGCGATGGGTCGGACTATGGCGTGCGCTTCGAGTATGCCGAGCAGCCTTCGCCCGACGGGTTGGCGCAGGCGTTTATCATTGGCGAGCAGTTCATCGGCAATGACTCGGTGTGCCTGGTGCTGGGCGATAATATCTTCCACGGCGTGGGCTTCTCGCAGTTGTTGAAAGAGGCCGTGCAGAATGTGGAGCGCGACCACAAGGCCACCGTGTTCGGCTATTGGGTGGACGACCCGCAGCGCTATGGCGTGGCGGAGTTCGACAAGGAGGGAAACTGCCTTTCCATCGAGGAAAAACCGGAACACCCGAAGTCGAACTATGCCGTGGTCGGCCTGTATTTCTATCCCAACAAGGTGGTACAGGTGGCCAAGCATATCAAACCCTCGGCGCGGGGCGAGTTGGAGATTACCACCGTCAACCAGGAGTTTTTGCAGGCGGGCGAACTGAAAGTGCAGACTTTGGGACGCGGCTTCGCTTGGCTCGACACCGGCACGCACGACTCCCTGGCCGAGGCATCTATCTTTGTCGAAGTGATAGAAAAGCGGCAAGGACTTAAAATTGCTTGCCTCGAAGGCATTGCCTACCGCCACGGCTGGATTACGGAGGAACACATGCGTGCCCTCGCCCAGCCCATGATTAAAAACCAGTACGGGCAGTACCTGCTGAAAGTGATTGATGAGTTAAAACAGTAAACTACCCCCAACCCCCTAAAGGGGGCTTTGTGGGGTACGCAAAGACGCAAAGGTGAGACTATAAAAAAAGAAACAAGCATATTAAAACCCCTTTAGGGGGTTGGGGGTCTTATGGACGTTATCCAAACAACAATTGACGGGGTGGTGATTATCGAACCCCGTATTTTCAAGGATGCTCGCGGTTACTTTTTCGAGAGCTTTTCGCAGCGCGAGTTTAGTGAGAAAGTCTGCCCGGTAGAGTTCGTGCAGGACAATGAAAGCATGTCGTCCTACGGGGTGATGCGTGGGTTGCATTTCCAGCGTCCGCCGTTCGCGCAGGCCAAACTGGTGCGGTGCGTGCGGGGCGCGGTGCTCGACGTGGCGGTCGATATTCGCAAAGGCTCGCCCACCTACGGGCAGCATGTGGCGGTGGAGTTGACCGAGGACAACCACCGGCAGTTCTTCATCCCGCGAGGCTTTGCCCACGGTTTCGCCGTGCTGAGCGAGGTGGCGGTATTCCAGTACAAGTGCGACAATTTCTACCATCCCGAGGCGGACGGGGGCATCAGCATCCTCGACGCGAGCCTCGGCATCGACTGGCGCATACCGACCGGCCGGGCCATCCTGAGCGACAAGGACACGAAGCATGCCTTGTTGAAGGATTTCGATTCGCCGTTTGAGTTTTAATCTGGGGACACATAGTCCATATCATTCTTACTTGTGTGATAGCAAACCGGAAGCACACATAGCAGGCTTGTTGGACGAATAAAAGCCATGTGTGCTATGTGTACCCTAAATAACTAAAAATTTAGCCTCCCTTCGGGGGGAAGGTTGGAGGGACTTTTATGAACATATTAGTAACCGGTGCCAACGGGCAGCTCGGCCATGAGATGCAGCTGGCAGCCAAAGAAAGTGAAAATACATACGTCTTCACCGATGTGGCGGAAGGCTATGAAAAGTTGGACATTACCAACGTGGACGAAGTGTGCCGCATGGTGCGCGAACGTAACATTCAAGTGATAGTGAATTGTGCCGCCTATACCAATGTGGACAAGGCTGAGGATGATGTGGTCATGGCCGACCTGCTCAACAACCGGGCGGTGGAAAACCTGGCCGTGGCCGCCAAGGAGGCGGATGCGGTGCTGGTGCATGTATCGACCGATTATGTGTTCCAAGGCGACCGCAACGTGCCGTGCCGGGAAGACTGGCCCACGCACCCGCTGGGCGTGTACGGGCAAACCAAGTTGGCGGGTGAACAGAGCTTGTTGCGGGTAGGATGCCGTTATCTCATATTCCGCACGGCGTGGCTGTATTCTGCCTTCGGCAAAAACTTTGTCAAGACCATGCAGAACCTCACGGCCACGAAAGATAGCCTGAAAGTGGTGTTCGACCAAGTGGGCACGCCCACCTATGCAGGCGATTTGGCCGCCTTGATTTACCACATTATAGAAAACGACCAACTCGACAAACAAGGCATTTACCATTACAGCAACGAAGGCGTGTGCTCGTGGTACGATTTTGCCAAGGAAATCTGCGCCTTGAGCGGCAACGTGTGCGACATTCAGCCCTGCCACAGCGACGAGTTCCCCAGCAAGGTGCAGCGTCCCCATTTCTCCGTGCTCGACAAGACCAAGGTCAAGGAAACCTTTGGCATCACCGTCCCCTATTGGAAAGACTCGTTAGTGAAGTGCATCGAAGAGTTGGGGAATAAGTAGTTGCGTGTGTAATCAAGTAAATTTTCACCTAAAAGGTTATAAATCGGAGTGTGGCGATATGAATCCCCATCAAGTAATGGATAGCATTCGAAAGGTGGCAAAGGAAACCTTGCCACCGAATGGCAGGTTATTGCTTTATGGGTCGCGTGCCAGGGGCGATGCACGGAGTGATTCAGACTGGGATTTGTTGATTATTTTGGATAAACCCCGGATAGAGCAGAGTGATTACGATGACATCGTATTTCCGTTTACTTATTTGGGCTGGGGACTTGGTGAAAGCATAATACCGATTATTTATACGAAAAAAGAGTGGGAGGGTAATTCCTTTTTGCCTTTTCATAAGAATGTGGAACGTGATAAAATTGAGTTGTCATGAGTTTGAGCGATTTATGGGAGATAGCGTACGAAATCACGATGCAAGAATATCGGTAGTAAAAGCTCTGTGTATCATCTTGATGGTAGTGGGGCATAGCGGTTGTCCACAGCCGTTGAGCAAGTGTATTTATTTATTCCACATGCCGTGCTTCTTTTTTGTCTCCGGCTTCTTGTTGAAAGATAAGTACCTCGCTGATATATGGACGTTTGTCAAACGCCGTTTCAAAGGGCTTTGGTGGCTGTTTGTCAAGTGGTCGTTGTTGTTCTTGCTGCTTCATAATGTCTTTGCTGCGTTGCATTTATATGAAACGCGCTATACGTGGAGCGACTTTTTGAACAAGACTTTCCACATACTCACGTTGACGGGCAGCGAGCAGCTGTTGGGCGGCTATTGGTTCTTGAAGGAACTGCTTTACGCTTCGCTTATATCCATCTTCTCTCTGAAGCTTGTCAGCATGGCACTGCCAAATGTCAAATCGGGGGGGGTAATTTTGACAGTATTGTTTTTGCTGGCCGCTTATGTGCTGAGTGTCGTCCCGTTCAAGATACCGACCGTAGGCAGTAAGACCTTGCTGGCGGCGGCGTTTTACATGGCGGGGTATTCGTACAACAAGTTCCCTTTCAGTCGGGAGAGTCGATGGCCGGTGGCGTTGGGTTGCTTGCTGGCATTGGTTTTCGTGTCGTTCTTTTTCCATGGTTCGATGGATTGCCGGTCAACCGATATTTTTATTTATTTTGTGGTTGCCTTGGTGGGTACGGTCGGCATGGTTCATTTGGCAGGAAAGATAACGGGGCGGGTACAGCGGGCGTTGGATTATGCAGGTTCCAAGACCTTGTACATCCTGACGTTCCATTTCATTTCGTTCAAACTGGTCAGCCTACTTAAGATAGCGCAGTACGGAATGCCCATCACGGCACTCTCCGCATTCCCGGTGATAGCGGAGCACAACACCTTTTATTGGGTTTTGTACAGCGTGGTCGGCACGTTGCTCCCCATTCTGATTTGGGAAGTGGTGCAGCGGCTGGAAGCCCTTGTGAAGGCGAAGTAGAGGAACCTTGGGTGTGTCTGAGTAGCCGGGGAGGTGGATTTGGCGATTTTGTGCGCTATAAAGCATAAATGGAATTCGTTTTTGTGCTTTATAAAACACAAAAACGCTATATTTGCAATGGTTTATAGCTGGAGTCGTGTCTTATGAAGCAAGAACTATTGAAGCAGATTATAGTGGCGAACCGTCGCATGGTGGCTCAGGTTGCATTGAATAGCCGTTCGGTAACTTGGGATAACGTTAACTATGTACTTGTGGGAATGCGACAGTCAGGGAAGTCTTATTTGCTTTACCAACGCATTCAAGAATTGCTTTCCACTGGTCATTCCATAGAGGAAATGTTGTATGTGAACTTTGATGATGAGCGTTTAATCGGCATGCAGGCCGGAGAGTTGGATGATTTGTTGCAGGCGCATTACCAACTGTCCGATGTACAGCCGATAATATTCCTTGACGAAATACAAAATATAGCTGGTTGGGAGCATTTTGCCCGTCGTTTGGCCAATGAAAAGTATCGGGTGTATATTACGGGTAGCAATGCAAAGATGCTGAGTGCCGAGATTGCTACCACCTTGGGAGGACGTTACATGGTCAAAGAAGTATATCCTTATTCGTTTGCGGAATATCTTCGGGCAAAGGGATTGGAGAAGTTGTCGGACTATTGGTATTATGACACGCAAGTTGTCAGCAGGGTGAGACGTGAGTTTGAGGATTACTTTTATTATGGAGGTTTCCCCGAAAGTGTGCATGTGCAGGAAAAGCGGAATTGGTTGCAGAGTTTATACCAGAAGATTTTCTTGGGTGACATAGTCATGCGTTATCAATTGCGTAATGCGAACGCGTTACGTTTATTGATGAAGAAAATAGCGGAGAGCGTAAAGCAACCTTCTTCTTATACGCGTTTGGCCAATGTGGTGTCGTCCGCCGGACAAAAAGTACAGACCAACACGGTTATCGATTATGTGTCTTATGCTGAAGACACATGGTTGTTGTTCTCGCTTACAAATTATGCAGGCAGGTTTGCCGAACGGGAGAGCAATAAAAAGTATTATTTCCGCGACAATGGTATGCTGAATCTGTTCCTGCTTGATGGGGCGACTTCGTTGTTGGAGAATTTGGTGGCTGTGGAATTGAAGAAGCGTTATGGGGATGGTCTTTATTTCTATCAGAAAGGCATAGAAGTCGATTTTTATTTGCCAGAAGAGGGAATGGCCATTCAGGCGAGTTATTCGTTGTGGAATGACGACACGCGTAAGCGGGAAGTGGAAGCCTTGTTGTCGCTTGCGGACCATTTAAGCATACAACGGTTGCTTATCATTACCCATGCGGAGGAAGAAGTTTTCGAGGAAAAGGGGCGTACCATTACCGTGCTGCCGATTTGGAAGTGGTTGTTGATGTAGTGTAGAGATGAAAAAAACGTGCTTACGTTTCACCGAAAACGTGAGCACAAGTTAGGCAAAACGTAAGCACGAGTTGACCAAAACGTAAGCACGTTTTTATAGAATAAAAATATTTGTTACACAGGCTGTTTCTCTGTGCCGGACTCTGCGATGCTCTGTGTAACCAATCCCCAAAAGATTATATTAAAATATTAACGTTATGAATACATTCACCCGTAACATTCTCATTACCGGCGGTGCCGGGTTTATCGGTTCGCATGTGGTTCGTTTGTTTGTCAACAAATATCCAGACTACCGCATTGTCAATCTCGACAAGCTCACGTATGCCGGTAATTTGGCCAATTTGAAGGATGTGGAAGACAAGCCGAACTACACCTTCGTCAAGGCCGACATTTGCGACTTCGACCGCGTGTTCGAACTCATGCAGCAGTACCACATCGACGGGGTCATTCACTTGGCCGCCGAAAGCCACGTGGACCGCAGCATCAAGGATCCCTTTACCTTTGCCCGTACCAACGTCTTGGGCACTTTGTCCCTCCTCCAGGCCGCCAAGCAGTATTGGGACGGCGACTGGGAAGGCAAACGCTTCTACCACATTTCGACCGACGAAGTCTATGGCGCGTTGGAGCTGACGCATCCCGAAGGCATCGAACCGCCTTTCACCACCACCGCCTCGTCGGCCGAGCACCATCTGGCATATGGCACGGACTTCTTTTACGAAGACACCAAATACAACCCGCATAGCCCCTACAGTGCTTCCAAAGCCTCGTCCGACCACTTCGTGCGGGCGTTCCACGACACTTACGGCATGCCGACCATCGTGACCAACTGTTCGAACAACTACGGTCCTTACCAGTTCCCCGAAAAGTTGATACCGCTGTTCATTAACAACATCCGGCACCGCAAGCCCCTCCCGGTGTATGGCAAGGGCGAGAACGTGCGCGACTGGCTCTATGTGGAAGACCATGCCCGTGCCATCGACCTCATTTTCCACCAAGGCCGGGTGGCGGACACCTATAACATAGGCGGCTTCAACGAGTGGAAGAACATCGACATTGTCAAGGTCATCATCAAGACCGTCGACCGCCTGCTCGGCAACCCCGAAGGCTATTCGCTCGACCTCATCACCTATGTGACCGACCGCGCCGGGCACGACTTGCGCTACGCCATCGACAGCACCAAGTTGCAGCGCGAACTGGGTTGGGAACCGAGCCTGCAATTTGAGGAAGGCATTGAGCGCACCGTCCGTTGGTACCTCGACAACCAGGCCTGGATGGACAACATCACCTCCGGCGAATATGAAAAATACTACGAGGAAATGTACAAGGGACGATAAGGAGCAGATAAGAATTGTCCAATTCTTTCCAATTTTTTGTAAATTGGAAAGAATTTGGTGGGTTTGCAAAGTAGGAAAATTAGGATACTGATGATAGAAAATCCTCCTGCCATATCGGAAAAAGAACTGCTGGATGCATACTTTCAATTATATGCGCGTAGGGATAGTAGCGTGGTTCTGTCACAGGTTGAGAAACTGAATGACGAATATGCTTACTGGAGTGAAGTGAAGTATAAAGTGCTCCCTCCCGGCATTACTCCAAAGCAGATGTGGTGTTATCTGAAAGCGTCACGAGTATCAGGTTATATCTCGGTATGGCCTAAGTATGGGCTGAAAATGAAATTGACCAATCAGATGCAGAGGATGTGCCATAAGTTTGATATGAATTTGGGTGGTTCGTGGGGGAAAAGTACTCTTATCCCGGAAGAGGGCAAGGAACAATATCTGTTAAGTTCGTTGATGGAGGAGGCCATATCGTCCAGTCAGATGGAAGGAGCATCGACCACAAGAAAGGTGGCTAAGGAAATGCTTCGTAAGAAAGTCAGTCCGAGGGACAAGTCGCAGCGCATGATCTTTAACAACTACCGGACCATCCGTTTTATTGTGGAGAATAAGCAGACGCCATTGACTGAGGAATTGTTGTTGAAAGTGCATCGCTTGATGACTGAAAACACGTTGGAACATCCGGATCATGCAGGATGTTTCAGGCAAAGTGATGATGTCGTTGTGGAGGATGGCATAACGCATGAAGTGGTACACACGCCCCCTTGTAAGGAAGACATTCCGGAATTTGTGGCATCACTTTGTGACTTTTTCAATGAAGAAAAGCCGGAAGTTTTCATACATCCGATTATACGTGGCATTATAATTCATTTTATGGTAGCCTATATGCACCCATTTGTGGATGGCAATGGCAGGACAGCGCGGGCTTTGTTTTATTGGTACATGCTTCGGCAGGGATATTGGCTGACGGAGTATTTGTCTATCTCCAGGATTATATCGCGTTCGAAAAAAACTTATGAAAAAGCCTATTTATGTGTGGAAGCGGATGAGATGGATTTGGGTTACTTCATTGTGTATAATTTGCGAGTACTTGATTTGGCTTTTGGAGGGTTGCAGGAATATATCAATAGGAAATTGTCGCAGAAAAGGCAGGCGCAGGTTTTGTTGCGGATAGGCGGCATTAATGAACGTCAGTCGGAAATAGTGCGGATGTATCAAGAGATGCCTTCAGTTGTCTTTACGGTGAAAGATGTTCAGGCGAAATTTGGTATAACCCCTACAACAGCCAAAAGTGATATTGTTGGCTTGCTGCAGCGGGGCATTTTGGCTGAAATTTCACTGAACAAGGTGAAAAAAGGATATATTAAAGGCGAAAAGTTTGATGAAGTCGTGAATGGAAGTTTTGCCGAATCGAATAACCGCTTGATCGAATAATCGCATATCAGTTACAAGTTACGAGTTACGAGTTACGAGTTACGAGTTACGAGTGCAGGTGTTGTAGAATTGCGTAATCGAGTAATCGAATAACCGCTTTTGCGATTCTGCAGTTCTGCGATTCTGCGCATTAAATGCTTCTGCGAAAATCCGCGTTTATCCGCGTAATCTGCGGGAAACAAATCTGGAATCCGAAATCTTAAATCTGGGAATCAAAAATGCCCTCCCCCGGAGCGGCAACTCGGTAGGGGAGGGCATTGCGTCAGGAAGTTCCCGTGTGGTTACGGTTCTTCGGGTTCGGTCACTTCACCTTTGGCGGCTTCGGCAATCACTTTTTTGGGCAGCACCTTTTCGTACTTCAAGGTCTTTTCCTGTTCGCGGAAGGCAATGCCCGGTTTGAATTGCAGGTTCACCTTGGTGATGTTGGTGTACTTGAACGCTTCTTCGGTGTCTGCACCCTCGCTTTCCACTTGGTATTGCAGTTTGCCGAAGTCGCCCATGTCCACCATGTCGCCATCGGCCAGGTGGTCGGCCACGTGGCTGCTCAGTTCCGTGAGCACGTTCATCACATCCCCTGGAGTCAGCGAGCTGGCGTAGGCTATTTCCTTAGCCAGTTTGCGCAGCGTGATGGTTTCGCGCACTTGGGCGCGGGCGTAAAATTTGCGGACTCCATCCGGGTCTTGCGGGTTGCGTAGTTGATTTACGCTGTACTTGATTGACATAGTTGTAAAAGTTTAAAAAAGTTGGACAAAAAGTTAGTTTGAAACACTTGTTGGGTACCCATGCCATCCTGTTTCCGAATGACGATGCAAAGATATAGTAAGAATCTTGAATGAGCAAACAATTGTTTGTAGTTTAACTTTATTTTGCATTGTTGTTTTGCAGGTATCGCTGAAATATGGCGTCTTGAGATCTATGTATCAATATATGAGTTGGATAAACCGATGCGTGCTTCCGGAAATATGGGGAGGATCTCTGAATTGCGGGTAAGGCACAAACAAAGATCGATGCAGGATGAAATAAAATCGTATTTGGAGCTATATTGTGTGATTGTTGTGCTGCTTATTGTGGTTCGTTGTGTTATTATGTGATTATTTCGGGCTTGTTGAAGGATGGGGTATGGCTCGCTTCAGGCAGATGGGGAATTGTTCTGTAAATCGCGTGCTGTAATTAAGTTTGCAGGTGTGTGCCCCTGATTTGAGACAAAAACAACGTGGATTTGCCCCTGATTTGGAACAAAACCGGCATGAATTTGCCCCTGAATTGAACCCAAATCGGTCATTAGACCATTCAGGGAATGTCTTTGCCCGCTTTCCGTCTTGTGGCGGCGTTTTTTGCTGCCTTTTCTCTCGACATAGCCCGCTATGCCTTCGAGAAAAGCCATCAAAAACCACTCGCCACAAGAACAGAAATCAGACAAAGCCTAATGACCGATTTGGGTTGAAACAAAAGACTATTTTTGTGGCTGTAAAAACTTAACATTCAGGTTATGTTTCAGCGAAAGATAATACATAGGTTGGAAGAGTGGAGGCGAGATCCCGGTCGGAAGCCATTAATACTGCGTGGAGCAAGGCAAGTGGGAAAGACAACGGTGGTAAATGAATTTGGTAAGCAGTTCGACAATTATTTATATTTTTTAATATGGAGGATGCGAGCCATGCGAGGTTGTTTGAACTGGAGGTGCCACTCCTTGATTTGATACCTCTGCTTTTTTCGGCGCAAGGGGTGATGCGTCAGCCGGGTGATACGCTTATTTTATAGATGAAATACAAAACTCACCCAAAACAGTGGCTTTGTTGCGCTATTTTTATGAACAGACACCCGAATTACATGTCATTGCAGCTGGCTCTTTGCTTGAAAATTTGGTAGATGTACATGTCAGTTTCCCGGTAGGGAGAGTGCAGTATCTGGCACTCCGCCCTTGTTCGTTTTATGAGTTTCTCGGTGCGTTGGGCAAAAGTAATTATTGGGTCATCTTGTGTGGGAAACCGGAATATACAGTACCATTCCATACGGAATTGTTGCATTATTTCCAGCAATATCTTTTGGTAGGGGGGATGCCTGAAATGGTGAACCGATATGCCGAGACGCGTGATTTGCTTGCGTTGGACGATTTGTTTGAAACGTTGGTGCAGGCGTATAAAGATGATGTGGAAAAATATGCCCAAGGCAATAAATTGGTCGAAACGGCATGTTTCATTCTTTCGTATGGTTGGGCGTATGCGGGCGAAACGGTGACGTTGGGCAATTTTGCTCATTCCGCCTACAAGGCTCGTGAAGTCGGGGAGGCATTTCGCTTGTTGGAGAAAGCGATGTTGTTGGAGCTGGTTTATCCTACTTCATCGGTGCTTTTGCCTATCGTCCCGGAAACGAAGCGGATGCCTAAGTTAATATGGTTTGATACCGGCATGGTCAATTATCAGGCGGGCATTCGTAAGGAAATTATAGGTGCGACGGATATACTCGATGTGTGGAAAGGGCATGTGGCGGAACAGGTAGTGGCGCAAGAACTATTGGCTTTGACCGACAAGGTGGGACAGAAGCGAGCCTTTTGGGCGAGAAGCAATAACGGAGCAGAGGTCGATTTTGTGTATCATTTTGACGGAAATCTTTATCCGATTGAAGTGAAAAACGGTCATAATGCCCATTTGCGTTCCGTGCAGGAATTTATCAGTCGTTCACTGGTTGATGTGGCTGTGAGAGTGTGGTCGGGTTCTTATTCAATCGATACTGTGCGGACTTCTTCCGGTAAACCATTTCGGCTGATTAACCTGCCTTTTTATTTGTTGGGTAGTCTGGAGCATGTGTTGAATGAGGTAGTAGGGAGTGGCAAATAAGAGGAGAGCGTGCTTCATGTTCTTGTGGTATTTGATTTCGAGAGGTTTAAATGATGCTTGTACGCCAAACATTTTGCATTTTCCGACAAATCGTGTCTCCAAGTACTTCTGGCGGGGATTGTCATTTTGGGAATAGGTATGAGTTGTGCTTTGCTCTAAATTTAGGGCTCTTGTTTGGTAAATGTCTTTTTTGTTTTAGATATTTGTTATGCCGTGTTGGTAAGTTTTGTTAGTTGTATATATTGGATAGTAAGATGGAATTTATTTGTAATAAAGACATTTGTGTTGGATGTGGATTATGTGTTGTTAAGTGCCCGAAACAATGTATATCCATGAAATTGGGGCAATTGGGTCATGTGTATCCTGTCGTAAACCAGACACAATGTGTTGATTGTAAATTGTGCCAAAAGGTATGTCCTGCTTTGAATGGGGTTGATTTGCACTATCCATTATCTGCTTATGCTGCTTGGGCAAAAAAATTAGATGAATATAAAAGTAGTACTAGTGGTGGAGTTGCTTCGGTGTTGTCTCGTTACATTATAAGTATAGGAGGTGTGGTTTATGGTTGTTCTGTTTTGCCGAATGTGCAGATTAAACATGTTCGAGTTGATAGTGAGGATGGGTTAGCTGCTTTAAAAGGTTCCAAGTATGTGCAAAGCTCGATTACCGATATCTTACCTTTGTTAAAACAAGATGTGGCCAACGGGCTTCCTGTATTATTAATAAGCACACCGTGTCAAATTGCAGCGGTGAGCAAGATGTTTAAATCAATCCCTCCGAACTTGTTTTTAGTGGATATCATTTGCCATGGAACTCCGTCCAATGATTTTTTGAGAGCATATTTAGCTAAACGGTTAAAGTTGGATCTGCATAAAATAACTAATATAAGTTTTCGTTCGGAAAATGCTTTTAGTTTGACTGTTTATGATAGAAAGCAACTGCTGTGGAAAGGGTCAAATTTGTGGTCTGATAGATATAATGATGTCTACTACGATTCGTTTATTGATGGCTTTACTTATAGGCAAAGTTGTTATACTTGCAGGTATGCACAACCGAATCGTTGTTCGGACATAACGATAGGGGATTTTTGGGGCTTGAAAAATGGGAATGAACTACCTGCACATCCTTATGGGGTATCTGTTGTGTTGCCCGTTACCTCGAGAGGAAAGCTTCTCCTTCAGCATGTTTCCGGTGATTTAAATCTTTTTGAGCGTCCGATACAGGAAGCAATAGACGGGAATGAGCAGTTGCGCATTCCTAAAAAAATGAATTGGAGGATAAGTTCATTTCGTAAGTGTTGGGGATGGTATCCTGCTTATTTTTGGTATCATCTTTTTGTTTTTGATAAGATGCTTTTATTTAGGGTGAAAAGAATGATTAAGAAGTATTTGCGAAAAGGATTGGCTTGGTTTGATTATTAGTTGTTTGTCTATGAAAATAGGTATCATTACGTTTCATGCCGCATTTAATTATGGCTCTATGTTGCAGGCATATGCGCTGCAACATTATTTGCTTGGATTGGGGCATACAGTGGAAATTATCAATTATCGTAGTCTTGCCCAAAAGGCGCTGTATTGTCATGTGCTGGATGTTTCCCATGTGAGAAATGTTAGAAATCTAGGGGTAAGATTGTTGTTCTCTCCATGTTCTATTAAGGGACTTATTCGTAAATGGGAGCTTTTTGATGCTTTCATGTCTAATCATATGATTCTTACAGAAGAATATAATACGCTTGAAAGTTTGAAAGCACTTGCTTCAGAATACGATATCGTGATAACGGGGAGTGATCAGATATGGAATACGACTGCACATGATTTTAGTGAGGCGTATTTTGCTAGTTTTGTTTCTGATAAAACGAGGAAAGTTGCTTATGCCCCCTCTATGGGGCCAACACCCGAAAATCAAGATGTTGAATATCTAAAGAAACTTTTACAAGATTATTATGCGATTTCTGTGAGGGAGGAAAGAACAAAATTGTTTTTGGAGCAGAATGGAATTGCCTCCCAAGTGAAGATAGTATTAGATCCGACAATGCTGTTGGGTCAAGAGGATTATAAATCGTTGATCTCTTCTAAGCCACTGGTAGAAGGTCGTTATATTTATTATTACACTCCGGGGTTTAAGCCTCGGCATGAGTTTCTTAAGGTGGCGGATATGTTGGGAGAACAATTAGGAATGGATGTTGTTTGCGATTATCCGTATATTTCTTGTAAGCAATATAAACATTTAAAGTGTTATTCTGAAGTTGGACCATCTGAATTTTTGAATTTACTAAAAAATGCTGATTTAGTGTGTGGTGCTTCGTTTCACTTGATGGTTTTTTCCATCTTGTTTCAAAAGCCATTCTATTGTTTGAATGGGGATGTAGACAGTCGGATGAATAATCTGATGAAAATGTTCCATCTAGAGGATAGAATATGGAGCGTAACTGCCCCCCCCCTTAGTGTTTTAGATAACTGCTCTCGAGAAATTGATTATTCGAAGATCTTTCCAGAATTACAAAAAAAGAGGGAGCAGTCGGTAAAATTTTTGTATGAAGCTTTACATTAAAAGAGGATTTGCTATTGCTGAATTGTTATTGTAATAAGTGTTATGAGGATGAAAAAGATAAAGATAGGATTTATAAATGGGAATAATCCCTTGAACCGGCAAGCTTCGAGTGGGGTTACTTTTCAAATGTATCAAGCTTTGCTTAGGTTGGGCTTGGAAGTGGTGTGGATTCCTCCCAAAATGACGTTGTTCTATAAGTTGAATGCGTTGTGGAGTAAGCTTTTTTCTTTGATTAAGAAAGAACGGGTTCTTGTTAATTTTTCGGAGAAGAGTGCTGTCTTGAAGTCGAGGACGCTTGATAAGAAGTTGATAGAAGATTGTGATGTGTTGTTTGCCCCTTTTGCTTCTGCAGCGATTTATTTGTTGCAGACAGAAAAACCTATAATTTATTTGGCAGATGGGACCTTTGCGGCCATGGTTGACTATTATTATAAAGGGTTGTCGCCGCGTGCGGTAGATGAGGGAAACAAGATAGAACAGGTCGCATTAGAAAAAGCAACTTGTGTGGTAATGTCTTCAGATTGGGCAAAGCGGTCGGCAATAGTTGATTATCATATTCCGGAACAGAAGATACATGTGATAGAATTTGGTGCCAATCTTGATGAAAAAGATATTGTTCCTCACAAGTTTCAATATCAAGGGCAATTGAATCTTTTGTTTTTGGGAGTTGAGTGGGAGCGAAAGGGTGGAAGTGTTGCTGTAGATGCTTGTGAATATCTTAATAACATAGGAATACCTTCGACATTACATATTGTTGGCATTCGAAATCTGGATAATGAAATCGTTCAACTTCCATTCGTGAAGTATTATGGTTTTTTAGACAAAAACATAAGAGAAGATTATGATAATTTAGTGGCGATTATCAGGCTGTCGCATTGTCTGCTTTTGCCAACGAAAGCAGAATGTGCAGGAATTGCTTTTTGTGAAAGTTGTGCGAATGGCTTACCCGTATTTACGTATAATACGGGAGGAATTCCTAATTATGTTATGGATGGGAAGAATGGATATAAACTCCCTTTGACTGCAACAGGAAAAGATTTTGGGGAAAAGATCAGGACATGCCTTGAATCTGGTGAATTGGAACGTATGTCAATTGAGGCGGTGTCTGTTTATAAAGAAAAGTTGAATTGGATGATTTGGGGTGAAAAGTTTGGTGCTGTATTGAATAGTTTATTAGAAAAGGGAATAAATGAAAGGTGAATCAAGGGTAAAGAAAAGTCTTCTGAATGCACGAGTTAATTTGATTTGCTATTTTGTATCTTTATTGATAGCTTTTTTCACACGGAAGACTTTTATCGGTTATTTGGGTGCTGAATTTGTTGGTTTAACAGGTACATTACAAAGTATTTTAGGATTTCTTAATCTTGCAGAACTAGGCATTTCCGGTGCAATAAGTTTTGTGTTATATAAGCCAATCTTTGATGGGGATGAAACTAAAATTAATGAAATTGTGTCTGTATTTGGTTATCTTTATCGGATAATTGGTTTTGTGATTCTGTTTTCCGGAGTTGTTTTGTCTTTTTTCTTGCCTCTGATTTTTCCGGAAACATCATTCCCATTATGGTTAATTTATATTGGGTTTTTCTCTTACTTAGGAAGTTCCTTGTTGGGATATTTTGTGAATTATAAGCAGACTTTGCTTTCTGCGGATCAAAGGAACTATGAAGTAACGGGGTATTACCAAGCGGTGGTAAGTGTCAAAGTCATTCTTCAAATGGTTTTGGCAATTTATTTGAAAAGTTTTGTGCTGTTCTTGGTTTTGGAGATAACTTTTAGTGCGGTTTACTCTGCAATACTTTCATATCGAATAAAGAAAGTTTATCCTTGGTTAGAAAGTGATGTGCGTTTGGGAAAGAATTTGTTTAAAAAATATCCGGAAATAGGGAAGTACATAAAGCAATTATTTGTTCATAAAATAGGAGAATTGGTACAAAGCCAAAGTTCCCCGGTGTTGGTATATGCTTATACTTCTTTGCCTGTAGTGGCTATTTATGGGAACTACAACTTGATTGTGGGCAAATTGTCGGGTTTGATGAACAGCGTGATGATGGGGACAAATGCAGGTGTCGGTAATTTGATATCAGAGGGGAAACAAGAAAAAATATGGGATACATATTGTGAATTGTTTGTAGTGCGTGCTTGTATTTCGAGTGTTATTACGAGTTGCACTTATTTTTGGATAACCCCCTTTGTGTCGCTTTGGATAGGGTCGGAATATGTCTTGTCTCAGTTGGTTGTTGGGCTGATTTGCGTAAAATTGTATTTGACCATTTTTCGGGGAGTCAATGATCAGTTCCTTTTTGGATATGGTTTGTTTTATGACGTATGGGCACCATTGACAGAGTCTGCTCTTTATATTATAGCAGGTGTTGTTTGTGGTTCTGTTTGGGGGTTGCCTGGGGTATTGATGGGTCCCCTTGTTTCCATGTTGGTGATTGTGTACATATGGAAACCCTATTTTTTGTTTTCGAAAGGTTTGAAAGTTCGGTATTATAAGTTTTGGTTGATGTTCTTGCTTCAAATAGGCATTGCGGTTGCATTATATATATTAGCGTTTGCTATTTCAGATAGGCTTTTTGATTTATCTAATATTGCAAAATCTTGGCAGTTCTTGATTTTGAATGGGGTGGAGTTTGCTGCGATTTTAGTGGTTCTTCATTTTATTGTATATTTATTATTTCGTCCTTTTAGAAGTTTTTTGAAGAGGTTTAAATGGTTTAGAGTATGCCGAAAGTAAGTGTCGTTATTCCGGTTTACGGTGTAGAAGAGTACATAGAGCGGTGTGCACGGAGTTTGTTTGAACAAACATTGGATGATGTTGAGTTCGTCTTTGTGAATGATTGTACGCCAGATGGTTCAATTCAAATTCTTTGGAGTGTTTTAGAAGAATATCCTCAGCGGAAATCTCAGGTTAAGGTAATTAATCAACCTCAAAATTTAGGAGCGGCTCAGGCGCGTAAAACCGGAATATTAGCAGCGCAAGGTGAATATGTGATACAATGTGATAGTGATGATTGGGTTGATAAGAATATGTATTACGACATGTTGAAACAGGCTGAAGCAACAGGGGCTGATATCGTCATGTGCAGAAAAATCTATATGACTGATGGAACTCATCATACAACAGTAACGGACATTATTGTCGAAGACAAACAGCAGATGATGTCTTTAATAATCAGTGGGAAAACATCGGTTAGTTTATGCTGCCGACTTGTAAAAAAACAACTGTTTTTAGATAAACGATTTCTGTTCCCGCCTTTACATATGAAAGAAGACACTGTTATCTCTGTACAATTAGCATATTTGAGCAATAAGACTACTTCTGTGGAAGGCCCGTATTATTATTATTACAATAATCCAAATTCTGTTTGTCAATCAATAGCAGAAGCAGCCTGTGTAAAAAGATGGAGTGAATCTAAAGAAAATATTGATGTCCTTATTAAATTCTTGCAGCAAGAGGGATTGAACTGTCAATACTCTTTAGAAATGCAACTGTTGAAATTCCAAGTAAAAGGTTTCCTATTACCGTTATTGAAAATAGGGTTAAAATATTGGAAAGAATGGAAGCAAACTTATCCGGAAATAAATATTTCTATTCTTTTCAACAAAAATATATCCTTTGGGCTCAGATTTGTTCATCTGCTAACCCTACTTCGCATTTATCACCTCAAAAAATAATATTTAGTATGCCGAAAGTAAGTGTTATTATACCTATTTACAATGTTGAGAGATATATAGCAGAATGTGCTAAAAGTCTATTTGAACAGACTTTAGATGACATCGAATATGTTTTTGTGAATGACTGTTCGCCCGATAAATCGATAGAAGTATTGAACGGAGTTCTTCTGCAATATCCTAGTAGGAATCAACAAGTTAAAATAATCAATCACGAAAAAAATTTAGGAGCTGCAATTGCTCGAAAAAATGGGATATTGGCTGCTACAGGGGAATATGTCATTCATTGCGATAGCGATGATTGGGTAGATTCTGAAATGTATCAGATCCTTTACGAGAAAGCCCAAGAAGAAGATTTAGATATTGTGATTTGCCAGTATCTGGAGAAAAAAAAAGGCTCATCAACGCTTATTACCCACGAATTAGGAACATCTCCAAAATCAAAGATAATAAGCACACCTTTATTTTGTTCACTTTGGAACAAATTGGTTCGTCGTAGTATCATAAATTGGAATAAAATTCTTTATCCGAAACATCATATGATGGAAGATGCTGTTCTATGTGTGCAAATGTTTTATTTTGCAAGAAAGATAGGATATGTAAACAAGCCATTATACTATTATCGGATTAATGACAATTCTATTTGTCACGTTTCTACCGAAGAAGGGGATTTGAAGCGTTGGAGAGATGCTTATGAGAATTCACAGATTGTGGTGAGTTTTTTGAAAAAAGAAGGCGTGTGTGAAAAATATAAGCAAGAATTGATACAGTTCAAATCATGTGTCCGTGGATTTTTGATGCCGCAAATGAAAAAGAGTAATAAGTATTATAAGCAGTGGTGTGGGACATATCCAGAGTTGAATAGGCAGTTTTTGTTGGCCAAAGGATTTTCTCGCTCATTAAAATTAGTTTATATATTGACTTTGCTGAAAGTTTATCCTTTGTTTTCAAGGCTACGTAAGAGAGGTGGAATGTTATCTTAAAACGAATTGATTTTGATATGAAATGGAACAATGTACAATGGAAGTTTCGGATGTTGATGTTTGATTGTTATCAAATGTTAATGGGGGGGTGGAGAAAAATGTTTCCATCTTTTGCAATAATTGTATAGGGGCTTTTGTGGCACATGACTTTCGTTTGCCTTTTAATAGTCCGACAGTTAATCTAATGATCCCTCCGGCAGATTATATAGAATATATCACGCACTTGCAAGACTATACGGGAGCGGAAATAAAAGAAATTGATTCGGATAAGCAGTGGCCGGTAGCATTGTTGGGAGGCAAAGTTCATTTACATTTGATTCATTATAAAACTGTGCAGGAGGCGGAAGATGCTTGGCGACGTAGGGAACGCCGAATCAATTGGGAACGTATGTTTTTTGTCTTGATTGAAACGGACGGCTGTACGTATGATGATTTAATGCGTTTTGATGCTTTGCCATATCAGCATAAGGTGGTATTGACGCATAAATTTTATCCTGAAATAAAAAGCGCGTTTTATATACGAGGTTATGAAGATAAGTCAGGGCTTATAGATACTTATCGTTTCCACAAAGTACTTCCAACGAGAAAATATGACCAATTTAATTGGATGAAATTTTTAAAGCAAAAATAAGTAGTATGATTCCCAAGAAAATTCATTTTTGTTGGTTGAGTGGCGAAGAATATCCGCCGTTGATACAACATTGTATTGATACGTGGCGTAAAGTGTTGCCCGATTACGAAATCGTATTGTGGGACACGAAGCGATTTGATATTGATTCTGTGTCATGGGTGAGAGAGGCTTTTGATGCAAAAAAATATGCATTTGCCGCTGACTATATCCGATTGTATGCAGTGTACAAAGAGGGTGGAATTTATTTGGATTCAGATGTGGAAATGCTGAAGCCATTTGATGATTTACTTCAAAAAAAAGCCTTTATTGGATTTGAAGCATCGACAAAGGGTGTAGAAGCTGCTGTTTTTGGTGCAGAAAAAGGTGCGGAGTGGTGTAGGAAGGCGATGGACTTTTATGTTGGGAGACATTTTCAGTTAACAGCGAAGGGAGGAGTGTCAGGTGAGTTTTTTGCTCCTCGGATTGTGCGGGGTGCTCTGTATGAGCTTTATCCGGATTTTCCTAAAACACCACCGTCCGAGCCTGTATTTGTGGATGATAATAATTTTATGGTGTGTCCGGCTCATTTCTTTTCTCCATTAAAATACGATTTGGAAAAAAGTTATAGCAGTGAGAAGAAAATAGCAAATAGTTATTTGAAAAATCCGGAGACGTATTGTATTCATCGCTTTAATGCAGCATGGGGAACAAAATCATCAACAGGGATGCAAATACGAGCGATGATTTCTGACAAATTGAAGAATGCCATAGGAGAAAAATGTTTTGATGCTCTTAAAGGTATTTTTAAATAATCTGTGTTGTATGAGAGCGAATATGACAACGTCTGTTTATGTGTTGCTATATTGTTGATGTTTGTTGTGTTATAGATGGGTAGGCATGGATTTGCAAAGTATTAAGTCGGTGCCGTTTAATAGAAAATGGCTGATAATTATGTTTATGGCAATGAGTGTGCAGCTTGTTGCTATAGAAGGCATGCAGATATCGTTCATAAAGGTAGGACTTTTGGCAGCATCATTGCTGGTGTTTTTTCGTGTCCCTTATATGAGTAAGGCGGTGTGGGCTTGTGTTGTTTATTGGTTGGCTTGTTTCTTGACAGCAATATTACATGACCATGTCCGTTTTTCCACTTTGGGTTATTTGGGGTTGTTTCTCGCAGGTTATATTACTTTTTATAATTTGGTTCATGTGGGGACAATAACTTTCGTGCAATTTAAAAAGTTGCTGCGTTTTTTGTTATTGGCTTATGTTTTAGTGCTTTGTGTGCAGCAGGTTTTTGTCCTTGTGGGGATACATACTTTCCCTCTATTTAATTTACATGGTAGTACATTGAACAAATTGCCAAGTTTGGCATGTGAACCTAGCCATACGGCACGCATTATTACGGCTGCTATGCTGGGATACGTTCGCTGTCTTGAGATTGAGCGGGGCGAGAAAATACCTTTGAGTGTGTTGTTTGAAAAAGAAAACAGATTGGTAACTATTGGCTTTTTGTGGATGATACTTACTATGGGGAGTGGAACGGGAATGATAGCCACAGCAATATTAGCGCTTTATTTTGTTCGTTTAAGAACTGCAGTTTATGTGTTGCCTGTGTTTGTGGCTTTGTTTTTTTTGTTGCAGTATTCAGGAAATAAACAGTTTGAACGGGCTTTGGCCGCGATAGAGGCTACATTGACGGGAGATTATCAGAAAATACAGCAGACAGACTCTAGCGCATCTACACGTATTGTGCCATTGCTTAATACATTAAAAATCGATTTGGATAAAAAAGAGTCGTGGATAGGGGAGGGAAATAAAGAATATAAAAAAAATTCATGGGCCGATTTAACAATGAAGACACCTGTAATAGAGCAATATGGTTTGATTGGATTGCTGGCATCGCTTTTTCTTTTGTACTTATGTGCCATACACCGTTTTTTTAGTTTGGAAACTATCTATTTTGTGCTTATCGCTTTGTTGACCATAGCTAATGGTTACGTGACGTGGTCTATGATGTATGTGTTTACTTTGGTGAAATACTTTCAAGAGCAAAAGGAAAAAGGACAGCTTTTTTAGATTGTGTTAAAAAACAAGCACTTGTTATGAAAACTATCTTAGCTCATTGGTGTTATCTGAATAACTTTGGGGATGCTTTGAATCCGTATCTTTTAGGCAAATTGTCTTGTGTTTCAATAAGATATGTAAACTACACGAAGCCAAATTTTTTGTTTGAGATTAAAAAGATTTTGATAGACTGGGGACATGGGCGTATGTATGATGTAAATCGGTTGAAGCTGCCGGAGCGGAAACTGCCTGTCGTTTTAGGCATAGGTTCTATATTGTCTCGTTCGTTGCCTAATTTTTATGTTTGGGGAGCTGGTTTTATGTCTGGTAATGAGGTTTTTAGGGGGGGCAGTTGTGCGCAGTCCGAGGTAGATATTCTGCCGAAATGTTAGCGAATCAAGGTTTTGGATTTTGTGATGTATGGGGTGATCCGGCATTGTTGCTTCCTTTGGTATATCTGCCTAAAGTTTCATTTCGATACGATGTGGGCATAGTTCCGCATATTTCTGAATATTCATTTTTTAGAAAAAGGTATTCAGAATATCACGTTGTCGATTTGCATACCACGAAAGTGGAGCAGGTCATTCAAGAAATAGTTTCTTGTAAGATGGTGCTATCAACATCGTTGCATGGCTTGATAGTGGCTCATGCTTATGGTATTCCGGCTTTGTGGATTAAAAAGAATAATATAGGAACCGATGGTATAAAATTTTATGATTATTTTAGTTCAGTTGGTATTTCTGAGTATGATGGTTTTACTGATATAGATGAATTGCTAAAGCTGGTGGAAGCAAATTCGTTGGATAAAGAAACGTTGGATTTGCAATTACCTAAATATCCATTGGCTGGTATTCAGGAGAGACTTTTGTCGGTAGCTCCGTTTGAGTTGGATGATAAATTTAAAAAGTATGGATGTCTCAATAATTATAGTCAATTATAATACGTGTAATTTGTTGGCTGATTGTTTGGAAACGCTCTATCAATTTACCCGGAATGTCGTTTTTGAGGTGATTGTAGTGGATAATGCTTCTACCGACGGTTCGGAAAATTTCATAAGAAAGCGTTACCCGGAAGTGATATGGATAAATAGTGGGGAAAATTTGGGTTTTGGTAGGGCAAATAATCTAGGTGCAAAGTGGGCAAAAGGAACATATTTGTTTTTTTTAAATTCAGATACACTTTTGCGAAATAATGCTGTTCGTTGTTTCTTTGAATATGCGGAATGCCATAGGCATATAAGGTTAGGGGCTATTGGAGGTTTTTTGCTGGATGTAGAGGGAAATGTTACAAGTTCAGGAGGTAATTTCCCGACTCCTTGGTCTGAGATTGCTTATCCTTTAAAACGTTTGTTGCGGATTCGGTCTAAGATGGTTTTGCAAGACAAAAGAATTGATTTTATTTTGGGAGCGGATTTGTTTGTTCCTCGGGAACTTTTTGTGCGGTTAGGCGGTTTCGACAATAACATATTTATGTATTATGAAGAGACGGATTTGCAATATAGGATGAATGCAGCTGGTTATGAACGGATGCTTATAGCGTCTCCTAAGATAGTTCATTTGGAGGGTGGTAGCTTTGAAAAGCGAGGATTATCTTATAAAAGATTCATGATGTCTCAAAGGAGTTTTAATTATTACATAAGAAAGCATTATAAAGGGTTGTATTATTGTCTTTTTCGGTTTGTTCTGTTTCTTGTGAAAGTGCCATTTGTAATAATGTCTTCGTTTGTGGTACAAGAAAAAAAAGAAGCAATTAAATTAGTGGTTTATGGTCGGGCATAAAAAAAGAGTTTCTGTGTGTATGGCAACATATAATGGTTGTCAGTATATAAGAAAACAATTGGAGTCTATTTTGTGTCAATTGAGTGCGAAAGATGAGATTGTTATTTCAGATGATGGGTCAACGGATGATACGCTAAATATAATCCGTTCTATTGGGGATGATAGGATAAGGATATTGGAGCACCAGAAGACAAAGAATCCATGGAGAATTTTTGGAGGGGATGCAAAATGCTATGGAGTATCTTCAAATTTTGAGAATGCACTGCGTTATGCGCAAGGGGAGTATGTGTTTTTATGTGATCAAGATGATATATGGGTACAAGGGCGTGTTGATAAAATGATTAATATACTAAAATCAAATCCTGGTGGACTTGTGATTTGTAATTTCTCTTTAATGGATGAGAAAGGGAAAGTTTATGAAGAGTCGGTTCGTAGGGAGGATATAAAATTTGATTTTTTTTATTGTGTAAGAAATAATCCATTTATGGGTTGCCAAATGGCTTTTGATAGGGCATTTTATAATGTCGTCTTCCCTTTTCCAAAATATACGGCATCGCATGATTTATGGCTTGGCTTGTGTGCGGTGTTACAGAGAAAGCTTATAGTGGTTAATCAAGTTTGGCATTTGTATAGGACATATGGTGATAATGTCTCTTCTAATATACACAATTCTTTTATATTTAAATTGTTGTATCGTTTTTATTTGGTTGTTTGTGCGGTGTGTAGGGTAAGCTGGTTCAAAGTTCATGAAAAATAATGGAAAAAAGGAAAAATATATTGGTGTTAGCTTATATGCTTTCTCCTTATAAAGGGTCGGAATATTCTGTGGCATGGAATTATGTTTCTTACATGTCGAAGCGGAATGATTTGGTCGTGCTTTATGGAAATGCAGATGAACCTATGGGGAACTGTAAAGACACCGAAGAATATATACTAAAACATCCGATGCCGAATGTGCGTTTTGTGCCGGTGTATCCTGATAGATGGGCTAATTTGTTGAATTGGCCTAATCGGCAAGGTTTGTTTGTATATACATTCTATTATGCTTATCAGGTGTGGCAGAAATTGGCATACCGTAAAGCAAAGGAATTGGTTGCGAAGGAGCATTTTGATTTAGTTCATTATGTTGGCATGATTGGTTATCGTGAGCCAGGGTATTTGTGGAAGTTGGGTTTGCCTTACGTGTGGGGTCCCGTGGGAGGGGTTAACAATACCCCCCGGCAGCTGATGGAGCGCATGCCTTGGATGAGCAAAGTGAAGCATACGTTTCGCAGTGTGGCTAATACGATACAATTTCATACCAAAAGGCGATTGAAAAAGGCGTTGGCAGCAACGGATGTGTTGATGACGGCAACATCGGAAAATCAAACTCGTTTCAAGGCGGTACATCATAAGGACAGTATATGTTTACCGGAAAATGCCATAACAGCGTCCATTTCTTTGGACGAAAGCAAGTTTGACCATCCTGATAAATTCCGTTTCATGGTGGTGGGTACATTGGATGCCCGTAAATCAGTGGGAACCTTTTTGGAGGCTTTGACTCAGGTGCGTCATAAAGACCGTTTACAGGTGGACATTGTGGGTGGTGGCCCGCTGAGGGATAGTTTGGAGCAATATGCGGTGGCGCAGGGCTTGGCCGAAATGATAACTTGGCACGGGCAGTTGCCAAGAGAAAAGGCGGTAGCGTTGTTTCGAGATGCGCACCTGCATGTGATTACGAGTGTGAGTGAGGGCAATCCGACTACCATTTGGGAGGCTATGAGTTATGGTGTGCCGACTTTGAGCTTTGACCATTGCGGAATGCACGATACGTTGCGTGATGGGGCTGGGGTGCTGGTGCCGATTGCTCCTACGTATGAAGAATGTGTGCGAGGTGTGGCGGAGCATATTGATGCTTTGCTTGAGCAGCCGGAACAATTCCGGCAATTGGCGGAAGCCACATTGAAGCGTGCCCAGGAATACACTTGGGACAAGCGGGAACAATTCCTGAATGAATTGTATGATAAATTGTTGGCGATGAAGCGTGGTGAATGTTGATGCTTTTGTTATGCTCATTAGCCGAGTGTGGGCAACAAAGCGGAGTTGATGGGGAAGTGGAGACTCCGTTTGTGCCAAAATGGCAGTTTGGTAACATGCTGGCAATCTATGCTTTCGCGTTTTTAATGGTAGCTTGGGAGAGATACTATAGTAAGTTGTAAAAGATACTATAGAAAGTTGGATGATTTACTATAGAAGGTGAGGTGACTTTCTATAGAAAGTTGAGGCACTTTCTATAGTAAATTTTGTCAGGTTTTTTAGGGACGAAAATGTCCAATTTCAGATTTGTTTCCCGCAGAACCGCAGAACCGTTAAATCGCAGAACCGCAAAAACGCTTATTCAGTTATTGGATTAATCGGTTATTCGGTTAAGCGCTTGAGCGGTTATGCGATTACGCAACACCGCAAGCTCATGTTTTGGTAGTTTTACGGTGTAAGGTCGCTCTAATTTTAGTGTTTTTGTATGGCAAAGTCGCTCTAATTTTAGGAATGATATGAAATTCTAAAGAGAAAATAGATGCTTTTGGGGGGAGGGATGTAGGAAAGTTTCCCGGAGGTTACGCGGATTCCCGCAGAAGTATTCAATGCGCAGAATCGCTTTACAATATAAAATGCAAATAAAAGAATTTACATTGAAAATGATGCGGGAGGCTGTTACGCGAATAGCGGGCTTTCCGCCCGATAGGAGTGTGGATGAGTCCAGAGTGCAGCACTTTGGGCAAGATGCAAATGATTTTGTGCATCGACAGATAGCCGATGCGTTGGTGAATGGGAATGGACTTGCCTTGGGAAAGCTGGGAACTGTGGAGTTAGGTTGTGTCGTGTCTTGTCTGCATGAAGGTCGGTGGACGTGGCCGGATTATAAGAAGTTTTTCAGAGGTTATCCGGTGCCGTTGTTTTATGATAAGGAGATATTGCGTTTGCACAATAATGCCGGCGTGTTTCCCGCAACAAGGGAAATGGCAAGTCGCTTTTGCGGCTTGATGAAAGAGGATATGCGTGAGGTGGATATCTTGGCCTCGTATGCATGGTGTGAGCGTTATGTGCTTGATTATATAAGCCATTGTTCAACGGTTAACTTGGATGGGTATTATGCTCCGTTTCTTTATAAACAGCCTTGGACGAGGGTGCTGAAGGGTAAGCGGGTGTTGGTCATTCATCCGTTTGCAGAGTCGATTCAAGCGCAATATGGGCGGAGGAGTGTGTTGTTTGAAAATCCCGATGTGTTGCCTGAGTTTGGGTCGCTTAGGGTTATCAAGGCGGTTCAAAGTATTGCTGGTAATGCGTGTGGATTTGACAATTGGTTTGATGCGCTTGATGCGATGAAACAGGAAATGGAACAGGTCGATTTTGATGTGGCGTTGATAGGTTGTGGTGCTTATGGTTTCCCGCTAACAGTTCATGCTAAACGTTTAGGAAAGGTGGGAATCCATTTGGCAGGCTGGACTCAAATGTTATTTGGCATATATGGAAAGCGTTGGTTGGAGGATCAACCGCAATATGCTAAATTTATTAATGAATATTGGGTTCGGCCGAATCAAGGCGAAGTGCCCGCCGGGGCAGAGAAAGTGGAAAATGGTTGTTATTGGTAGTGTGTTGGGGTTGTAACGTTGGTTTGTATGGAGGGAAAAATGAAATTGCTTGTAGATGCCCATTGTTTTGATTACCGGACTACGGAGGGCATTAATACCTATTTGAAAGGATTGTACGGTGAGTTGGTGGGAATCGCGCCTGATATCGATTTTTATTTTGTGGCGCAAAATGTGGGCAGAATCAAAGCCTTGTTTGGGGAAGCGGCAAATGTACATTATGTGCCTTTGACCTCGCAGAATAAGATTTACAGGCTGCTATTCGAGATTCCTGCCATTGTAAAAAAATTAGGCATCGAGTGGGCGCACTTTCAATACACTTCGCCGTTGATAAAGAATTGTAAAACCATAGTTACTTTGCATGATATCTTGTTTGTGGATTATCCGCAAATGTTTCCGTGGCGTTATCGGTTGGTTAAAGGGGCCATGTTTAAATTGTCAGCCAAGCGGGCTGATTTGTTGTTGACCGTATCGGACTATTCGCGGCGGCAGATTGCCAAGCATTATGGGATATCCGCAGAGGAAATTGTGGTTACTCCGAATGCGGTATCGGCTGACTTCGTTCAAGTTGATGCTGACGAGGCGGCAAAATTTGTGCAAAGCCAAGGCATTGACAAATACTTGCTTTATGTGAGCCGCATAGAACCTCGTAAAAATCAATTGGCCGTATTAAAAGCATTTCATGAATTGGACCTGTGGAAGAAAGGGTATCATTTGGTATTCATAGGGCGGAAAACATTGCCCACGCCCGCTTTTGACCAATATTATGAAGCGTTGGCTGATAAGGAGAAAGAACAGGTGCATGTGTTTAACCAAGTTTCGTATGCAGATTTGAAATTGTGGTATAAAGCGGCTTCTTTGTTTGTATATCCGGCATTGGCGGAGGGGTTTGGTATTCCTCCCATTGAGGCGGGGGCGGTTGGTGTGCCTTGTGTTTGTTCAAATCGGACGGCCATGGGGGATTTTACTTTTTTTGAAGATAATTTACTTGACCCGGAGGATGGTGATGCGTTAAAGAAAGCGATAGTGAGAAACTTGGAGCAAAAGGATGCCGACAAATTAAATGAAATAAGTCAGCAAGTGCGCTTGAAATATAATTGGCATCATATAGCGGAAACTCTGTATCGTGCACTGAATCGCTTGAGCATTGCGTAATCGTTGAATCGCTTAACCGCTTAATCGCTTAATCGCTTAACCGCTTAATCGAATAACCGTTTTTTGCGGTTCTGCGGTTCTGCAGTTCTGTAGTTCTGCAGTTCTGCGGTTCAGCAATTCAGCAATTCAGCGATTCAGCAATTCAGCGATTCAGCGGTTCAGCAATTCAGCAATTCAGCGATTCAGCGGTTCAGCAATTCAGCAATTCAGCGGTTCCTCGATTCAGCGGTTCCTCGATTCATCAACCCCAAACGAGCACACATGTATTATATATGAAACGAGTTGCGATTATTGGTACGCAGGGGGTGCCGGCCGCTTATGGCGGGTTTGAGACCCTGGTGGAGAATATTATTGGCGAGAATTGTGCGCCGGACGTGCATTACACGGTGTTTTGCAGCGGGAAGGACTGCAAGCAGCGGCTTGACACGTACAAGGGGGCGCGGCTGGAGTATGTACCGCTGCATGCCAACGGGATGCAGAGCATTCCTTACGACATGCTTTCCATGTGCCGTTCGTTGCGGGGCTACGACGTGCTGCTGGTGCTGGGGGTGTCGGGATGCATGTTCCTGCCGGTGGTGCGGCTGCTGAGCCGGGCGAAGGTGATTGTGAACATCGACGGGCTGGAGCACAAGCGGAAGAAGTGGGGAACGTTTGCCCGCCGGGTGTTGCGGCTGTCCGAAGCGGTGGCGGTGCGGTTTGCCCATGTGATTGTGGCCGACAACAAGGGCATTCAGGATTATGTGACCGGGACGTATGGCAAGCAGGCCGAGTTGATAGCCTACGGCGGCGACCATGTGTTGCTGCATGAAACGAAGGAGCACGAACAGGCCATTCTCGACCGCTACGGGTTGTCGTCGCAGGAGTATGCCATGTCGGTGTGCCGCATTGAGCCGGAAAACAATTGCCATGTCATTCTGGAGGCTTTTGCCCGGACGGACAAAAAGTTGATTTTCATCGGCAACTGGGAGAAGGGCGAATATGGCAAGGAGCTGAAGGAAAAGTATGCCAACAGCCCGAACATCCGCATTCTCGACCCGATATATGACCTCGACATTTTGTATGCTTTCCGCAAGCACGCGGGCTGGTACATGCACGGGCATAGCGCGGGCGGCACGAATCCCTCGCTGGTGGAGGCCATGTTTTTTGGCCGTCCTATCTTGTGCTACGACGTGGTGTACAACCGCGAAACGACTTTCGGGCAGGCTTATTATTGGAAAGATGCTGCATCTTTAGTTCGGCTGCTGTCGCAGCCGAACTTGGACGGTAGCGCCATGACCCGCCTGGCCCGGCAGCATTACACGTGGAAAGTCATTGCAGGGCAGTATGAGAGGCTGTACGGAGACAATTAACAATTAACAATGGACAATGAGCAATTACCTGTTGTTGGTTACTTGGTTACTATTGTTGGTTACTTGGTTACTGGTTGTTGGTTACTTAGTTACTTAGTTACTGATAACAGATTCGTCTGCGCAATCTGCGGGCAAAACAAGTCAGCTACGAGCTACGAGTGCTGGTGCTGCAGAATCGCACAATCGAATAACCGCATAATCGCATAATCGCATAATCGCATAATCGCATAACCGCTTTTGCGATTCTGCAGTTCTGCGTATTGAATGCTTCTGCGAAAATCTGCGTAATCTGCGGGCACTTATCATCGATTCAGCAGTTCTGCGTTTAAGCGATTTAGCGTCATAAAAGAATCATGAACAAAATCCGTCCGTATATGATGCCTGTCGCCATGCTGTTGGGCGGGGTGTGTTATCCGTTTTTTTCGCGGTTGGCGTTTCTGACGCCGTGGCTTATTTTCACCATGTTGTTGCTGACGTATTGCAACCTGTCGCTGCGGAGGGTGCGCCCGACGGCTATGCATGGCTGGCTTATCAGCATACAGGTGCTGGGGAGTGTGGCGGTGTATCTGCTGCTTCGCCCGCTTGACGAGGTGCTGGCGCAGGCGGTCATGGTGTGCTTGCTGGCTCCTACAGCCACTTCGGCTCCGGTCATTACCCGCCTGCTGGGAGGCAGCGTGGAAAGCCTCACCACATACAGTCTGATGTGCAATGCCGTGGTGGCGGTGCTGGCTCCGCTGATGTTCTCGTGGGCAGGCGGCGGGGAGTCGGTGTCGTTTGCGGAGTCGTTCTTCACCATTGGACGGCAGGTGGGCGTGTTGCTGGTGGTGCCGTTTGTGTTGGGGGTGCTGGTGCGGCGGCTGGTGCCGAAGGTGGCGACGTGTGCCCGCACGTTTTCCAACATTTCGTTTTGCCTGTGGAGCGTGGCGTTGACCATTGTGAGCGCCAATATAGTCAATTTCATCCTGGCGCAGGATGCCGGGCATTACCGGCAGGAAATGATCATGGCGGCGTGCTCGTTGTGCGTCTGTATCGCGCAGTTTGCCGTGGGGCGCAAGATAGGCCGCCGCTACGGCGACACGATAGCCGGTGGACAGGGATTGGGACAGAAGAACACGATTCTGGCTATTTGGATGGCGCAGACTTACCTGAACCCGCTTTCGTCGGTGGGACCCGGCACGTATGTGCTGTGGCAGAACATGGTCAACTCGTACCAGGTGTGGCGGAAAAGCAGGAAGGAGGTTGAGAGTTGAGAGTTGAAAATTGAAAATTGAAAGGGGAAAGTATAAAGGGAAAAGGTTGAAAAGGAGAAAGGGAAAAGGTTGAAAGGGAAAAACAAGGCCAACGGTCTTGTGGCACTCAGCGTAGGGCAACGCCCTACGGGTGGGGACGGGCAGAACATAGCAGAAGTAAGACATGCTTTGTCTCTACCTTGTTCCGTAGGGCGGTGTCCTGAAGAGCCACAAGACCGTTGGCCTTTTCCTCTTTTCTTCTACTTTTTACTTTCTACTTTTTCCTTTCAACCATTCTCCTTTTCACTTCCTTGCCTTCACCATTTCCAGCAGTGTGCGGGCTTCTTCGGGTGAATGTTTGCGGGCTTCGTTGGCGTTGACGAATTCAAACGGAATGTAGGCCACTACTTGCGAGTAGCACAGGCTGCCGTCGGGCGTGGAGGCCACCCGCAGCTTGAGTGCATCGTTTGCGGAGGACTTCAGTTTCTTCAGTTCGTCCACGTTGCCTTCGTTCATGAGGCGGACGAGGCGGTCGCGTTCCTTGAGGTCGAAGAGCAGTTCGTGGAAGACGATGGGCTGCTTGCCGGGCGCGTAGATGTATTTCGTCTTGCGGATGAAGATGGCCACGATGCCCCAGGTCAGCAGCAGAATGCCCACCACGATGGCCAAGGGCGACAGCAGGCCGCCTTCGGATGCGCCGGGCATCTGCCCGTTGAGCATGATGGCTGCAATGCCCAGCACGATGAGCACCAGGCTTAGCACGATGGAGGGTTTTGTTTTATAAACGGTGTTGTGGTCGAGGTTGTCCAACACTTGTTCGATAGAGGGTTTTGTTTCGATATTGTTAGTTTCCATAATGGTTTTGTTGTTTTTTGTATCGGGGAGCGAGTATCGGGGAGCGGGTGTGTCGTGTCCTCGGGTTCGTTTCCCGGAAGTTGTTGTTTTAGTATCGGGAAGCGAGTATCGGGGAGCGGGCGTGCCGTGTCCTCGGGTTCGTTTCCCGGAAGTTGTTTTTTTGTAGCGGGAAGCGAGTATCGGGGAGCGGGCATGCCGTGTCCTCGGGTTCGTTTCCCGATAGCGTTTGATGTTTTTTGGGGAAAAATTGGGCTGCACGAGGTGTGCAGGTCATACGGATTGAGCCGGGAATGTAACCCGGGATAATCCGTATGCGATTTTTCTGCTAAATCAGCAGTTTGCGGAGGGTGTAGAGGTAATATCCCGCCTTTTCCCGCTCGGCATGGAGCGTGAGGAAGGTGGTGCGGGTGGTGTATAGTTGCAGGGAGATGAGTTGCGAGCAGCAGGCCGTGCGCCAATGGTGCGAGCCGGTTTCCTCGCGGGTCAGGCTGGTGGGCGTGCGGAAGTGCGGGGCACGGTTCAGCCCGGCGGGGATGCCTGCCTGGTCGGGCAGGTCGAATGCCAAGGTGTTATGGTCGGGGCAGGAATGCGTGCGGTCGCAACCGGCAGCAGTGGGGACGGCTGCATCTTCGCACGCTGTGGCATAAAGGGCGACCGCGCCCAGCACGAGCGTCGTGGCAAGCAGGCAATATGTGAGCAAACGTTTCATTCCCTATTATTCTCAACCGGTGTGCAAAGATAGCGAAAGCTGAGCGCAAAGTCAAAAAAGACAAAGTTTACTTTGCATTTTTTACTTTGCCGAAGCGCCTCCTATCTTATCCAAAGATAGCGAAAGCTGAGCGCAAAGTCAAAAATAAGGCTCACTTGTTTTGTCTTTATGTGAATATCCGTAATTCGCCAATAAGCCATTCATACTCCTCCGGCACTCCGTGCCACCTCCCCTATCTATAGGTTCATACTCCCTTCCCCCTTTGGGGTACTCCCTCTACCTTAGAGGGAGAATATAAAATGTTTCATTTGCCGAGGGGGGGCCGCGAAAGCTTCTCGGACGGAGTAACTAAACTCTCCCTCTAAGATAGAGGGAGTACCCCGCAAGGCGGGGGGGGAGGGAGTATGAACCTAAGATAGGGGAGTGGGCAGGGGTGAGGCGATCGAAGTGCCTGGCAATATGCGGACATTCATTTTTTTCTTTATGTGTCAATCGCATGGATAATCGCCTTTATGGGAAATACACTTTTCGAAAGGTGAAAAAACTTGTGTAATTCGCTTTTTGAAAAGTGTTTTTTGCTACATTTGCAAACGAATGATATATATGTTTTGATAATGGACTACTTGGACATTCAGCCTTTGATAAATGTTTTTCATAGGAAATTGGCCGCAACGGATGTGCGGTTTAAGCGGTATTTGTATGGGCAGATTAATTGGAATGTGCGGATGGTTGGCATAAAAGGGGCACGTGGGGTGGGGAAGACCACTTTGCTGATGCAACACATTAAAGAAACGTTCGATGATTTAGATGAGGTGTTGTATGTTTCGCTTGATAATCTGTGGTTTGAAACTCATGGGCTTGATGAGTTGGTGGAGTTTCTGTACACGCACGGGGTAACCCACATTTATTTTGATGAAGTGCATAAGTACAAGAATTGGGCCTTGTGGCTCAAGAATTTTTTTGACAGTTATCCTGATTTGAATATCGTCTATACCGGTTCGGCCATGTTGGCTATTGAAAATTCCGTGGTGGATTTGTCTCGCAGACAGTCGCTTTATACGCTTCATGGTATGTCGTTTCGTGAATATCTCGAATATGAAGGTATTGCGTCCTTACCGTCTTTGACGTTGGATGAATTGCTTGCCGACCACGTGAAATATGCGTTGGAAGTTACGTCGGGAACCAAGTTGTTGAAGCATTTTGACCAGTATTTGAAAAGGGGCTATTACCCTTATTATCGAGAAGCCGGGGAGGATTATTTGATGCGGCTTGGGGAAGTGGTGCGCCTGGTGATAGACGGCGATATTCCCGCAGTGGAAGACATAACTTATACGACGATGCATAAAATCAAGAAGTTGCTGATGGTCATAGCCGGCAATGTCCCTCTTGAAGTGAATATCAACAAACTTTCGGCGCAGTTGGAATCAACACGCGACCAAACGTTGAAGATGCTGTACTTGCTGGACCGTGCCGGATTGTTGTGTTTGCTGACAGACAAAGTGAAAGATTATAAACATCTTGTTGGGCCGAAGAAGATTTATTTGAACAATACTAATTTGATGTATGCCCTCACAGGCAAAATTTCCGAAGGGACATTGCGCGAAACATTTTTTGCCAATCAGGTGGGTGCTGTTTCTACTTTGACTATGCCGAAGTGTGGTGACTTTATGGCCGATGGAAGATATTTGTTTGAGGTGGGCGGAAGCCGCAAAACGTTTGAACAAATTGCAGATATGCCGGATAGTTATCTCGCATTGGATGATATGGAAATCGGTAATGGCAACCGCGTTCCGCTTTGGATGTTTGGCTGTTTGTATTAAAGCCTAATGACCGATTGGGGTTAAACGTAAGGTGTGTACGAAGGGAAGAACCGATTTCCTAAAAAACATTTGAAAAAGGAGCATTCAGGTAGAAATGTGTTACTTTTGCAGGCATGGTTTTGAAAGGGAAGCATGAAGAAAGCATGGATCATAGGCATGGCGTGTGGCTTGCTACTGACGGCATGTGGCAAGAAACAGGCCGGTGAACAAGACTTCGAAGAGGCCGCTGAAGCAGAAGAAGTGGTTGCACAGCCGGAGTACCGGTATGGCATTTGTGTGGATTCGCTCGATATGGAGGCCTATCAAGTGAAGCGGGGCGATACGTTTTCAAAAATATACGACGACCTGGGCTTCACAGCCGTGGAGGCCGACCGCATCGTGCGGGCATCGGCGGAACTGCTGCCGCCCCGCTACCTGCTGCCGGGCATGGAGTATTGGGCATTCACCACGCGCGACAGCGTGCCACGGGTGGCGCACGTGGTGTTCGGCCGCTCGAAGACGGACTTCGTGGTGTTGGGCTTCCCCGGCGACAGCGTGACGGTGCGTACTTTCACCAAGCCCGAAACCCTGCGGCGGCTCTACGCCGAGGGTACGGTGGAAACCAGCCTGTGGGATGCCATCGTGGGCAACGGCACCGACCCGATTATCGCCCTCATGCTGTCCGACATCTATGCCTGGCAGGTGGACTTCTTCGGCGTGCAGCCGGGCGACGGCTACAAGGTGATTTATCAGAAGGCTTACGTGGACGACACGGTGCCGCTGGGCGTGCGCTCCATCGAGGGGGCGGTGTTCACCCACATGGGGCGCGACTACGTGGCCATCCCTTTCGTGCAGGACAGCGCGCGCATCTTCTTCGACCCTGAGGGCAACAGCATGCGCCGGGCGTTCCTCAAGTCGCCGCTGGACTTTTTCCGCATCACGTCGCGCTTCACCAACTCGCGTTACCACCCGGTGCTCAAACGGTACCGGGCGCACCACGGCGTGGACTACGCTGCTCCCATCGGTACGCCCGTGAAGAGCATCGGCGACGGGCGGGTGGTGGCCAAGGGCTATCAGCCGCGCGGGGGAGGGTATTACCTCAAGGTGAAGCACAACTCCGTGTACACGACCACCTATATGCACCTGAGCCGCTATGCCAAGGGTATTAACAAGGGTACACGCGTGCAGCAGGGGCAGGTGATTGCCTATGTGGGCTCCACGGGACTTTCCACCGGGCCGCACCTTGACTTCCGTGTGCAGAAGAACGGCTCGTACATCAACCCCCTCACCATGGAAGCCCCGCCCGACATCCCGCTGCACGAGGAGCTGCGCGACAGCTTCAACGTGGTGAAGGCCCAACTGCTGGAGGAAATGGCTACCCGCCATGCCGCCCTGCATCCCGCCCCGGCGGACAGTGCGGCGGTGGACTTGCCGGGGAACGTGGCGGGCAAGCCTGTGGATGGCTTTGGGGCTTGACGTGATGCGCGGGAATTTTATTCCACTTCGGTGCGGTCGGGGTCGCCCGGCTTCCTGACGCGTTTGACCGTGTGCTTGATTTTGCCGATGAAGAAGTTAATCTCCAGGCTCGATTCCGTTTCGGATGTTTCCAGATCGGGCATGACGATGCTGGAGAGCATTTCCCCCAAGCGTTGCAGGCCGGACTGCTGCCTCTCGTGGTTTGTCTCGTTGTGCAGGGTGCGGAGTTCCTGTTTGAGTTGGCGCACGGTGGCGAAGGTTTCGATGATGGCCAAGGTGGCTTGCGTGGCTTGCGGGCTCTTCAATATGGTGGCAAGCATGTATAGGCCTTTCTCGGTAAAGGCTTTGGGTCGTACGCGGGACTTGGGCGATATGTTTGCGATCAAATTTTTTGACCGCAAATCGGCAAGTTCCTGTTTTTCAATTTCAAATACGTATCCGCCCGGGAACTTTTCCTGATTGTTGCGCACGGCCTGGTTCACCTCTCTTGTCTCCACTCCGTACAGTTCTGCCACATCGGCATCCAGTATCACCTGGCAGTCTCTGAGCACGATGATTTTCTGCTGCACTTGCCCGAAGAGGCTGGCGGCAGGCAAGGGTGTGCGTTTCCCTCTTTTGTCTAAGTTGTTGTCCATGTCTGTATGGTGTTTGTGTTCATTCCCATTGGCGGAGCGGGCAACTGGCATTGGTGGCATCATCGGTGGTGTCGTCGGACGGGTCGAGTACATCCGTGTATTCCGGATGCCGCTTGAACTCGGCCACGGCGAACGAGCATACGGGCACGATGCTTAGCCCCTCGGCGCGGGCGTATGCCACGGCGGCCTCGACCAGCCGATGGGCAAGGCCTTTGCCGCGCTGGCTGGGGTGTACCAGGGTGTGGTCTATGCGGATGGTCTTTTCCTTTACATATACGTAGGTCAGTTCCCCCACGTTGTGTCCGTTTTCCATGGCTAGGAACGCGCCTTGGCCGGTTTGTCTGTTGTGCCGGATGTCCATTGGTTTACCTGATTGATGGGATGTCGCTCACAAAGATAAAGTTTTTTCGGGAATGGCACTGCCGTGTCATGGGAAATAAAAAACCGGGAAACGGCTTCATGTGCCGCATCCCGGTTTCCTGTTGTATGGCGGGCGGTCAGACCTGTCCCATGATTTTCCTGAACAAGTTCTTCATGTTCACCTCCCGGTCGATGAGGTCGTGGAGGCGGTCGATGCTGACGCGTTCCTGCTGCATGGTGTCGCGGTGGCGGATGGTGACGCAGTTGTCGGTGAGCGTGTCGTGGTCCACGGTGATGCAGGTATTCGCAGGCTCGCCCGCACCCCGTGCCGAGGCACATGAGGGAGTTGCGCGGAGCTTGGCTGTAGTGGAGGAAGGGGTCTATGAGCATTGTGCGGGGGTTAGGGTTGTGGTTCGTGTTGCCGCCTTTTGGCCTCGACGATGCTGTCCATTTGTATGGAGAACCAGTCGTCGTTCACGAAGAGGGCTTCCACCCGCAGGCTGTCGGGGGCCAGGACGAGGTTGTCGCGCACGGTCCTGATGAGGCGTTTGCTTTGCCTGCCGCAGAAGCCGGGCCAGAACACGACTACGGTGTAGTCGTTCCCTCTGCCCGGGTCGAAAGTCAGGGGCCGACCTTGCGCATCGCGTATGTGGGGCAGCAGCGCGGGCAGGGACACCAGGGTGTCGGGCGGAGCGACGCTGGTCGGGGGAAAGGTGCAGAAGGCATCATTCATGTTCCAATTCATGTTGGGGAAGCCCTCGGCGTAGCAGTTGAGGTGGTATGACACGAGCCGCCCTGCGCGGTCGAAGTACATGGCCTGCAGCATTTGCAGGTGGTTGTTCACGGCATCGGCCAGTTGGTGTTGTTCGGTGCTGTCCTTGCCTTGTACCTGCGCGTAGAACGTGTCGATGACGTGGCCGATAAAGGCCGTGTCGAGTTCGTGCCACGGCTCGCCCTCCAGCCCGAAGCGTGCCAGTGTTTCCGTGCGCTGTTCCGGGGTGATGGGGTCGTACTCGGTCTTGAAGCCGTATATTTTCACGATCAGGCTGTCGCAGCCGCCCAGCAGGAGCAGCAGGGGGAGGAGGATGATGGGGAGGGGTTTCTTTGTCATACGTCAGTGTTGTCTGGGGTTTGTTGCCCTTGCGGGGCGTATTGTTTCTGCTTCATCTGTACGATGCTATCCATTTTTACAAGGAACCAGTCGTCGTTGACGAAGAGGGCTTCCACCCGCAGGCTGTCGGCGGCCAAGGGGAGGTTCCTCTGCACGGTCCTTATAAGGCGTTTGCTTTGCCTGCCGAAAAAGCCGGACCAGAACACCACCACGGTGTAGTCGGCCTGGGGGGAGGGGGTGGCAGATATGGGATTGTCATGTGTGTCACGTATGTGGGGCAGCAGCGCGGGCAGGGGCAGCAAGGTGTCGGGCGGGGCTGCACTTGAAGGGGGAAAGGAGTTGAACGCGCCGTATTTGTTCCATTTCAGGTTGGGGAAGCCCTCGGCGTAGCAGTTGAGGTGGTACGACACGAGCCGCCCCGCACGGTCGAAGTACATGGCCTGCAACATTTGCAGGTGGTTGTTCTGGAGTTTGGCCTGCCGTTCCCACCGCAAGGAGTCGGTCGTGTCCAATTTGGTGTAGAAGGAGTCCATCAGGTAGCAGGTGAGCGAGGTCTCGTCCAGTTCGTACCACGGCTCGCCCTCCAGCCCGAAGCGTGCCTGTATCTTTTCCCGGTTGTCATCATGGGCGGGCACGAACTTCGTATCCAGGCCGTACAGCCAGATGGCAATGGCGTTGCAGCCGCTTAGCAGGAACAGCAGGGGGAGAAGAAGGAGGATAGGGTAGGGGTTCTTCATGCAGGATGTTACATTGGACTTGCGGGATGCACGGGTTTTGTTTTGTTTCATGCATCCCGCAAGTGTTGTTTTTAGTGTTTCAAAAGTTCCGCAATGGGTTCATAGCCTTTGAGCGGCGTGTCGGGATGGTCGAAGTCCTTTTCCGCCACGCCGACCGTGTTGCCCCATTGGTCCATGACAATGGAAACGCCCATAGGTGTCTGCCGGTTGTACGCTTCGTCATCGGGGTTCACGGCGCAGAGGAAACGGTAGTATTTGTCCCGCGCGTTTCTTCCCCGGATGTCGATGATTTTCCGAATGGGGGCTTGCAGGCTCTTGTATGCCTTAGGCGAAAAGAGCGAGTCGGTGATAATAACCGCATTCAGCGTGTTGTGATACACCGTGTCAAGCATGGCGGCGGTGGGGTTGATGGAATAGTAAGTTTCGTTTTCTTCGTCCACCAGCAGCAGGTAAAATGCCGCGTCATACTCTTGGGCAAGGCGGACAATGTCGGGGAGGCGCGCTTTGCAGTGTGTGCACCAATCGGCATAGGAATAGAACAGCGTTCGTTCCTTACCCGAATGGCGTGCCAGGCAACGGGCCTGCTCCACGTCCACTGTACGAAAATCGGAATGGGTACTTTTAGGCAATTGGCATTCGTCCCATTGAGCATGGAGAGTGGAGGCTGTAAGGCAGGCTCCTATTATCCATAAGCAAAAGGGTATGGTTTTCATAGCATGTCTTGGGATTGTTATAAGATGAATGGTTCAAAGTTACGAAATTATTTAATCGTGCCCGTTGGCGGTTGGATTGCAATACGCGAGGCGCAGGAGGGGGGAAGCCGTGGGGCAATCCCCCTTTTGCGTCTTCGCGTATGTGGTTAGTCCATAATCTTCCTGAACAAGTTCTTCATGTTCACCTCCCGGTCGATGAGGTCGTGGAGGCTGTCAATGCTGACGCGTTCCTGCTGCATGGTGTCGCGGTGGCGGATGGTGACGCAGTTGTCGGTGAGCGTGTCGTGGTCCACGGTGACGCAGAAGGGCGTGCCCACGGCATCCTGGCGGCGGTACCGCTTGCCGATGGAGTCTTTCTCGTCGTACACGCAGCGGAAGTCGAACTTGAGCGCGTCCATGATTTCGCGTGCCTTTTCGGGCAGGCCGTCCTTTTTCACCAGGGGCAGGATGGCGGCTTTCACCGGGGCGAGCACGGGCGGCAGTTTGAGCACCACGCGGCTGTCGCCCCCTTCGAGCTGCTCTTCGCAGTAGGCGGCGGACATGATGGAGAGGAACATGCGGTCCACGCCGATGGAAGTCTCGATGACGTAGGGCGTGTACGACTGGTTGAGTTCGGGGTCGAAGTATTTGATGTTCTTGCCCGAATACTTCTCGTGGCTGCTCAGGTCGAAGTCGGTGCGCGAGTGGATGCCTTCCACTTCCTTGAAGCCGAAGGGCATTTCAAACTCGATGTCGGTGGCGGCGTTGGCGTAGTGCGCCAGCTTGTCGTGGTCGTGGAAGCGGTACTTGTTGTCGCCCAGCCCGAGTGCCTTGTGCCAGGCGAGGCGGTGTTCTTTCCAGTAGGCGAACCACTTCATTTCGTCGCCGGGGCGCACGAAGAACTGCATTTCCATCTGTTCGAACTCCCTCATGCGGAAGATGAACTGCCGTGCCACGATTTCGTTGCGGAACGCCTTGCCTATCTGCGCGATGCCGAAGGGGATTTTCATGCGGCCCGTCTTCTGCACGTTGAGGTAGTTCACGAAGATGCCTTGCGCCGTTTCGGGGCGGAGGTATATCTTCATGGCACCGTCGGCGGTGGAGCCCATTTCGGTGGAGAACATGAGGTTGAACTGCCGCACGTCGGTCCAGTTCTTCGTGCCGCTGATGGGGTCCACCACGTCGTAGTCCATGATGATGGCTTTCAAGCCGGGCAGGTCGTTTTCGTTCATGGCCTTGGCGTAGCGGGCGTGTATCTCGTCGCGCTTGGCCTGGTGTTCGAGCACGCGGGGATTCGTCTGGCGGAACATGGCTTCGTCGAAGCTCGCGCCGAACCGCTTGGCGGCCTTCTGCACTTCTTTTTCAATCTTTTCATCGTATTTGGCCATGAGGTCCTCGATGAGCACGTCGGCACGGTAACGTTTCTTGCTGTCGCGGTTGTCGATGAGGGGGTCGTTGAAGGCGTCCACGTGCCCGGAAGCTTTCCACGTGGTGGGGTGCATGAAGATGGCCGCGTCGATGCCCACCACGTTTTCGTGGAGCATCGTCATCGAGTCCCACCAATAGCGTTTGATGTTGTTTTTCAGTTCCACGCCGTTCTGCCCGTAGTCGTACACGGCACCCAGCCCGTCGTATATTTCACTCGACGGGAACACGAAACCATACTCCTTGCAGTGTGCAACGAGCTTTTTGAATACATCTTTCTGTGTCATATCGTTTGTCCGTTTGAGGTTTGACTTGCTTTTTGTTGATAATAACGGCGCAAAGGTAGTGATTTCCGTTGAAATGGCAGGCAATCGGGGCGGTAAACTCGCGTGAATCCGACGCTCGCGGTCGTGCGGTCATCAGCCCGTCTTTTTGTTTTTCTCGGCATGAAGTTATCGTCCCACCAAGGTGGCACAGCTGTACCACCCGGGTGGGACGGCTGTACCACCAAGGTGGGACGGTCGTACCACCCGGGTGGGACGATAACTTTCCGGGCATAAAGACACGAAATAGTCGGGGGAAATGCAAGACATTCCTATGGGATTGCGGCTTGTTATCGGTGTCTGGTGTTTCATGGGGCGATGCCCCGTCCATTTGTTTGCTCGTTTACTCGTCCACTTGTTTACTCGTCCACTCGTAACTAAATCGTACCTTTGCAGGAAAAATCAAGGGGGATATGTTATGGGACTGAAACTGACGGGCCGGGACGCGGAGGGGAAGCACGCGCTGATGACCACCGCCCCCGTGCCGAGGCTGATAGGGTCGCTGGCCGTGCCTACCATCGTGAGCATGCTGGTCACGTCGTTTTACGTGATGGCGGACACGTATTTCGTGGGGAAAATCAACACGCAGGCCACGGCGGCGGTGGGCATTTCGTTTTCCGTCATGGCGGTGATACAGGCGTTCGGCTTCTTCTTCGGGCACGGGTCGGGCAACTACATCTCGCGCCGCCTCGGTGCGCACGACTACGCCAACGCCGAGCGCATGGCCGCCACGGGCTTCTTCTGCGCCTTCCTGGCCGGGGTGCTCATTGCCGTGTGCGGGCTGGCGTGGCTCGCTCCCGTCTGCCGCCTGCTCGGTTCCACGCCCACCATCCAGCCTTATGCCGAGACGTACCTGGGCATCATCCTGCTGGGCGCGCCGTTCATGACCTCGTCGCTGGTGCTCAACAACCAGATGCGCTTCCAGGGCAACGCCGTGTATGCCATGGTGGGCATCACGGCGGGGGCGGTGCTCAACATCGGGCTTGACCCGCTGCTGATATTCGTGTGCGACATGGGCATTGCGGGGGCGGCGTGGTCCACGCTGGCCAGCCAGTTGTGCAGCTTCGCCATCCTGGTGGCCATGGACCGGCGGGGCGGCAACATCCGCATCCGCCTGCGCAACTTCACGCCGCGGGCGGCGTTGTTGAAGGAGATCGTGTACGGCGGTAGCCCGTCGCTGTGCCGCCAGGGGCTGAACAGCCTTTCCACCATCCTGCTCAACGTGGCGGCGGGGGCGTTTGGCGATGCGGCCATCGCGGGCATGTCCATCGTGGGGCGGGTGTGCATGTTCATCAACTCGTTCCTCATCGGGTTCGGGCAGGGCTTCCAGCCGGTGTGCGGCTTCAACTACGGGGCGGGGCTGTACCGCCGGGTGCGGCAGGGCTTCTGGTTTTGCGTGCGGCTGGGGGTGGTGTTCCTCGCGGTGTGCGCGGTGGCGGGTTTCGTGTTTGCGCCCTACATCGTGGCATGGTTCCGCGACGGCGACCCACAGGTCATTGCCGTGGGGTCGCGTGCCTTGCGCTGGCAGCTGCTCACCTTGCCGCTCGGGGCGTGGATAGTGCTGTGCAACATGATGCTGCAAACCATCCGCCAGCCGGTGCGGGCGGTGGTGTTGGCCTCGGCCCGGCAGGGGCTGTTCTTCGTGCCCTTCATCCTGTTGCTGCCCCGTCTGCTCGGCTTGCAGGGGGTGGAGATGTGCCAGGCGGTGTCGGACGTGTGTTCGTTTGCCGTGTCCCTGCCGCTCACCCTTCCCATCCTGAAGTCTCTGCGCGAAGACCGTCCGCAGCCCGACCCCGGCCGGATGGGGGAATGAACTTGGGGAAATGCACTCGGATTGGCTTAGCTCGCTCTTTTTTTCGTAACTTTGTCAGAAATTCAAAATCCCCCTTCTAACAACATTATTATATATGGATAAAGACAATGACATACTGACCCCCGAGGACGAGGCCCTGGACAGCACCGCGCAGGACGCATCGATGGAGCAGGACGGTGAACTGGCCCCGGTGGCGCATTCGGCCTACAAGCCCGAAGCGGGCGATGCCATCACCCACCACCTGGGCGGCATGTACCAGAACTGGTTCCTGGACTATGCCTCCTACGTGATACTCGAGCGCGCCGTGCCCGACATCTACGACGGACTGAAGCCGGTGCAACGACGCATCCTGCATACCATGAACCGCATGGAGGACGGACGCTACAACAAGGTGGCCAACATCGTGGGCGAGACCATGAAGTTCCACCCGCACGGCAACGCGTCCATCAAGGATGCGCTGGTACAGCTGGGGCAGAAGGATTTGCTTGTCGACACGCAGGGCAACTGGGGCAACATCCTGACGGGCGACGACGCGGCGGCGGAACGTTACATCGAAGCGCGGCTTACGAAGTTTGCCCTCGAAACGGTGTTCAGCCCCAAGGTGACGAAGTGGAAACTCTCCTACGACGGGCGCAACAAGGAGCCCATCACGCTGCCCATCAAGTTTCCCCTGCTGCTGATGCAGGGCGTGGAAGGCATCGCCGTGGGGCTGAACTCGAAGATATTGCCCCACAACTTCAACGAGCTGCTCGATGCCTCGGTGGCCTGCCTGCGCGGCGAGCCGTTCGCGCTGTATCCCGACTTCCCCACGGGCGGCTCCATCGACGTGAGCCGTTACAACGACGGCGAGCGGGGCGGCGTGGTGAAGATACGCGCCAAGATAAGCAAACTGGACAACAAGACGCTTGTCATCAGCGAAATCCCCTACGGCACTACCACGGGCAAGCTCATCGAGAGCATCATCCGCGCCAGCGAGAAGGGCAAAATCAAGATACGCAAGACGGACGACCTCACGGCCGAAAAGGTGGAAATACAGGTGCACCTGGCGGCGGGCGTGTCGTCCGACAAGACCATCGACGCGCTCTACGCCTTCACCGACTGCGAGCTGAGCGTGTCGCCCAACTGCTGCGTCATCCACGACAAGAAGCCCCGCTTCCTCGGCGTGAGCGAGCTGTTGCGCATCAGCACCGAACACACCATGGACCTGTTGCGCCGCGAGCAGGAGATACAGCGGGCGGAATTGCGGGAGCAGTTCTTCTTCGTCTCGCTCGAAAAGATATTCATCGAAAACCGCATTTACAAGGACAAGGAGTTCGAGGAGAGCCGTTCGCAGGAAGAGGCCGTGGCGCACATCGACCGGCGGCTCGAACCGTTCAAGAAGGACTTCATCCGCGAGGTGTGCACCGACGACATCCTGAAGCTGATGGAGATACGCATGAAGCGCATCACCCGCTTCGACAGCGACAAGGCCAACGACACCCTGCTGGCCATCCAGAAGAAGATAGACGAGATAAACGACCACCTGGCCCACTTGGTGGACTTCACCATCGCCTGGTTCGAGGGCTTGAAAGCGCGCTACGGCAAGGACTACCCGCGCCGCACCGAGATACGCAACTTCGAGTCCATCGAAGCCGTGAAGGTGGCCGAGGCCACCGAGAAGCTCTACGTGAACTACGAGGAGGGGTTCATCGGCACGGGGCTGAAAAAGGACGAGTTCGTGTGCAACTGCTCGGATATCGACGACGTGCTCATCATCTTCAAGGACGGCAAGTACAAAATCGTGCGCGTGGCCGACAAGGTGTTCGTGGGCAAGAACATCCTGCACGTGGCGGTGTTCAAGAAGAACGACAAGCGCACCATATATAACGTGGTCTACCGCGACGGCAAGGCCGGACCGTTCTACATCAAGCGTTTCGCCATCACGGGTGTGGCGCGCGACAAGGAATACGACATGACGCAGGGCAAACCCGGCTCGCGCATCATGTACCTGACGGCCAACCCCAACGGCGAGGCCGAGGTCATCCGCATTACCCTCAAGCCCCGCCCGCGCCTGCTCAAGCTGAACCTGGAGAAGGACTTCAGCACGGTGACCATCAAAGGCCGCCAGTCGCAAGGCAACCTGCTCACGAAAAACGAGGTGCAGAAAATCACGCTCAAGCAGCGGGGCGGCTCCACGTTGGGCGGGCGGCAGGTGTGGTTCGACTCCGACGTGCTGCGCCTCAACTACGACGGCCGGGGCGACTACCTGGGCGAATTCCAAAGCGACGACCTGGTGCTGGTGCTCACGGACGACGGCAAGTATTACACCACCGGCTTCGACTCCACGAACCACTACGACCGCGACATCCGGGTGATAGAGAAGTTTGACCCCGCCAAGATATGGTCGGTGGCATTCTACGATGCCGACCAGAAGTATTACTACCTGAAGCGGTTCAGCCTGGAAGCGTCGCCCAAGAAGCAGAGTTTCATCGGCGACAATCCGCACTCGCGGGTGGCGGTCCTCACGTCGGTCGATTATCCGCGCATCGAAGTGTCTTTTGGCGGGGGCGATGCACACCGCATCCCGCTGGTGGTGGATGTGGAGCAGTTCATTGCCGTGAAGGGCTACAAGGCACACGGCAAGCGGCTCACCACCTACGAGGTGGCCGCCATCAGCGAGCTGGAGCCGACCCGCTTCCCCGACCCGGAACCGGCCGATGAGGACGAAACGCCCGACGACCCCGCCGATGGCAGCGACGGCAGCGGCGACAACGAAGGTGGTGATGCAGCCCCCGGCATCCCGGCACCGCCCGACGCACCCGTTTCGCCTGCCCCCGACGCACCGTCCGTGTTGCCCGACGACATCGTGGGCAATGTGGAAGAAGGCGGGCAGATGTCGCTGTTCTGAAAACAGCATCGGTGTGCGATGACCACAAGAGGATGTGTCAAAATGGGATTTAGCACACGGATAACACGGATAACACGGATTATACAGATTATCACAGATTTCTTATTTCAACAATCCTTGACAATCAATGGTATTTGAATCTGTATAAATCCGTCTTATTTGTCTCATCCGTGCTCTCTCTTATTTTGACACACCTCCTTGCGCTCTCTGCGGTTAAATAAAAAGAGATGCCACGGCGTGACATCTCTGCTTGTTGCTTGCTTTTCGCCTCTTGTCCCTTGTCGCTATCTGAAGAACGGTTCGTCGAACTCGTCGTAGTCGCCCAGGAGGCCGGGGCGGTTGCGGGTGGATTTCTTGTTGATGATGAGCGTGGAGGGGATTTGTATCAGCATGTCGCTGCCTGCCTCGGAGAGGGGCTCTTTTTTATCTTCTACTTCCCTGTTAGTTTCTTCAAAATCACGCCCCCTATTTTTCGTTCTATTCCTTGCTTCGACGTCGGGATGCCGGTTTGTCGGGATATTTTTTGTTTCAGCTGGGTGAGGCCGATAGCACGCTTCCACGAGAAGGTGAGGCCGGGGATTTTTGTATTCATATTTAAAGTTTATATTTTTTGCAATCGAGCACGTTTTGGAAATTTGTGTCTGAACCATGTAAATATTTCGCGAGTAGTTTTAATTCTTTTCAAGGAGGTACAACCTGAAAAAGCCCCATCACCGATACTATCTACACCACTCTTCATGGTGATGGAAGCCAAGGAGGTACAACCTTCAAAAGCAAAATCACCGATTACCATTACACTATCCGGAATGGTGATGGAAGACAAGGCGGTACAATTTCTAAAAGCCTGACGACCGATTTTCGTTACACCATCCGGAATGGTGATGGAAGCCAAGGAGGTACAACCTTCAAAAGCAGAATCACCGATTACCGTTACACTATCCGGAATGGTGATGGAAGACAAGGCGGTACAATTTCTAAAAGCCTGACGACCGATTTTCGTTACACCATCCGGAATGGTGATGGAAGACAAGGCGGTACAAAATGAAAAAGCCCAATCACCGATTTCCGTTACACCATCCGGAATTTTACAATTCATTTTAGCACCTGGACACTGTTTAAGCACACTGCCGTCTTTGCTATACAATACACCATCAATGGATTTATAATATATATTGTTAGTTGATACATTTATCGTTTTCAAGGAATAACAACCTCCAAAAGCTAAAGGACCGATTTCCGTTACACTATCTGGAATGGTGATGGAAGACAAGGAGGTACAATCTGCAAAAGCCTTATCACCGATTTCCGTTACACTATCCGGAATGGTGATGGAAGCCAAGGAGGTACAACCTGCAAAAGCTAAAAGACCACCTGTTGGCGGAATTAATTTGAGTTGATAATATGTTTGGAAAGTTGCGCATATCGATGATTTTTATTAACTTAG
>CALUML010000203.1 GCA_944321745.1 uncultured Bacteroidales bacterium
CTTCTCCCCCGCCTTCACCGACGATGCCTCGGTAGTGGAAGCCACCGGCCACCCCGTCGCCCTCGTGGACGGCACCCCCCGCAACATCAAGCTGACCACCCCCCTGGACCTGGCCGTGGCGGAAGCCGTGCTGAAGAATGGGATTTAGGATAAATAAACCGCAAAGAACACAAAGAAACGCAAAGATGAAGCCTCCGCGTTCTCTGCGCTCTTTGCGGTTAAAAATATCCATCATGGGCAACACGCCTCAGAGCCCGTAGCACAAACCGCAAAGAGCGCAAAGAAACGCAAAGATGAAGCCTCTGCGTTCTCTGCGCTCTTTGCGGTTAAGAATATCTATCATGGACAACACGCCTCAGAGCCCGTAGCACACGCCCTTCACCCACTCCGCCCATTGGGAGGGGGTGCGGCTGCGGTCGAAAGTCTGCCAAGGGATGGGCTGCCCGATGACAAGGCGGAAATGCGCCCCCCGCTGGCGGAAAAACTCGTCGGCCAGATAAAGCATTTCAAGGTTGACCCGCACGCCCAACGCCGTGCGCAGGCGGGCCAAGTTGTAGAAGAAGTCGGAATTACGTCCCTCAAAGTGGATGGGCACCACGTCGCGTCGAAGCTCCACCGCCTTGACAATGAAGTTCTTTTTCCATTCCGGGTCAGTGATGCGTCCTTTCGTCTTGCGGGAACACTTGCCCGAAGGGAACGTGACGAGGTGCAGCCCCGACCGGTAAAACTCATTCATCCGCTCCACGTTCTCCTTGCCCTGCGCCCCGGTCTTGTTCACCGGCAGGAAGAGCTCGCGCAGCGGTTCGATGAAAGTGAGGATGTCGTTCACCAGCAGGCGGATGTGCCCGTCATACTCCCGCCCGATGACGTAGGCCAGGATGATGCCGTCCAGCCCGCCCAGGGGGTGGTTGCTGGCAAAGGTGTACGCGCGCCCGTCGTGCGGCAAGTGCTCGCGCCCCACCACCGTGTAGCTGATGCCCAGATAATCGATGAGGTGGCCGATGAAGTCCAGCCCGCGGGCATCGGGATAAAGTTCGAACGTGCGGTTCACCTCATCGATGTGCACAATGCGCTTCAAATAGCGCATGACGAAGCCCGGCAATTTCCTCCCGGGCAATTTGGCGGCTACAATCCGCTCCAAGTCGATATGGTAAGGCTGCATAATGGCTAAAGTTTCCTGCAAAATTAACGTTTTCTTCAAGAAACAGGATACAAACCATGTTTGCATATATCCAATATTATACGTACATTTGCAATGCCATCCAAAACACATCGCAGCCCCTACCCCGCCGCATCCGCAGGCTTGACCGGCTGTCTTCCAGCCCGGTTTCCGCACAAGCCGTACGATATTTCCGTTTGCATCCGCACCATCCCTTGCACAAATGCCTCTTCAACCCCCGGAAGGCCCCCTCAACCCCCTAAAGGGGGCTTTACCACTTGCCTAAAAGCCTCCCCAACCCCTCCAGAGGAGGGGCTTTACCTTTTGCCTAAAGGGGTCGTACCCTTTTGCCTAAAGGGGTCGTACCCTTTTGCCTAAAGGGGTCGCACCCTTTTGCCTAAAGGGGTCGTACCCTTTTGCCCAAAGGGGTCGCACCCTTTTGCCTAAAAGGGGTCATACCCTTTTGCCTAAAAGGGGTCATACCCTTTTGCCTAAAGGGTGACCCCCAACCCCCTAAAGGGGGCTTTGCCACTTACCCAAAGGGAGTTTTGCCTTTTGTCCAAGAGCCTGCCCACACCAAGGAAGAGGAAACGAGCCACACCAAGCCACCACCGCACACCGAACTTAGTTAAACTTTCACAAACTTTCTTAACGAGAACGTCAGTACCCTCCCCACGCCAGCCCCGTTTTTCGAAAGAAAAGAAAGGATTATCGTATATTTGTCCGATGATTAAAACAAACCGGGAGGCATTCCCCGCGATTTTGCGACTCAACCATTCCAACGATTCAACAATGAAAAAAGCGACCACCCTGTTCCTGGCGTTGACCGCCAGCCTCTTGATTGGGGCGACAGCCCAGATATACGAACCCATCCGCTGGCACGTGGAGCAAAAGCCCACCGGCAACGGCACAGCCGACCTGTACCTGCGCGCCTCGATTGACGAGGGATGGCACCTGTACGGCCTGCAACTACCCGAAGGAGGACCGCTGGCTACCTCCATCGTGTTCTCCACGGTGAGCAACGCCCGGCTCGTGGGCGAGGTGAAAGCGCTCTCGGCACTGCACCACGAGTATGATGCCAATTTCGATATGGAGCTGAACTGGTACAGCGGCGAAGCCGTGTTCGTGCAGTCCATCGCGTTCGACCGCGCGGACGCGGTACGCATCGAGGGGCATGTGGAATACATGGCGTGCAACGACCAGACGTGCCTGCCCCCCGCCGAAGCACCCTTTGCCATCGGCCACGCGTCCTCCGGGGATACCGCACCGGCGGCCACCCCGAAGCCCGCCGCCCCCCACAGCATAGCCGCCCTACCCCTCACGCCTGCGAGCCTGCCCCAAGCGGACACCCCGGCCGACCACGCCGGGGACGGCACGCCCTCGAAATACTGGACGCCCGTGGTGGACGAACTGCAGGCACTGGGCGAAAGCCGGGCGGACGACTTCTCGCTGGGATGGATATTCCTCGTGGGGATGCTGGGCGGGCTGCTGGCCCTGGTCACCCCTTGCGTGTGGCCCATCATCCCCATGACGGTGAGTTTCTTCCTGAAACGGGCCGAGGACAAGGCACGGGGACGGCGAGATGCGATGCTCTACGGCGCGGCCATCCTTATCATATACGTGGGGCTGGGGCTGCTCATCACGCTGCTGTTCGGCGCAAGCGCGCTGAACGACCTGTCTACCAACGCCGTGTTCAACATCTTCCTGTTTGCCCTGCTGGTGGTGTTCGCCGTGTCGTTCTTCGGCGCGTTCGAGATTACCCTGCCCGCCAGCTGGACCACCCGCATGGATGCCAAGGCCAATAGCACGGCGGGGTTCGTCAGCCTGCTGTTCATGGCGTTCACGCTGGTGCTGGTGTCGTTCTCGTGCACGGGTCCCATCATCGGTTTCCTGCTGGTGGAAGTGTCGGGCAGCGGCTCCATGCTCGCCCCGCTGGTGGGCATGGCGGGTTTCGCCGTGGCGTTGGCCGTGCCCTTCAGCCTGTTCGCCTTCTTCCCCACCTGGCTCAAGTCGCTGCCCAAGTCGGGCGGCTGGCTCAACCGGGTGAAAGTGGTGCTGGCGTTCGTTGAACTGGCCTTTGCCCTGAAATTCCTCTCCGTGGCCGACCTGGCCTATGGCTGGGGACTGCTGGACCGCGAGGTGTTCATCGTGCTGTGGGTGGTCATCTTCGCCCTGCTGGGCTTCTACCTGCTGGGCAAGCTGCGCTTCCCGCACGACACCCCCTCGGAGCACACGGGCGTGGGCAGTGCCCTGCTGGCCATCCTGTCGCTGGCATTCGCCCTGTACCTGGTGCCCGGTCTGTGGGGAGCCCCGCTCAAAGCCGTGAGCGCCTTCCTGCCCCCGCTGTACACGCAGGACTTCAACCTGAACACCCACGTGGTGGAGGCCGACTTCACCGACTACGACGAGGGCATGCGCCACGCCGAACGCACGGGCAAACCGGTGCTGGTGGACTTCTCGGGCTACGGGTGCGTGAACTGCCGCAAGATGGAGGCCAAGGTGTGGACCGACCCGCGCGTGATGGACGTGCTGGAACGCGACTACGTGCTCATCACCTTGTACGTGGACGACAAAACGCCCCTGCCCGCCCCCTACGAGGTGGAAGAGGGCGGACGCACCCGTCACATCCGCACCGTGGGCGACCGCTGGAGCTACCTGCAACGCCACAAGTTCGGCTCGAACGCCCAACCCTTCTACGTACTGCTTACGCCCGACGGCCAGCCGCTCAACCGCTCCTACGCCTACGACGAAGACCCGGCCAAGTTCCTGGAATGGCTGAGAGAGGGGATAGAGAGAAACGCCCAAGCGCGATAAAACACGGACTTGACCTAAATCGGCAATTAGACCTTGCCTGATTCCCGCTCTTATGGCAATCGGTTTTTAGATGGCTTGACCATGTTCACGATTTGCCTTAACCGTACGTACTGGCAGATTACCTCAAGCCTGCGGACAAAACGGCAAAGCCGCACGCATGCAACTGACATTATGCCCGCTTGTCTGCCAAACTTCACACGGCAAGAATGCTTTGGCAAAGTTATTGCGCAGTGGCCAACGCTTGGTGCATCATAACGAATAATAAAAAGAAATAACGATATGAAACAAGAAAAAGACCTCAACGAAAAGGAAGAAAAGGCCACTCAAGAACCGGTTGCCGAGACGCAAAACGCGACCGGCGAAGCGGAAGCCACCCCCGCCGCGGATGAGCAAGAAAACGAAGCAGCCCCGACGGAAGCCCTCGAGCAAAAAGTGGCCGAACTCACCGACCGCAACCTGCGCCTGATGGCGGAATTCGACAACTACCGCAAACGCACGCTGAAAGAACGCGCCGACCTCATCAAGACGGCAGGCGAAAACATCTTCGTGAACATGCTGCCCCTGATAGACGACTTCGAACGCGCCCTCAAGGCCATGGAAACGGCTCAGGACGTGGCGGCGGTCAAGGAAGGCGTGCAACTGATTTACGACAAGTTCATCAAGTTCCTCGACCAGAACGGGGTAAAGGAAATTCCGACCGAAAACGCCGTGTTCGACGTGGACCGGCACGAAGCGGTGACCACCTTCCCCGCCCCGAGCGAGGACATGAAAGGCAAAATCATGGACTGCGTGACCAAGGGCTACACGCTCAACGACAAAGTGATACGCTACCCCAAAGTGGTGGTGTGCGACTAAACCGGACTTCTTCCCTGTAAACCGACGAAACTATGTCAAAAAGAGATTACTACGAAGTGCTCGAGGTCAGCAAGACGGCCACAGCCGAGGAAATCAAGAAAGCCTACCGCAAAAAAGCCATTCAATACCACCCGGACAAGAACCCGGGCGACAAGACGGCGGAAGGAAAGTTCAAGGAAGCCGCCGAAGCCTACGAGGTGCTGAGCGACCCGCAGAAACGGCAACGCTACGACCAATTTGGCCATGCGGGCGTAGGCGGTGCTGCCGGAGGCGGATTCGGCGGCGGCATGACAATGGAAGATATATTCTCCCACTTCGGCGACATATTCGGCGACATAGGCGGATTTGGCCGCTTCGGCGGGTTCGGCGGGGGACGCAGCCGCGGACCACGCATGCGCCGGGGGTCGGACTTGCGGGTCAAAGTAAAGCTCACCTTGGCCGAAGTGGCCAAAGGCGTGGAAAAGAAAATCAAGGTGAAGAAGTACGTGCCCTGCCCCGAATGTAGCGGCACAGGCGCGGCCAAGGGCGCACGCCCCGTGACGTGCAGCACCTGCCACGGCAGCGGACGGGTAACACGCGTGCAGCAAACCATCCTCGGGGCCATGCAGACCACTTCGGACTGCCCCACCTGCGGCGGCGACGGCACGGTAATCAAAGACAAATGCCCGCACTGCCACGGCGAAGGCATCGTGCAAGGCGAAGAGGTCATCACCATCAACATCCCCGCCGGGGTGATGGAAGGCATGCAACTGAGCGTGAGTGGCAAGGGCAACGCAGCCCGCCGGGGAGGCGTGAACGGCGACCTGCTCGTGCTAATTGAAGAGGAAGAACACCCGGAACTGATACGTGACGGAAACGACTTGGTGTACAACCTGCTGCTTTCCGTGCCCACCGCCATCCTGGGTGACTCTGTGGAAGTGCCCACCGTGGATGGCAAGGTGAAAGTGACCATCCCGCCCGGTACGCAACCGGGCAAGGTGCTGCGCCTGCGGGGCAAAGGCCTGCCCAGCGTGAACTCCTACGGCACAGGCGATCTGCTGGTCAACATCAGCGTGTACATCCCCGAGCACCTCACCAAGGAGGAACGGACGCTCGTGGAAAAGCTGGCCAAACTGGAAAACATACAACCCCACGAGTCCGCCGCCAAAGGCTTTTTCTCGCGGGTAAGGAATATGTTCGAATAATATAAAAAAGGGTTCCAACAAGTTTGTTCGGAACCCTTTCTGTTTTTATGCTTCTGCTACCGCTTCGGTTTCACATGCTCCAAGTAAGCTGTCGGACTTTCCTTAAAATATTCCCTAAAGCACTTGGCAAAATAGGCGGGCGAAGAAAATCCCGTTTCATAAGCAACCTCCGATATGGTCATTTCTGTATGGATCAATAACCGTTCGGCTTCTTTCAAACGAATGATACGCACCAATTCATTCGGAGCATAATTAGTCAAAGCTTTTATTTTACGATAAAGTTGTATGCGCGACAAGCCTATTTGCCGCCCTATCTCATCCACACTCAATTCATTGTCCGACAAATTATCCATCACGATTTGACGGAACTTATCCATGAACGTCTTGTCCATTCCTGCCAAGCTTTTCTTTCCCTCGCCAAACGTAAGATTTTCGCGAAAATACTCTTTCATGTGGGCACGGTTTTCTATTAACTTCCGGATACGGATTTTCAACAGCTTATCGTTAAACGGCTTGGGGATATACGCATCGGCACCACTCTCAAAACCTTCCACCCGTTGCTCATCAAGCGAGCAGGCAGTAAGCAATATCACCGGAATGTGACAAGTGGAAAGATTGTTTTTCAACTGTTTGCACAACTCAAAACCATTCATTTCATCCATCATAACATCACTCACAATCAATTCAGGAATTTGCCGCATAGCCAACTGCAATCCTACGACACCGTTCTCTGCTTCTATCGTCGTATAAGCATCAGACAACAAGGTTTTCAGATACAAACGCATGTCCGCATTATCCTCCACGATCAACACCAAAGGCATACCGGTATCCGTTTCTTGATCATCTGCGGCAATTATTTTATCGGTAGCATATTGTTGCCACATCTCACCTCGTTCTGACTTCGGTTCCACTTGTAACACATCTGCCTCTGGCAACGCCACATCGGCTGTGGCCCCATGCTCTTCCCTCGGGATCACCACCGTAAAGCACGTACCTTTCCCATACTCACTCTCTACCGAAATGCTTCCATCATGCAATTCGACCAACATTTTAGCCAAGTTCAAACCAATACCCGAACCAGAGGCTGCATCATCTACTTTGTAAAAACGCTCAAATACATGGGGCAAATGTTCTTTCGGGATTCCTTTTCCCGTATCAGATACTTGCACCTGCACAGCCTTTTTGCCACGGAAATCGGCAACACAAGACAAACTCACGGTTACCCTCCCATTTTCGGGCGTGTATTTAAAAGCATTAGATAGCAAGTTGTAAAATATTTTCTCCATTTTATCCGCATCAAACCACAAGAAGCAATCCTCCGGCGGTGCCACAAACGACAAATGCAAGTGCTTGCCATTCGCCAGTTGCTTAAATGACTTGGTAATGCCCTCCACGAAGGCTTTAAAATCGCCATACACAAAAGCCATTTCCATTTTCCCGTTCTCCACCTTGCGGAAATCGATGAGCTGGTCGATGAGCCGCTGGAGTTCTTTGAGATTCTGCCGCATGAACAATGCCATATACTTTCCGCTTTCGCTCAACTGTTCGTGCTCTATTAACTGGTCGAGCGGACCGGAAATGAGCGTAAGCGGTGTACGGAACTCGTGCGACACATTGGTAAAGAACACGAGTTTCGCCTGCGTCGCTTCCTCCAAATCTTTCGACAACATGGCCAACCGGTCGCGCTGCTCAGCCAGTTCGCTGGCCTGCTTGCTGATGACCGCGTTCCGCTCCTTGAGCAAACGGTTCGTGCGGTTCGACTTACGGTAGGCCCTAACCAACATGGCCAGCAAACCGAGAATAATCACTAATACGCACAACGAACCGTACAATAGGAAACGTTGCGTGGCATATTGCGACAAGCTCTCGTCCAAAGCCCGATCCAACTTTTCCAAATTGCCTTGCTGTTTCACAATTTGATCGGTCTGCAATTTCAGTACACGAGCATTCGTCTTGTCCACCACGGCAGTGTACAACTTGTTGTCGCGGCTGTATGATTGCCCGTTTAATATGCTCAAGGCAGTCTGCATGACCCGCTCACCACCCGTAGGATAAAGGAACGTGGCATCAATACGCCCGTCGAGCACCATCTGTATGCCCCCATTCGGTCCTGCCAATGCATCAATGCCTACAATATAGGGACGCGACTTGCCCGCTTTGGTATAAGCAGACGATGCACCCAAGGCCATTTGGTCATTGTGGGCAAATATCAAATCCGCTTCTTGCTGCCCTGCCATGAAGCGTTCTGTGGCAGCCTGTGCCATGTCGCGAAACCAACCGCCATCGACCGAAGCCACCACCTCAATGCCCGGATAAGCCCGGATAGCCTCCATGAAACCCATGTGGCGTTCGGCCGCCGATGTGGAACTACGCAGCCCTTGTATCTCGAACACGCGTCCCCGGCCTCCCAATCGCTCAGCTATGTAAAATGCCGCATCGTGCCCTATTTGATAGTTATCAGCCCCGACAAAGGCCGAATAATTGTCTGAAGCAATCTTACGGTCGGCCAACACCACAGGAATGCCCGCGGCCAATGCATCCTCTACCACCTGCACCAACGGTTCCGCCTCGTTTGGAGCCAGTACAATCAAGTCCACTCGATCGGCAATGAATTGCTCCACATCTTTTATCTGCTGTTGCGTGTCATCCTTTACGCTCTTAATGCGCAGTTCTATGCCGGGATGGAACGAGGCCTCCTGCAACGCTTCCTTGTTCATGGCCGTACGCCAATCATCCTCGCTGCACTGCGAGAAGCCAATGACCCGTACCTGCTGCCGGGAACTGCAAGCACACAAACACAACAGCGCACAAAGACAAACCGGCAGAAACAATATGTAAGAATATTTCATGGTTCTTGTTTGTTTTAATCCACACAGCCATCAAGAAAACCGGACACGTTCTTTTCAGGGAAGTGGAAAGGTGCTCCAAATGCCGCCTCATTTCCCTACGGACGCAAACCAAACTGCATAGGCACGGATTTTTCACCGCGTACGGACGCAATTACGCTTTCGTCCGCACGAAATCCTAGCCTCCACCGCGCAACTGCCGTCAGTCCCCAATACGCTTTTTCAGTTCAACAGACAAAGCAGGCATACCGCCTTGACAGGTACACACATAAGCCGACACATCCACTGCCAGCCGATGAGCTTCTCTCACATCCATGCCATGAAGCAAACCGGCCACAAAACCGGCAGTAAAAGAATCGCCCGCACCTACCGTATCGACCACCGCCACATGCGGAGTGGGCAGAAAGGAAGACACTCCATCCGCTTGCACATAACTGCCGCATACCCCTTTCGTAAGGACTACCATCTTCAACCCGTATCCCTCACGCAAGAACGAACACATTTCTTCTTCCGTCTTATACTCCCATTGGTACAAGCGAGCCAACACGGCCAACTCATCATCGTTTATTTTCAGTATGTCGGCCCGACGAAGCGAAGTTTCTATCAGCTCACGCGAATAAAAATGCTGCCGTAAATTGATGTCGAACACCTTGATGGCATCCTCGGGCAAAGCATCGAGAAATGCGTTAATCGTAGCACGAGACACCTCGCCACGCTGGGCCAGCGAACCGAAACACGCTACCTGAGTACGCCGGGCCAGTTGTTCCAAACGTTCGGTAAAAGGGATATTGTCCCATGCCACACCTTCACATATTTCATACTGCGGCACACCCGCACCGTCAAGCGTCACCTGCACCGTACCCGTGGGGTAAGGCACCTGCTCCACACACAAGGACAGGTCTTTCTCCTGCAACTCGGCCAACAACTCCGCGCCCAAGGCATCCTGCCCCACAGCACTGACTGCATATCCGTGGCAACCCAGCTGCATGGCGTGGCAGGCGAAATTAGCCGGTGCACCGCCCGCCACCTTCCGATCGGGGAACACGTCCCACAACAATTCCCCGATGCCGACAATGACTTTTTTTTCCATGATTGCTTCTTTGTGTCGTTATTGAATTATTTTAAAAGGTCGGGCATCTCATCAACTTCTCCTCATCACCCCAGCAAACACGCAGAGGTACACCACCCCGACTGCCATGACAAGCACCGCACCGAGTTGCGTACCCATGCCGTCGGACAGCAAGCCCATACAAAAAGGGAACAGCGTACCGCCAATAAGCCCCATGACCATGAGTCCGGAAATCTCGTTCTTCTTCGCAGGCAAGTACAACATGGCACGTGAGAGGATGATAGGGAAAATGTTCGAGTTACCGAAACCCACCAAAGCGATAGCTGCGTACAGCACCGCTTGCCCATGCCCAACGGCCAACCCCGCCACACCTAACAACATACACACCACGCTAACGGCAAAGAACTTGGCTGGAGCGAAACGCGACAAAATAAACGTGCCACTAAGACAGCCGATAGTGCGAAACAAGAAGTACACGCTGGTGGCCAACCCGGCCTCACCCAAAGCCAAGCCAAGTCGTTCCTGGATAACCTTCGGAGCCGTAACATTCAAGCCCACATCGATACCCACATGGCACATGATGCCGAAGAACGAAAACAAAATAAACGGCTTACCCAGCAACGCAAGGCATTGGCCGAAGGTGGACGAGGCACGCGCACCTTCCAGTTCTTCCTCGGCTATCGGTGTAAGACCCAGCCAAAGGACAGATAGCGCGGTAACGCCCGCAAACATGGGGTAAATCCATTTCCAATCGCCTAACGAAGCAGCCGCCCATGCCGCCAAAATAGGGGCAATAAACGATGCTATGGCTTTGATGAACTGTCCGAAAGTAAGCGAACTGGCCAAACGGTCGCCTTGTACAATATTGGACAGCAATGGATTGACCGACACCTGCATGAGCGTGTTGCCTATGCCGAGCAACGAAAACGACACTATCATTAAGGCAAACGAATAACCGAACAGGGGCAAGACGAGCGACAAAAGCGTTACCGCCAAGCTGAGCAATACGGTACGCCGCCGCCCGATACGGTTCATCAACATGCCCGTAGGCACGGCAAATATGAAGAACCAAAAGAATACCATCGAGGGCAACAAATTTGCCAACGTGTCGTTCAGCCCGAAATCGACTTTCACATAATTGGTAGCAATGCCCACCATGTCCACAAACCCCATGCAAAAGAAAGCCAGCATGACAGGCATGAGCTTGGATAGATTAGTTTGTTTCATATATTCAATCGTTGTTCAAAATAGGAAATACACATATATGCTTATTTACTTGCCCAATGGCCACACTTTAAATTCTTTCACCATCCAATGCACCAAGTCGGATGAAAAGAACACCATGCTGTTAAACACCTCGCGCGGGAAAAGCAAATTGGTCATCACCAACTCGCCATCATTGACAAACAATTCGACGGATGCCTTATCCACAAACAAGCGAACCCGATATTCATCGCACGCAACAAGAGGAGCTTTTACCTGCATGGCAAACTTGTCGCTGAAATCAGACAAACCTGCTTTCCGGCGGTCGAAAGCCAACGTGCCCGCCTGCTTGTCAAATGTGTAATCAAAATAGTCGCCTCTACTGTTGGTAAATCCGAAGCCAAATTGCGCCGCCCCATTGGGTACCAGCACCATTTCCAATTCAAAACATCCTTCGTTATCGGGCAACAAATCCGCGATGTTCTCCCTTTTACTTGACACATGCAACGTGCCATATTCTACTACTTGTCCACGCAACGTGCCCGTCTCATGTACCGGCATGCCGGCAAGTACCAAATGTTCACCATTGTGCCGTAGCGACAAGTCACGGGGTAGGGTCATGGCATTACGGAAATTGACCGTAGGCACTTGGTTGGCATAATCCCAGTTGCTCATCCAACCCATAAACACCCGGCGGCCATCGGGGACATTGTTCCAAGTTACCCCGGCATAATTGTCGCGCCCATAATCCACCCAAAGTGGATATGGCAAATCATCGGCATGGAACGTGCGCCCATCGAAGTCGCCAATAAAATACTGCGTGGCACTGCCACCATTCGGTCCACCCGGGTTAATGCTGACCAGCAGCACCCACTTGGTGCGTCCGTCCGGCGTTTGCAGCGGGAACAAGTCCGGACATTCCCACACGCCCCCATGGCTTCCTATGCCATCACCAAACGCACTCAGTTTATGCCAAGATTTCAAATCGGGCGAGGCATAGAACGTAATGGTTTGCGAAGTAGCCAAAGCCATGACCCATTGGCGGGTTGTCTCGTGCCAAAACACTTTCGGGTCGCGAAAGTCCACAATATCCGGGTCGGTCAATACCGGATTACCCTCGTATTTAGTAAAAGTCCGCCCACCATCGGTGCTATAAGCCACCGATTGTGTCTGCCGTTTGCCTGCCGAAGTAAACAAGACCACTATCGCATTACGCCCAAAACCGGCGGTGTTATGTTCATCCACTACGGCACTGCCGGAAAATATGCTTCCCAACGAATCAGGGGCAAGAGCATCGCCCAAGTGTTGCCAATGCACCAAATCCTCACTCACGGCATGTCCCCAATGCATGTTGGCCCACATGGAACCATAGGGATTGTGTTGATAGAACAAATGATAGCGGCCATCATGCCACACCATGCCGTTGGGGTCATTCGTCCAACCATAATAAGGTGAGAAGTGATAAGCAGGACGATACGGTTCTTGGTAATTGAACTCATAAGCATCTGACTGGTGAATTTGCGGATAGCCGATATCGGTCGTTTTCACGTGTTGGAAGCGCAAAGTCAACTCCGTTCCTTTAAAAGTCTCCACATCAATAGGCATCCAGTAGTCCACCTGCGTCTGCGCCACCCGTATGTAAAGGGTTTCGCTCCGTTTTTCCCCATCCTGCCACAGCACCACCTGCGACTCCGGCCCCTTGTCTTCAATCGGTACAAGCAGATATTTCTGCGTGATCGGGAACGTCATTTCATAATCAGGAACAATCACACTCTTCGCCCGGTCGCCCATTTCGATTTGGTCAACCAAAATATGCCCCCAACCTCCACGCTGGTTGTCGATGATACGCACCCGAGCCTGCTGCCCGCGATAGGCTTTCACGTCCCATGAATACCATTGCAAGGTTTCGCTCTCCACCACCGGACGAGTTTCGTACACCCGCTTACCGCCAACCTCCAATGCCACACATACACCCTCGCCCATGCCTCCTCCCAATAGGAAATTGACATAATCACGTTCTATCGTAAAGACGGGAGAAAGCAACTCGCCCCGCGCGTCATCACCGCCGTGGAAACTGTTGACCAAACATTTACCTGCAAACCCGGCAACCGGCAATTGGTTGCCCACCGCTCCGACAACAGGAGTATTGCCAAAAGCCTCGCCCTGCACCGTCCAACCCGCATAATTGGCTTGTTCAAAATCAGCCACGACCACATCGCCTCTCGTGCAAGAGGCCAATACCATCCCGCCAAGGATTAGCAGGCATATCATTTTCTGTTTCATGTCTTGTAAGAATATCTCCTTTCAAAAAGCTATCCACATTAAAGGTTGTTCTATACGATTACTTATACTCCGGTAATGCCATCAAGTTGGATAAGAACATTTCATTTCAGCACAACACAATCCAACCCTATGACATTTCCACTTCCACGGCTTTTCTCGTTTTTACCTACCAACTCAACCCGCAGATGAATAGTTCCTTCTGCCGTAGGGGCATACGTTCCCAAGCTTATCGGACCGGAATTGCGCACATCATACTGCGGCGCACTGCAACCATCAAACCGCCGGGCCACCTTCTGCCCGTTCACAGTAAATTCCAGCACACCATAATCCGGAGCCTTCGTAGCATAGAGTACCACCTCGTATGTCCTATTCTCCTTACACGGCAATTCGAATTCCAAGAAATTACCCACCCGGCCTTGCGTACATATCAATTGCTTGCTGCCACTCCACTTGTCATGAGGAAAAGTCAACATACTCTGCCCATCGACCAACATTTCATGCGACTTGGCCACCGGCTTCAAGGTCTCAAACTCAATAGCACCGGCTTCCACCTTGTAATCGGCGGGATCGTCCGGTTGAGTTGGAAGCACGTAACGAGTTTCCGTCATGGGTGTACAGCCTTCAGCTACCGCGTCCTTGTTACCATACCAAAACACGGTCGCCGCATAATCGACACTCCCGGATATCCAACTCAACATTTCAATATCGAACCGAAGCTGCTCATAAAATGGCATTGGATCAAGGTTACGCGTACGGAAGAAAGTATTGTAACCAGTTGCCGTTTCCGCATCAGCACGTGTGGCTCCGCCAAACGGAGTATAAAAAGGAATAACCGGTGCCCATGAGCAGTTGTAATAATCCTCCGTACCCGTTCCCACGTGGGAAGGGAAAGTGTCATTATCAATCCAAATTTTCTCATCACCTTCACCATACCAAGCCAATGTGTGATTAAACAGAGACAGCACATCGCCCCGGTAAACACCTCGCCCTTTCAACGTGGCAAAGTTCCATTCCACGCAAGCCCCGGCATTGTCGGGATTGGCCTCCACGTGTATGCCAAGCTCTTGCCGCCACGAGGCATGGAAGTAAAGCGAACGCTCGTCCCAAGTCCAATCATCGGTACGCATGGCTACAGACACGTCTACCGGGTTGGAAGAAAGGTTGACTAGCCGGAACATCGCATTACGTTGATAAGGCATGACCCAACGACTTTCCACATGTCCCTTGCCATCTGCCGACAAGAACCAACTATCAACTTTGGGAGCCCCCATGCCCCCACCCGAAAAGTCGCTCAACGGAACTTCCACCGTCTGCACGCCATCAAATTCCATGACCACCACCAACTCACGCATGACCTGCTCGTAGCGTGAAGGTTCAGCTGCCACTCGGATGTCCAACCAACGAACCGCTTTACCCCCATCCGGGAGAGCGACGGACAACGTATCGTCCCCTCGCAATACGTCCCTTGCAGACACTTGCGTACCACCTGCAAAGGACGGATGCACACGAAGCAACGAGTCGATGGCCGACAACTTTTCCCTGCGGGCATCCACCAAGCCTTTGGAAAAGGTTTCCACGCGGGTTCCAACCGGATATTTCCTAAAATTGATATTGTAATACTTCGGCGAAGGCGTAACCGAATCAGGCAATTCAAACGTAATTTTCAGCCCAGTGCCGTAAGGGATAGGCAAAAACAGAGAATTACCACCCTTGCCATCCGGCGTATAATTGGGGTGCGCCTGCAACAAGCCGGTTCCAAGCCCCAACCCCGAGCGCATCAGGTCGTAGCCCAGTATCTCCCATTGCGGGGTCTCCGCCCCATCGAAGTAGAAACGCATCACACCGCGCTTATCCATGGTCGTGAGCCAAAAACGGGTTATCACCCCCGGCCCGGCCTGGTCGAACAACACATGCTCCACGCGCCCGGCTATCGTGTCCACCCGCTTGATGCCGAAGCCATCGTTGTTGGCAAACCAGCCCGGTACATCGGGAGACACCGTGCGACGGTCGTAACTGCTCTCCAAATGGGACGTGAACGGGACGGCAGGCAGGCGCGCAGCCTCCTCGTAACTAACCATTTCGTCCAGCAAGGCATCAAAAGTCACATCATAATGCTTGCCACATGAGCTTGCCAACAGGCAAGCCAGGCATAATGGCATCCACAACCGATTCATTGCTATAAATACAAGATACTGCCGATGGAACTGAGCGAATTATCCCTTGGAGCATATTACAACGAACCATTACAGGCTCAAATACACTCGCGCAAGTCGGAAATTATACATCTTAGTTCCATCGGCAGACAGTCAACAAACATATATTATTTCACCACTTTCTTTGAATAAACCTTACCCGATTCGTCGGTTTGGCACAACACGTACACGCCAGGAGACACATAGTCGGGCAGGCTGTCGCCGCTTTCCCAACGAGCCAGAAGCGAGCCATTCACGCTGTACAATTCGCATTTCACTATACGCCCCGGCTCCGTTGTGGCAACAGGCACATTACTCGTAGGCGTGCCATCCGACAAGTAAAGCTCATCCACGTACACATCTATCGGATCGGTGAATGCTGCATCTTCTTTCGTATCAACCGCATGAGCTTGCAGAATGATAATCTGCAGGGGTTCTCCATTCAACACATTCTCCGGGATATCGAAACGAAGTTCCTGCCACTGCCCGACTTCGGTATAATCGGCTGACAACACCTGCTTCTGCGCTTCACCCGGCGACTGGATTTCCAAGGCCACCGGCCCAGCAACATCTTTCTTCACCATCATGGTAAAATACTTGTAGCTGGCCAAATCGGTCACTTTAAAATTCCGATTAATGGCACCGGCAAAGCTGTCATCTCCTTTTTCTCGGACTATCCTCATGCACTTGTCTGTCGTATTGCTGCCGGTCTTGTCCGGATTGTCCACAAAAACCGCTTTGTCGCCGAACTCATCACCGGGGAATTGAAGCCATCCCCCAGCCACCAGATCCTCCGCATTAAACCCAAAACGGGGCATGGCTTTGTGCAGAACGATTTCATCGGCATACATGATGCAATCCTCAAAATTATCGTTATCGTTTTCTATTTCCCTGTGTATTTCTACCAATATCTTCGTCAGACCCGTTTCACCCAACCCTGACACGTTGATAACCGGGAAAGTCAACTGCTGCCACGAGTTATCCACGGCGGTGTAGTGGGCGTAAATCATGCCACTGCCACCCGTGGGGCTTTGCAGCTCTACACATACTTTACCGGGATAGGGTTTCTTTACCAACATGGTCAACGAGTTATACTCCCCGATATTCGGGACATCGAAGCTTTCGGACAACGCGCCTTCCCATGGCCAGCCTATTTCATCCGATTCGCCCGTTTCTTTCGGGCGAAGAATGGAAATGCACTTTTCGGTACCATTCACCACATCGGGCTGGGGATTAGCCACCTCCTGCACATTGGTGGGGCCTGCAAAGTTCTGCCACACTATCCCGGTCGTTTCATCACCGTAAATTACCAAATCGTCTTGTGCCACCATAGGCATTGCACATGCCATTGCCAAAGGCAAGGCAAACAAAAAATTCTTTTTCATATTCGTTTTATTTAAAAGTTAAAAAAAGACTTATTCATACAAGTTTACATTGGAAAAAGATATATCCGTCCCCGTGTCGGTAAACAAGGCCCAAGGATTCCCATACATCTTGTCAATGCGATTGGAGAACGCCACTTGGCCGTTGACATACATCACACAAACAGACTTTTCTATCACTATCTTTACATCGAATTTCCTGTCGGCCGGGATGGGCAATTCGACGCTCGTTTGCGTCTGGCTCGTTCCGCTGGCCCAATCATCCTGCGACATGACCAAGCGCGCATTGGGCAAATCAAAGCGAAGTGAATACACTTCCGTCCGCTCATCACAAGCCCCAAACGCAAACCCGAACGTATCATCTGCCTGGCCCGCCTGTATGGTTGCTTCTACTTTGCAAGCCCGGGTCAAGCGGGGGAATATTACCGATGCCTTGTCGGAAAGCACATACCGACCGTCCTCCCTGACGACCTTCCCACTCGAATCTATAACCTCAATTGCTTTGGCCGAGACAAACTTGCCATCTACCCCGGCGGGAATTTGCATGGAGATCGAACCATCCCCATTGAACACCATACGGTGGAATACCATAGAGCCTCCCCATTGGTCAGGGTCGCCATCGCCAATACGCGTGGGACACCAACCGACCAGGTAGCGGTCCGTGCCATTCGACATGGTTTTCGCCGCATAAAAGGCGCGACCGTCAAAAGTATCTGTTTCGGGAATTTGCCAAGGACCCTGCAACGACCTGGCATAACGATAATGCACCCGGCGGTCAGCCACATTCGAATAGGTAAGATACCAATAGTCTCCTTCCTTGAACACATCCGCACATTCCATAACCCAAATGGAAGGGTCTGTGTATAACGGAGCTTCCAGCTGCCACGAACTTGCGTCCTGCAAGGTCTTCGTGGAAAATACCGCCAAAGTAGCACCGGCACTGCTGTGTGTAGTTACAACCATTTTATACAATCCACTTTCGTCATCCCAGAACACATGCGGATCGCGGCAGTCGTTCTCCACATAATCTCCTTTGCCACGCAACGACAGATAGAAGTTCTTTTCACCTTTCTTCGTCCACGTTTTCATGTCTTTCGAGGTGGAAAGTAAAATGGCCTGAGTCGGCACGCCCATAGACTCCCATGCCCACTGATGGCCGGTATAAAAGGCACAATACTCACCGGTTTCCCGATCCTTTATTACCCCGCCAGTGCCCAAAGCCACATCCTGCTCGTTTTCTGCCCCGCATGGAATCACTTCTCCTCCAAACGTGAAAGACGACAGATCGGTGGAATAAACCATATGCCAAGGATGCAGGAAAGGATAACCCGTGCGCCAATCCTGCAAATAAAACACATAAAAAGTCCCGTTGTCATAAAAGGGTATAGGGTCTCCCACCCAGCCATTGACAGGCTTGTACCACGTGGAATAAGCCCCACTTTCTTTCACGCTCCGACAATCTGTTGTCCGATCGATGGGCTCTTGAACGGCAGGTTCGTTACCTTTACATGCTGGCAAACTCAAAACTGCCAATAACAACACACAAACACTATAACACTTCATAAAGGATATCATTAAACTGTTTTTCTCCTCACAATCCGATTCACTCGCTCAAATAGTCGAAGATATTCAACGTCAACTTTTCGATATTCGAATAATAGGCATTGGCAGAAACAGCTTCTTGCTCATAATACCAATCGTATGACGGAGCCCCGACACACACGGCGGTTCCCTTTCCTTCGGGGACACCTTCAAACACGGAGATTGCTACTTTTTCATTACAATCATCATCCCAATTAAAGGAGGCTAATGGTACCCCCCCTGTTTTGGAAGACCAATCGGCCCAATCTTGCTCATAAGGACTGACCAAATCCCACGGGCAACCGATATTCCTACGCCACGAGATGCCGCCACCAATCAACCAAACAACCGGCCAAGACTGTGTAGTCTGGTCTATGGCCAAATCTTTATAAATGGGATGCGATTCACAACCGGTAATAGCAATACCCCAGTTTTCCCCAGGAGCGTTCACTTGGTCGGCTGTGCCGAAACTGCCGAAAGGATTGTTCGGCACATATGTGCTGGGAGTTATGCCCAAGCTACCCGTGTAGAGACAAGCCGTGCCGGACAAGAAAATGTTCCCGCCTTGTTCATAATAGCTCTTGATAGTCTCGGTCACCGTCCTGTTCGTTGCAATCATGGGCAAAGTGTTGGTCTGCTCATAATGGAACCACACTGCCGTAAATGAACTCAACGTTGTTGAACCGTCCTGCAACGTTTCCAACGACACATATCGGCTATTAGGCACGTTTTGTAACATCCATTCTGCTGCGGTCCTTTCATCTGCATTCGATAAAGCATCGAGCGTAGCCGCCGTTCCCAAAAAAGCATAAGCATGGTCGCTTTGCGTTACCGTTACTTCATAGGTAAACGTGCTACCCATGTACTCCAGCGAGTAAAGCACCGGATTGGTGAAGTCTTGGGGCAACGAGGCCGACGGCGACAGAACCGCCCCTTCTGTATACTCAATAGTTGGCAGCATATTGGTTATATCCACCGTGGTCGGAACCGTTACACTAATGGTGCGATTCTGCTGGTCTATAATACCACTGTATTGCCCATTCAATACGAAACGCGTTATTCTGGCACTGATTGCCTCCACCGATACCTTGTAGGTGTTATATAAATTGCCGTTATAAACCGTGTACTCCACTTCACTCGTAAAATCCTGAACTTCGCCCGAGGCCGGTTCAACAATCGCCCCTTCGGCCAATGCTATTTCTGGAGTCAATGCCGACACATCAGTTTTAGACGGAAGAAGCACGCTTACAGTCAACGCCTTATTATCAATTTCCCCTTGCACTCCATTTATTACAAACCCATGTATGGTAGCATCCGCCATCAAGTCCAGCGATTCACGTTCTTCATTGCACGCCGTCCACAAGCACGTACATGCAGTCAAAGCCATAGCCCAGTATATAATCCTTTTCATATTTGTTGTTTTCATGTTTACTTACCAACCGTAATTCTGTTCATACAAACCTTTGCTATACCCAATCTGCTGCTGAGGAATGGGTGCATATTCATTCTTGTTTTTCACAAACACAGCCTCTTGCAAGTAAGAACGCCTGGCTCGTTCTGATTGGAAGTACTTGTTCATCACTTCATCCGCAATGCCCCAACGGACCAAGTCAAAGAAACGCATGTTTTCCATAGCGAACTCCAAACGACGTTCCCAACGCAACGCATAGCGGGCAAAGTCCTGATCCCAAGTGCAATTTACCCCATTTTCATACAAAGCTATTTCCATGAGCGGCTTCAAATCCGGATCCGAATAATTGACCAAGCCATCAGCACTATCTTTTGCCCTTTGGCGTATTTGGTTTATCAACGGCAAAGCCTCCATCTCACGGTTCAGCTCTATCAGGGCCTCAGCACGCATTAACAACACATCGGCATAACGTATCAATATCTTATTCATCGAATTGGCATAATACGGCGATAGATTTACGAAGCAATCGCACGACGGATCCACATTCTCCTTCATTGAAGCAAAATTGCCATACACTTCCGGGTTACGATTCCACGAATTTTGGAACAATAATTCCTCATTATATTTATAAGGCAAACCATCGATAGCTACCGTATGGAACAAACGCGGATCAGCCGGTTTGGTACGGGAATAGTTTGCGATATCGTAATTTTCTGAATATACCCCGTTAGTTACCTTGAACATAGGCAAACCATCATCTGTTTTGAAAGCATTCACCAAATTTTGGCTCGGCTTATGGAAATCACAACAACCCAACCCTTGCGGCACGGACAAGAAATCGGCAAAATTCAAGTTACCGAACATCGTCCCATCATCCTTTGAAAATTGAATGGCGAAAATGCTTTCCACCCCATTCTCAAACTCAGGCAAGAAATTATAACCAAAATCACTTTCCAAATCGTAACCCGAACGCATCACCGCCTCCGTATATTCCAGCACCTTTTCCAAATCGTCCGCATTGATGGAAACGACGTTATTTTTTTCATCCTGCCGGTATGCTTTATACAAATAAGCCTTGGCCAAGTAAGATGCTGCCGTATATTTGTTGGCACGTCCTAAGTCTTCCTGCGTTTCAGGCAAACTATCGTATGCAAATTTAAAATCAGCAATAATCTTATCCCACAGTTCCTCATCCGTCAAAGCCCGATTAGAAATAAGTGAATATTGGTCTGCCGGTGTTGTTTCATCGACATAAGGCACATGCTTGAACAAAATTTTCAACAAGAAATAGAAGTGTCCTCTCAAGAAACGCATTTCTGCCTGACGAACTGTCTTTTCAGGGAACTCTTCACGAGACACCATGTTCAAAGCATTCAAAGCTGTGTTGGCACGGGAAATGCCACAATATTGAATAAACCAATAACCATCCGGCTCCGTAAAAGTAGTCGTTATGTGCGTGCCGGTTTCGTAACAATGCTCTGTGTAGCCATCATTCGTGCCACCACCACCTTTATAGGCATCATCTGAGCGGACATCGCCCCATGCCCACAATTTCACATCACGCATGTTCAGTAACGATGCATAAGCCGCATTACAAAACCGTTCCGCATCCGTCGCCTGCTCCGGGTCCAAGCCGCTTTGGTTTTTTACATCAAGGAAGTCGCAAGCCGTCATAGACAGTACGGCCACTACTACAAGTGCTAATTTATAGAGTTGATTCTTCATAACTTTATTTTTTATCTGTTTATAGGGTAAGATTCAAACCAACCGTGAATGTAGTCGGTATAGGATATCCAAAAGCTGCATTTTCAGGATCTACACCAGTAAAACTTTTGCTCTTAATCGTAAATAGGTTCTGCCCACTGACATACACACGCAACTTTTCAATGAATATCTTCCGCGTCATTTGCTGGGGCAAGGTATAACCAAGCTGCAAATTACGCAGTTTCAAGAAGGAACCATCTTCTATGAAGTAAGTGGACAAACGCCCCTCGTCGTTGGCATTCAATGCTGTTACTGCCGGGATATCCGAATCCGGATTATCCACACTCCAAGCATTCAAAAGCCGGGTACCTTTGTTGGAACGGACATCGTTAATACTCCAAAAGTCCGTCTCGCTCTTTACCGCATACGTATTCACATCTACATTCTGTACTCCGTAGAACAGCACATTCAAATCAAAGCCCTTATAGGCCAAATCTATATTCAAGCCATAAGTGAAATCTGGATGAGGCGATCCTATCCAGGTACGGTCGTCTTCATCAATTTTTCCATCTTGTTTGATGTCACGGTAACGAATACGCCCCACACCTTCGCCCCCATTTTGGGTAGCATGTTCAAGGACTTCTTCTTCCGAACGGAACAAACCATCGGCAATGTAGCCATAAAACGAATTGATCGGATGTCCCAAGATGTTATCTCCTTTTCCATTGCCTCCATAGGCATTTTCCACATCGGCAGGTAATTTAGTTACCTTGTTGCGGTAACCCGATATATTGCCCGAAATACCATACGACAAGCCAAAAGCTGTTTCATCTCGCCAACCAAGGCTGACTTCCCAACCTTTATTCTCCATGGAAGCACCATTGTACCAAGTATATCCTCCCTCGCCAATGACCCCCAAATAAGGCGGCTGCACCAAAATATCGTCCGTAACTTTTATGTAATACTCAGCCGAACCATACAGACGTTGGTCGAAAAAGCCGAAATCCAACCCAATGTTGGTCTGGGTAGTGGTTTCCCATTTTAAGTCTGGATTGCCTTGCTGTATCTTTTTATACCCGGAAGGCAAGGTTTCGCCGCCTTTCCCCGTCAAATCATATGAAGTACCGGCCAAAGAAGACCAAGTCGGGTCACCAACGCCATAATCGGTTACATACAACGTATGCACCGCCGTGTTGGATGTTTCTTGATTTCCCGTCTGCCCCCAAGCAAAGCGCAATTTCAAATCAGACAACCAACTCTTTGCATTCTGCATAAATGCTTCCTCACTAATACGCCAACCCAACGAAAAGGCCGGAAAGGTCCCGAAACGGTTGTTTTCGCCAAAACGCGATGAACCATCGTAGCGCAAAGTAACCGAAGCCAAGTAGCGGTCGGCATAGGCATAATTCACCTTGCCAAAATAAGATAACAAGGCATATCCCGAAGCCGCACCGGTTACATTCGAAGTACCAATGCCCATATTAGGCCACATTTGTTCTGGCGTTTCCACCAAGAAACCATCCTTATAGGCCGAGAAATCGATCGTTTCTTCCTTATACATCTCCATACCAACCAGCACGTCTATGTCATGCCGTCCTATACTCTTGACATAGTTCGCTGTATTACTCCACGTCCACTTGGTAGCATAAGACTCACCCAAGGTTACCGAATTCAAATCATTATGCAGCATGCCGCTCGTGTAGCTATGTACCATGTCACGTTTATAATAGTTGGTATAGTCCAATCCAAAGTTACTGCGGATGTTCAAGCCTTTAATCGGCTGTATATTAATGTAGGCATTCCCAAACAAGCGCCAATACGCATACTTGTTATCTTTATTATCATACAGCAAGCGAGCCGGATTGTGTCGGTCGTTCATCCCTGCCGTAGGGCCTCCCCAACCTTGTCCATCAACCGTATGCACTGGTATCAACGGCAAAGCCTTCAAGGCCATATCCAATATATTTGCATCCGGTATTTGAACTTCCGACGTGCGATTCATTGTAAAGTTTTCCCCTATCGTCAAAATGTCATCTATCAGTTCGTACGATGAATTCATACGGGCGGAGAAACGTTCGAATGAAGTATATTGCAAAATTCCTTCGTTCCCCAAGTAGCCCAAAGAGAAGAAATAATCACCTCGTTCCGTCCCATTACTCAGAGAAAGGTTATAAGATTGCTGCAAGCCATTGCGCGAGACTGCATCGAACCAATCAGTGTCAGAAGTGAGCATCGTCTTATCCGCATCGAGGTACTGAGGCAACCACATGTTATACAATTGAGGCCGGCCGTTCACATCGTACCCCCAATCGTACTGATACCCGATATTATTCAGGTTCGGGTCTTCCGAACTATTCACCGTGGCCAACCACAATGTTTGCCCATACTCTTGCGCATTCATCACATCCAGTCGGTTGGTATAAAAAGATTGGGTCACATACGTGTCAAAGTTCAGGCGCAAATTGCCTTTTTCACCTTTCTTGGTCGTAATGATGATGACCCCATTGGCAGCACGCGACCCGTAAATACTGGCTGCCGACGCATCTTTCAACACTTGGATGTTCTCTATGTCGTTCGGGTTCAGTTCATGCATGCCTCCACGCGTAGGCACCCCGTCAATCACAAACAAAGGGTCATTGTTGTTCAACGTGCCAATACCACGAATGCGGATAGTCGCCGCTCCGCTCGGACTACCATCGGCTGTAATCTGCATGCCGGGAACCCGTCCTTGGAGGGCCTTAATAGGGTTGTTTTCGGGCACGTTCCTTATCTCATCCATGTCAACCACAGCCACCGTACCCGTAAGGTCAGCCTTGCGCTGCGTCGTGTAGCCGGTTACCACAACCTGGTCGAGCATTTGCGTATCTTCCGCCAAAAACACCTTGATGTCCGACCGCTTCCCCACCAACACCTCTTGCGTAATGAAACCAATATACGAGACCTCCAACACGGCTCCCGGCTCAACGTCTATACTGAAAGAACCGTCGAGGTCGGACACCGTGCCCGTTCCCGCACCTTGCACCACAATGTTGGCCCCAATAATGGGTTCACTGTCAGTTTGTGACAATACAACACCGCTTACATTCTTTGTTTGCGCCATGAATGGCAGCGCACAAAACAAACAGCAAGACACAAGCAGCTGCCTTGCCCGCCATAGATTAACTCTTTGTTTTTCCATGCATCTGTTTTCCATTTAATTGTTGTTTATGAACTTGGTTCTAAAGAATTTTCGCCCTACGCCAATCACACGCCCCGACAGGCACGCTCCCGACTGATATTCTCTCCGCACGAAAGCGTACTTCCGTGCGTATGAAATTTCATTTTCCTACGTAGAGAATTTTGATTTCCTCCGCATCGGATTTTCGCCAATTCATCATGCTACTTGAAGAGGCATCATGCACGACTTTTACTCTGACCACTCCCGACTAACAGATTTTGACGTTTGCAAAAGTATCGAATGAGCGAGCCTTTGACCATAAATTATGTTTCAAGACTTGATACTTTTGTTTCAAAACAAAAAAAGAGGTAGCCGGGATATTCCCAGCGACCTCTCCAAGCACAGTTGCACACAGCAACGCGTTATATTATATCGTTTGAATTTACAATGCTCCCCCTACAATTGCAATCGAGCAGAAAACATCTACAAACCAGCCTGACACATACACTAACAGATAGAGCAAATGTAAGAGTACCTTTTCTTAACTACGCTATCTCCCCACTCCCCACACAGATGTGCGACTGCGCATCGTACACCACACCGAACTGCCCCCGGGCGATACCCTGGAGCTTGTCGGCAGACATAATGCGGTAGCCGTTACCTGTCCGGTATAACTGACCGCGTGTGAATTCGGGCGTGTGGCGTATCTTGAAAGTAACGTCCACCGGCATGGACTGGCTCTCCCACGGATTATCGGTGATAAAGTTGAAGTCGCGCATGACGAACTCACGTCCATACTGTTTCTCGGTGTCATAGCCCTTAGACACGAACACCACATTGGCTTCCACATCCTTGCCCACCACGTACCACGGTCCACCCGAAAGCGACAGTCCCTTGCGCTGCCCCACCGTGTGGAACCAATAGCCCCGGTGTGTGCCTAATATCCGTCCCGTTTCCACCTCGACTATCGGGCCTTCCTTTTCGCCCAGGTAACGGGCTATGAAGTCGTTGTAGTTGATTTTCCCCAGGAAACAAATGCCTTGGCTGTCATGCCGCTTGGCACTGGGCAAGCTGGCCTCGGCAGCAATGCGACGCACTTCATCTTTCATCAGATGCCCCACCGGGAACATCAGTTTGGACACCTGGAGGTTATCCAACTGAGCCAAGAAGTCGGTTTGGTCTTTCAGCGGGTCTTTGGCCGTGGAGAGATACACCTTGCCGTCCCGCTCCATGATGGTGGCGTAATGGCCGGTTGCCGTCTTGTCATAGGCATGCCCCACCCGCTGCTCGAACACACCGAACTTGATGAGCTTGTTGCACATCACGTCCGGATTCGGGGTAAGTCCTTTCCGCACCTTGTCTATGGTATAAGCTACCACGTTGTCCCAATAATCGCGATGCAAGTCCACGATTTCCAACTTGCAACCGTACTTGTGGGCAATGAGCGTGGCCATCTCGATATCCTCTTCCGATGTACAGTGCAGCTCGTCATCATCGTTCGAGCCTATTTTGATGTAAAACAAATCCGGCGTATACCCGGCCTCCTTCAGCAGATGTACCGCCACAGAGCTGTCCACACCGCCGGAAAGAAGTGTCGCAATCCTCATAACCTATTTTCCTTTCAATAGAGTGTATATTGAACTAATTAAACCCAAACCATTCATTAGGCATTATCCGATTGGGACTTAAACAAAAAGGCGCAGCAGACCGCCTCCCGGCTTACCGCTACGCTGGCATTTCAGTACAAACTAGTACAGTACAGTTATTCTCTTAGTATTCCCACAAATCCTGCTCGAAGTTGAGCAGCTCCGTTTCGATACGCTTCTGCTCTTTTTTCACATAGGCTTCGAACTTTTTCTCATCCACCTCATCTCCGTCTTTAGCCAACATCTTTTCATAGTCGAGCAACATACGACCAAACATATTATTGTCGCCCAACAAATAGCTGCTGTACAAGCGTTGGGTGAAGAACTCATCCATCGTGAGGCGTTGCACCTCGTTGCCGTTATTAATCATGTACTGTTTGGCCAAGTAAGGACGCAAGTCGTCGAACAACACCCAAAAGAGGATGCTGGTGTGCAGCGAAGACATAGCCGAAGCATCCTGTTTATGCGGATGTGCTGAATACATGGGAGCTATGCCGATGATTTTCGAATACAAGCGGGAGGAATGCTTGTCAAAGAAGATGACTTCCTGAATGATAAACTTCAGTTGGTTCTTCATGTAATAGCTGAAGTTGTCCACATTCAACGTGGGCGTGCCCAACGCATCGGCCATAATCAGATAGGAATTTTCCTCATCCTCCGACTCCTTGGGCAGCTGGGTGTTGGCTTGCAGGTCTTCCGCCGTAAGCGGACGGCTGTACTGCGGCAGGAACTCCACGCCGCGTTCGTAAGCGGTCAGCCCATCCTCGCAAATGGCATCCAGTATCACCTTGAACAAGTTCCGATACGTAGGGTTGTCATACCGGGTCGGGAAGTACAAACGATAATTCTGCTTCTCACGCATGTCGATGACGCGGTACACCACCCGTGCCCACACAATGTCATCCGCCCGGTGCGATATCACGGCAATCGTGTCGGCCAGCGCATCCAGTTCGGTGGTCTGCAAGCGGATTTGCCCACTTTGGTCGAAGAACGGGAAAGCAGTCTTTTGCGCCTGCACCGAACACAACGAGCAAAGGGCAAACAACAACACGACAATGGAAAATTTATTTCTCATAAAACACATCCTCCTTTATATTGGAATATTTTAAACAATTTCTATTTGAAGCAAACCCAGCGTACGGATTTTGCCGTCCGGGCCTTTGGCCTTTATGTTTCTGAACGTGATGAGGTCGCCACGCTCCAAGCGGTTGATGTCCTGCAACTGACGGTTAGTCAACTTGTCTCCAGTAGCATCTACCGTGCCGATTTTCGTAGTCATGGAGAACGACACCACATCGAAATTGGCCTGTATCAGCTCATCGGCCCCGTAGCTGGCGATGATGGCGAACTTGTCGCTCCGCAATATGCGTTTCGACAGGCGACCTTCCTGTACCTGGCGTTCCACGCCCCCCGCATCGTAGTAGCTCACGAACGACTTCGGGTCGGGGATGTACTTCACGCGGTAACGCATGTTGCCCATCTGCACCAACTTGTCTTCCAGACGGGCAGACACAATGATATCAATATCCTTGTCCTGCGTGGGGTTAATAATGTAATACGCACCCGACTTCTGTACTTTGGCTCCCCGGGCTGACACCTCGATATCCTCAGCCGTAACGCCCGGCACCGAGATGCTGAACTTATTATCAATGCCCAGGTAAACCACATTCAAGTCTACATTGGAGATAGTCGCCGTAGGTTCGCCCACTGTGTACTCGGCAGCAAAGGGGTAATTGCGCATGATGCCATCATTGCCCAAAAGGCTGATTTGCCCTTCGTACTGTTGTACACCGGTCGATGTTGCGGGACGTTCGAACACACCATCTGCACTTATCTGCCTACCATCCACATAATACGTGGGACGCGCCGTGGAGTCTACCGCTGAAAGTACGATTTTGGCCGTATAATTGCTGCCCTTCATCACGTAGTTGGAGTTGGGCACCACCAAGGCCTCTATCTTGTTCACCCGGAAGTCGGACGCATCGGTCTGTGCCTTCAAGTATTGTACCATGTCCATTTCGGCGGCCCTTATATCGCTTTGGTATTTGGTCAGAAGCGTTACCGCAGCCGAAAGCGGCATCATCTCGAACATGGCCTGTTCCCACGTCTTGTCTTTAGGATTTTCCACGTTGAACGTCATTTCATACATAGACTGCTTCAGCGTGTCGCCGGCTGAAAGGTCCACCAACAGCTGGCGGTATTCTTCCAATTTCCGCTTCAACACCTTGCCGTTGCCTTCCACCAAGGCATATTGCCCTGCTACGTCCAAATTATCCTTCGCTTCTATTTCCAAGGCTTTGGGGTCGGCATCCTTACCGTCCGCCAAACGTATCATCTGATATTTGAAGTTCTGGATGTAGTCGAACAACGAGTCGGACTGCTGCTCTACCACATGCGCCTTGTCGAGCCACTCTTTCACCTTTGTCGGGTTCAAATCGTAGAGGCTCTGGAAGTCGCCCAGTAACGCATCCATCCTCACGTTGGCCGATTGGATAGAAGACTGCAAGGACTTGTCCACCAGCGAGAAGCCTTGCAACACTTCGCTTGATACATTCAGTGCCAACATGGCCGTCAGCACCAAATACATCATCCCTATCATTTTCTGCCTCGGGGTTTCCGGACAATTTTTAGCACCACTCATTTATCTAACAACTTTAATTGGTTGATTGCCCCCACCTCGCACATCAGCTCAGAGCATTCAACATGTTACCATACACCTTGTTCAATTCGGCCACTTGAGCCGTCAACTGGACTGCCGCGTCTTTGTACTTCTTCACTTCCTCACCGGCTTCCACGGTCAGCTGCTGCACTTTCTTGTTCTCAACCGCCACGCTATTTGTGCTGTCGGCCAGCAGACGCGCGTTTTCCGCTTGCGCGGCAATGGCTTCAGACTGAGCCTGGAGATTTTTCAATTGGATTTCATACACGGCGTTCAATGATGCCAGGCTCTTGTTGATGCCGTCCATCTTGTCCGCATACTGTTTCGTGTGAGCCACTACCGTGTTCATGTCACCGCTCAAAGCTTCATAGGAGGTCAACAAGTTACCCGTCACCTTGTTCAGCGACTGCTGCACTTCGGCATACTGGGCAGCCACGCCCGTGGCAGCCTCCATGTGTTCGGTAAACTTCTTCGCCGAACCCATTGCCACTGACAGCGAACTTAAGTCCTTGGCTGTTTCCGCCAAGCTCTTGATGCCATCGGAAAGGCTGGCCAGCTCCTTTTCATTCAACTTGCCCGCCGCAGCCATCGCGCCGCCGTCCTTGCCCGCCGCAGGCAGGCTGCCCGCACCGGCCAAAGCCTGGCCTTCGCCATCGAACGAAAACACGCGATCCCATTCATATTCCTTATGGGGCTTTTCAAACACCCCGATGGTGAACAATATCGCTTCGGTGAACATCCCAATAGTCAGCAAGACACCCGCCATGGGCCAGTGCATAAGCTTGAACAATGCGCCCACGATTACCACTGCCGCACCGATGCTGTATACGGCACCTACCGTGCGTTTGCCCGCGTCGCTATTATACCAGATGGAGAATTTCGATTGTTCCTTGTTTGCTTTGGAGGCCTTATTCTTTTTCATTGCATATATTATATAAATGTTATCCTGCTTTTTTTAGTCGCCATTGAACGAGCGCACGCAACGAAACCCGATGTACGGACGGCTTTCATATTGGTACTCATACGTCTTCGTGCCGCATTGTAGGTAATAGGCGATATCTTTCCATGAGCCGCCTTTCACCACTTTTCGCTTCAGCACGTCCGAATCACTGTTTTTCGCGTCATACTGGAAATTGGGGTTCATGTCGTACACCAAATTGTTGCTTGACACGCTGTAGGCCGACGAGGTCCACTCGGCCACATTGCCCGCCATGTCATACAGCCCGAAGTCATTCGGCATATACGAACCCACCTTCATGGTGGTGGAACCGGTGTCGTCCGTATAGTTTCCCTGCATCGGCTTGAAGTTGGCCATGTAGCATCCCCGGCTGTCGCGCACGTAGTTGCCGCCCCACGGATACAAAGCCAACCGGCGACCGCCCCTCGCCGCATATTCCCACTCGGCTTCGGTAGGCAGGCGATAATCTTGCGCTTTCACTTTGTTGGCCACATTATAATAATCGGTGCGCCAACGGCAGAAAGCTTGTGCCTGATCCCATGTAACCCCCACCACCGGGTATTGCGCATAGCCTTGATGCGTAAAATACATCTTCATGCGAGGATCATTATAGGCGTATTGGAAGTCACGCACCCAAGTCATGGTGTCCGGGTACACGTTCACGATGCGCGATGACATGAAGTCGCGGCGCGTCCGCAGCTGACGGGTGATCGTCTCATGACGTATCACGCCCATTTCATCCACATACGAGGTATCGACGCGCACCGTGGCATTGGGCGGGTAAGCTCCCGTGTTCACGTCATATTTGTTTTCCGGCAAAGCAGCCTGGTCATAGTTCATCCACTCGTAGCGGTATTGCAGCACCGAGGGGTTCAACTCGCGGGTGGTCGACAGTTCATCGTTCCCCGTATAGTACATGAACGACAGAATGTCGCGTATCTCTTCATCGTCCGAATTCCAAGGAATTTTCGCTTTCCAGTTAAGGTGCGCAAATTCCGGGTCGGCCAGGTAGGGATCCTCGCTGGCGCAGGTGAGGCAGTAATCTTCCATGCCCGCCATCACCAAGGCACGCAGGGCGATGGAGTCGCGTACCCACGTCACGAACTGCTTGTACTCGTCGTTGGTCACCTCCGTCTCGTCCATCCAGAAGGCATCGACTGTCACGTTGATGGACTTGTCGTTGATAGCCCCGATGGCAGACTGGTCGTTGGGACCCATTAAAAAAGCACCCTTCTTCACGAACACCATGCCATAAGGGTTGGCCTCCTTGAACGAGCCGTTCACGCCCATGCCGACCAATTCGCCGGCCGGCTTGTTGCAGGCGAAGAGCACAAAAGGAAGTACAAAAATTATCAGTTTCTTTTTCATAACCATATCGTTCAAACAAGTAAATTCCTATTTGCAAATCCAGCATTCCCGGCATTACAATATCCGGATGCTTTTATATTTCTTATCGTGCTTGTTCAGCAAAATCTCGAAGTTGTATTGCAGCGTCAGTTCCACCGAGCCCACCGTGTTGATCATCCGGGTGGTGGGCAAGTCGTACACCACGCCCGCAGAAAGGCCGCCGAACACGTTCATCCCGAAGGCAAACCCCACCGAAGTCGCCCAGCGGTAGGACAGACCGCCCCACAGTTTCTCGTTGTACTCCAACAGCGCCCCCACGTTCCAGTCCCACATGATGAAATTGGTCTTCAGCAAGGTGTGCGGCTTGAGCACCAGCTTGGTGTCGGGTATCTTGTATTCGTAGGCGGCCATCACGTGCAAGGCCGTGTTGATGGTGTCGGTAAAACTTTCATCCACCTCGGGCTTCGGCTTGGTGACGTGCGTGACCGACACGCCCGCATACCCGCCCTTGAAAGCGTACATCACGCCGAGGTTCAAGTCGAACGACATACCCGACACGTCCGCCTGCGGCACATGCTCGTCCGTGTCCTCATGAAAGCCGCCATCCTCGCCTTCCGAGGGAGTTTCCGGCTTCGGCACGGTCTTCGTGCCGTCGATACGCGAATTGAAGAAACCCAAATCAACGCCCACCCCCCAGCGGCCTATCGGCGAATCATATTTATATGCATATTGCAGGTAAGCGTTCTGGTCGCTCCAAAAACTCCCCCGCACCATGTTGACAAAGCGCACGCCTGCGCCATGTGTATGTTTTCCCTTGCCGAATGGCATGTTTACCCCCACGTTGGTCGTCTGCACGCCGTTGCCCGCCGTGAGAAAATCCATGCGGTGCATACCCGCGACTTGCATCATCCCTCCTTCGCCCGCAAAAGCCGGGTTGACGGCTGCCGGGAAAAACACGTATTGGCTCATCTGGAAGTCGCGTTGGGCCACGAGGTCGGTCAGGCAAAAGAGCAGCAGCACAACACCTAAAAGAACTTTCTTCATACAGACCATCCTGTTTGTTTACCAGCTTTCCTCGCCCCGACCCGCCATCTGTCGAGCCTTGCGAACCTTATCCTTTAAACCCCAAAATATGCAAAAAATTGTGTAACGTCCCAAATTTAACATCTGTTTCCCCACCACACGCCTCAGGAAGGCGTTTCCGCACCCCACGCCTTAAGGCATCCCCGCTCCACGCCGGCAACAGCATCATACCGCCGTCTTATATCGGGTGCAAATATAACGATTTTTCAAATAAACAAACCACATCGGGAGACAGAAATATTTCACCCCCCCATCTGCCCCCGCATCCTCCACCTCCCCCTTTCCGCACCCATACTTTCCCGCTTGCCCATCCATTCTTCCCCACTTGCCTGGATATTCTTCCTGCTTTGGGCAGATATTCTATAAACTAAGACTTAGTTTGTAAAAACTAAGATTTGGTTTGTACAAACTAAGACTTGGTTTTTAAAAACTAAGGCTTAGTTTGTAGAATGCGTGGGCAAAACCGGAAGAATAGATGGGCAAGCGAGGAAGTTTGGATGGGCAAGCGGGAAAGTATGGATGCGGGAAAAGGGCAGGCGGCTTGACGGACAGGGGCGGCTTGCCATAGGGGAATTGCCCGGGAAAACCGTGAAAAGAACCCGCATTTGCCCATATCTCTTCTTTTTCCTACCTTTGCGCACTAAAGGGCAAGGAAACGACGGCCAGTTGCACAACCCGTCAACTCGTTTCCCCGTCAGCTTGTCCATTCGTCAACCCGTTTACTCTTGTAACTATACATATGTTCGAATCATTAAGCGAAC
>CALUML010000204.1 GCA_944321745.1 uncultured Bacteroidales bacterium
CCCCACGATGGAGAAAACGAGGATAATGGGGAAATAATACAGCGGCAGCACGCCGTCGAACCACGGGATGAGCGGAATGACCAGCGCGGGCACCATGCCGGCCGCCATGCCCCAGGCAAAGCCCCGCCCGTTGAACCGCCACCAGTGCCATTTCAGTATGTTGGCCGCTATGTAGCTGCCGTAGAGCGCACCCGTGACCCATTGCAGCACGCTATTGACATCCTCGGCCAGCACGCCGAAGGCAATGCTCACCACGACTACCGCCACGCCCACCACGTAGTTGGCGCGGTTGGCCTGCTTCGGGGTGGCGTCGCGCTTGAAATACTTCAGGTAAATGTCGTTCACAATGTAGGCCTGCACGGCGTTGAGCGTGCCCGCGAAAGTGGACATGAACGCCGCCAGCAATCCCGCGAGTATCAGCCCCGTCAGCCCGGCAGGAATCCACGGGTGCGCCACCACGGCGGGCAGCACCAGCTCGAAGTCAATGGCACCCGAGGCGTTGCGTATCTGCCCCTCGATTTGGTCGAACAATATCAGCCCCAGCACGGCAAAACCGGCTATCATGAGGTAGCGCACGGGCATGAGTATGACGGTGACCGAGCCGCTCATGAGCGAAGCCTCGCGGGGCGAGCGGGTGGAGAGGATTTTCTGCATGTCGTAGGTGGGAGCCGGACCGGCAATGCTCGACAACACGCCCTTGAGCAGCACCATGCCGAAGAAAAGGCTGAACAGCTGGTAGCCGTCACTGGCAATCTTGTCGTTGAACTCGGCAAACTTGCCCGACCACTCCAAGTCGAGCGTCCACCCGAAGCCCGGCGAATACCATCCCTCCGGCAACCACGAGGAGAAATCGACCACATCAAGATGCACCATGGCAATGACAGCCACGGCCACGGCGGCCAGCCCCATGATGACGTATTGCGCCACATCGGCCCACACAATGCTCATCATACCGCCCATGAGCGAATAGAACACGGCAAAGAGCGTAAAGGCGATGCCCCACACATGCGGCACATAGGCATCGGGCACGAACGAGAGGAAAGGAAAGACCGTCTTGAGCGGGAGGAATATCTCGACGAATTTCCCCATGCCGATAAACCCGTAGGCCAACATGCTCAGCCCCACCAGGATGGCGAAGACGACGATAATCCAATGCGAGGTAACGGCACCGCGGTCGCGCCCGAAGCGGAAGCCAATCCACTCCGCGCCGGTGGTACACCCCGACCGCCGCAGCCAGGCCGACAGGTACACCATGAGGAATATCTGGTTGAACACCGGCCACAGCCACGGGATGTAAATGCTTTTCAACCCATATACTACGGTGATGGCCACGAGCCACACGGTGCCCGAAATGTCGAACATGCCCGAAGCGTTCGACAGCCCCAGCATGTACCACGGGATGCTTTTCCCGCCGAGCAGGTACGACTCCAAGTTGCGCGACGCGCGACGCTTCAGATAAAAACCGATAAAAATCAGTACACCAAGGTACAGGATAATGATGGACAGGTCGATAGGAGAAAGTATCGTTCTCATGAATAAATGGATTTGTTATTAAAAGACGGGTCAAAAGTACGATTAAATATCGGAGCGGGTTGCCCCGCCCCGACACTTTGATAATATCGTTGCACCTTTTGTCATATTTTTGCATGTTTTGCCCGACTGCACGGAGACCTGCGGCTACAGGAACGGCCGGTTTTGTTCGATAAGCTGCTTGATGGCCGCCACCGAACAAGCCGAACGGTAGCCGTCGGCCGGCGTGTTCAGGCAGTAGTCGAGCAGCCGGTCAACGGACGAGACGGCCACGTGCATGCGCGTGTCGGAAGAAGCGTAGTAAATATAGACGGTGCCATCGTCGTCGGCAATCCAGCCGTTACTGAACACGACGTTCGACACGTCGCCCACCCGTTCCTCACCTTGAGGAGCGAGGAAGTAGCCCGCCGGTTCGGCTATCAGCCGTTCCGGGTGTTCCAGGTCGGTGAGATACAGGTACAACACGTAACGCAGCCCGGCGGCGCAGCCCCGCACACCATGTGCCAGGTGCAACCATCCTTTGGACGTTTTGATGGGATGGGGTCCTTCGCCGTTTTTCAATTCCTTTATGGTGTGGTATTGGCGGAAGTTGATGATGGTTTCCTGCTTCACTTCGGCGTGCGTCATGTCATCAACCAACGCCCAACCGATGCCTCCGCCCCGGCCTGTGTCGATGAAGCCATCCTGCGGGCGGGTGTACAAGGCATATTTCCCGTTGACAAACTCCGGGTGCAGCACCACATTGCGCTGCTGGCTGGCAGACCGCAGGTCGGGCAGGCGTTCCCATGTTTTCAAATCCTTGGTACGCACGATGCCCGCCGCCGCCACCGCCGAGGACAGGTCGCCCGCCGGTGCGGCGGGGTCTTTGCGCTCGCTGCAAAACAGGCCGTATATCCACCCGTCCTCGTGCCGGGTGAGACGCATGTCGTAAACGTTGGTATCGGGGTCGTCCGTTTCGGGCAAGGTAACCGGCTCGTCCCAAAAGCGGAAGTTGTCCACACCGTTGGGGCTCTCGGCCACGGCGAAGAACGACTTGCGGTCCGCCCCCTCCACGCGCACCACCAACACATATTTGCCTTCCCATTTAATGGCACCGGCGTTGAAGGCGGCATTCACCCCGATGCGTTCCATCATGTAAGGGTTGGTTGCGGGATTCAAGTCGTAACGCCAATGCAGGGGCACGTGTTGGGCCGTGACCACGGGATAGCGGTAGCGGTCGTAAATGCCGTTGCCAAACGGTTCTTTTTCGTTTTTGCGGGCGAGCAGTGCTTCGTGTTGCTGTTTCAGAATTTCAAATGCACTGTTATCGTTTTTCATTTCTTTGTGTTATTTGTTGAATACATTTTCTAATTTATAAACCCACGCATGTTGGCAGGGCACTTCCGTAAAGCTCATTACGGGCGGCATAATGGTCAATTTTTCACCGCTGTACGAACTCTTTATTTTCCTGTCCGTGCCCAATAGGGATATATTGCGGGGCTTTTTCACTCCGCTTATCTCGAAAGGCCTCTCCTGCCATTCCGTTAGGATGACATACAGGTCGTCGCCTTTCACCGTGTAGTAAACGTTTTCCTTGAGGTTCGCCTCGGGACAGTCGCGCCAGGAACGGGTATCGTAAATGGCTTCACCGTTCACATGCAGCCATTCGCCCATTTCAGCCAGGCGTTGTTGCATGATGACAGGGATACGTCCATCGGCTGTAGGACCGACATTGAGCAAAAGGTTGCCACCGCGCGCCACTTTTTCCACGAGGATGTGTACCAATTCTTCCGCAGTGGAGTAGTCCTCCAGATTTTCGTTGCGGTTGTAGCCGAACGAGTTCGCAATGCCCCGGCATTCCTCCCACGGGTGGGTGAATGTTACACCTTTTGAGTCGGCATCATGAATAAGGTCGTACTCCGTGGTGTAGAAGCTGCCGTGGCGGCTGCGTGTCTCTTCGCCCCAGCGGTCGTTGACCACCACGGTCTCACGCACTGGCGACTCGTTGTACAACCAAGCCAGCAATTCTTCGCTGCGCCAGATGCTGCTGGGCTGTTCCCACTCACCGTCAGCCCAGATAATTTCGGGGGAGTAGCGCGTTACCAAGTCTTTCACTTGGGGCAGCATGTGCTCGTCCACGTAGCGGTTCACATCCGAATGGTACAGCGGGTGGTTCCATTCATAAAGTGAGAAGTAGAAGCCCATATGCAATCCCTGTTTGCGGACGGCTTCGGTAAGTTCGCCGCAAATGTCGCGGTGCGGCCCTACGTCCACACTGTTCCAGTTCACGCTCTGTGCGCTTGGCCACAGGGCGAAGCCTTCGTGATGCTTGGAGGTAAGCACTACGTAGCGGGCTCCCGATTCTTTGATAATGTCCGCCCATTGGTCGGGGTTGAACATTTCGCCCTTGAAGCCACTGACAAAATCCTGGTATTTGAACTTGTCGCCATACATTTCCTTATGGTATGCGCGGAAGGCCTCCCCGTCTTCGTCTGCCGGGTTGAGGCGGTACCAATACCATTCCGCATAGTCGGAATAGGGTTCGCCGGTATTGGGTGCCCATGACGGGACGGAGTACAGCCCCCAGTGGATGAAGATACCGAACTTAGCGTTTTCAAACCACTCGGGTGTCGGCCGCTTGTCCAGTGACTCCCAATTTGCTTCATATTTCACTTGTGCCGACATGGCAATAGACATGCACAGCAGGAGGGAAAAGGTTATTCTTTTCATCACTTGTTGTTTTTAATGATTGTTCGTTTATTTCGTATTCCTTGGCTGTTCCCATTGCGCCAGCGGGGGAATGTCCTTGGAATTGTATTTAACACCCGAAGGCAACAAAGCTACTGTAAGGGTCGCCTTACGCCCCGGCGGGAGCACCACTTCAAAACCGACCATGGTTGTTCCCGCGTTAGGCGAGTCGAAGCTGTGCGGAGACTGTGTGCTCCACGTTTTCCATTCCACCGGATAGGGGCTGTCCACTATCATGTCCAGTTTTTTGCCTTCGGCCCGCAATTCAATCCTATTTCCCCTTGTGAAAGCCACCTTGGCCGGCGTTACCATGTTCCAGCGTATCTTGGCCGATTTATCCGGGAGGCTTTCCACCTCGTCACGCACAACGGCATAGCTCTTGTGCACAATGGCTGCCCCCCGTTTGGCATATTGAAGTTCGCCGCTGAAAACGGGCGACAAATCGGTCACTGCAGCCATGAAATCTTCATCCGCACGGCACGACACAAGGCTTGCGTAACCAGCCGCTTGGTGCAAGGAGTCGTTGACAGAAAGCGTGTTGTGGGCAAAATTATTATATCGGAACACCTTCCAGCGTTCAGAGTGTTGCGTGTTGGTCCATATCTGAAGCCCGTTCGACTCCAAGCGTTCATAGTCTTCGCGTCCGAAGTCCATGGCCCACCGCACCCCATCGGCTTCCATTACGAATGAACCAGCATCCATATGGGCGTGGTTGCTCGACGCAGTACCTCCTTTTAATCCCACGTATAAAGCCTGAGGCTGTTCCCAAGACGTGCGCATGACAGCCACCGGGGTTGTTCCCCTCCCATGCCACATTAGGCTGGAGGGGGGCTGAATGCTGTCGATGACCCAGTGGCTTCCCCATACCATGACGGCAGGCAACAAGCGATTGGCGAGGTAATTTTCCTGATAACTGGCCTTTAAAAAGTCTTTTTCAAGCCACAGCAAGGACGGGTCTCCTGCTTGCCCGGCAAACCAAAACATGGCCGGAGCCAACCCGTATTCTTGCCCGCAGTCGGCGTAGTTGAAACTTTTACCCGTGGGACCCACCATGTGCAGGAAATAACGAGCCGTTTGGGAAAAACCGGGTAAAGCGGAAAGCCCGAAGTCAGAGCCGAACACTTTTTCAACTGCCGACAGGAACAGCACATTGAACGTCGTACCATATTCCCAATACGAATATCCCTCGGCATAAGCCCCATCCGGATCATATTCCTTCATGGGCAGACGCATTGAAACGATGCTACGGTCTATGAAGTATTGGAACTGGAACGGGTTCTCCTCATACACGGCCAACGCCCCGAAGGCGATTCCCGCATTGCATACCTGATTCCAGTTGTGCTTGGCCTCAAGCCACCAATTGTATTTGCTTTCGGTTGACGGCAAAAGTCCTTTCTGCACAATGGCGTTACGAATAAGTAATTTGGAACTTTCTGAAAGGTCATTATAAAGCCAGTCGTAGCCAATGGAAACGCCGACCAACATTTCTGCCACATCGAGAAAGTGGCTCGGATTCCAATCGTCAAACCGGCATACGGCAAGCAGCTCCTGTTCCGCACGGTTCAGATAGGCAGGCTCTCCGGTCATACGGTAGGCGTATGACAAAAAGAAAATCCGCCGCAGTGCTTCTCTTGAAGTGGCGAGCAACCGCATGCCTATCTGCTTCCGTTCAAGTGTTGGCAATGCCACCATACGGTCGCATTCCGACAGAATATCGGCATGCAGACGTTTCCAGGTCTCGTTCGAGCGTATGTGCTCCCCGATGGCTTTTTGGTCAGCCGTGGTCATCAAAAGCCGAGGATGAGCAGGCACAGATTGAACAAATCCGTTGCCAACTTGGGTGAAGGCATTCATTGAACATAAAATGCCCCCTAGTAGGATAAACTGTAAAATGACTCTTCTCATGCACCCGGTTATTTGTTTTTGAGATAATTCTTATATCTCAGCAAAGCCTCTATGTAATAATAATCGCCATAGCTAAGCGGCGCATCAATCTCAGAATGCTGAGGCACGTTACCAACCCCGTGTTTCAAAATAAAATGTCCGTTTGTTCCATATCGGGCGGTATATTCGGGCGAAGCGAGCGTTTTGAGTTGCAGCTCTGCTACGTTGAAATATTCTTGTGCCTGTACCGCATCAACATATTGACATAGTTCCAACAAAGCCGATGCCATGATAGCCGCCGTAGAGCTGTCGCGACAATCATCGGGAATGGAGGGAGAATCGAAGTCCCAATACGGTATCTTGTCTGCAGGCAAACGAGGGTGATCCAGCAAGAACCGGGCAATGTGCTGTGCTTGTGCCAAGTATTTTTCATCACCTGTTTCCCGGTACATCATGGTGTAACCGTAGAGAGCCCAAGCCTGCCCGCGTGCCCAGGCACTTTCATCGCCGTAACCCTGATTCGTTCCCTGAAACTCCACTTCACCGGTCGCAGGTGAATAAGAAACTACGTGGTATGAACTATAGTCGGGACGGAAATGACATTGCATGGTCCGATTGGCATGGGTTACAGCCACGTGCCGGAAAAGAGTATCGCCACTTACTTTGGAAGCCCACATGAGCATTTCCAGATTCATCATGTTGTCAATTATCACAGGGAAATGGAAATTATCCCAAGCCTCCCACGACTGGATACAGCCCACCACCGGATTGAAGCGGCTCGCCAAAGACCGTGCCCCGTTCAGTAAAACGGTTTTACAAGAATCGGCCTGTGTAGCAGCGTAAGCATTCCCATAACTGCAAAAAAGCATGAAACCCAAGTCGTGGGTTGAGGTGTTATACTGCTCGCCATGCAATCGTCCGGTAAATTCGGAGGCATACTTCAGCAAATCCTCGTTATGGCTGTTTTCGTACAACAGCCACAACACACCCGGGTAAAAGCCACTACACCACCAATCGGAACCAGAAGTAATCAATTCTCCCTCCGGCGTTGCAGAACGAGGCAGCCGTCCGGGGAGCGTATCGAGCTGCACTGCCATTGCCAAAGCTTGCTTTTCAGCTCGCTTCAACGCCTTATCAGCCCAACCCGTCGATGGGTTGGAACAAGAAAACAACATACCTGCCAACAAAACAGATACTATGTGGAACTTCAATGCTTGCATATGATTTTTAGAACTAATTCTTCACGTCATCTGTCAACAGGTATTTTCCTACTACTTGCATTTGCGGACGATCTTGCCCTTGCGATGGAGTCAGTCTCATTTTGTGCTTGCCCCACCACGGACCGGCAGCCCAATAGGTAGCATTAACTCCATTTTTTTGCAGGTAGGACAGAAAGCGATCGGTAGTCTTGAGCCAGCGTTCATCGTTATCGGGCACACCATACTCACCCACCAAGCCCTTGAGGTTGTTTTTTTGCAGCCATTTGACAAAAGGTTTTACTCGGTTCACCCCTGTCTTGGGACGACATTTCTCTTGATCATAACTGCCTTTATAACTGCCGGAAGCATCGCGGTCGAAATATACGTGCGCCTCGAACATCAGGTTGTGTGCCGGGTCGACAAGATGTTTCAATGTATCACTCTTCTGTGGCCAACGTTCGGCAGAACTCCAATCATCGCCACCCACAATAATAGTCTTTTCCATATCCACTTCACGGATGGAGTTGATGGCACTTTGAGCCATTTCAAACCAGCAACTGGACGATGCTTCCATGTCGTGAGGTTCATTCATCAACCCGAACCCGTAAATATTTTTATAACCTTTCATCTCATCCGCCAATTTCTTCCAAAAATCGGCGTAATGGGCCACACTCAGTGTAGGGGTGCCAATAAGCACTTTTTCGCCGTTGACGAAACGTCGACCATAGTTGTGTAAATCAAGTATAACGGGCATATCTCTTTTTTCAGCCTCCGTCACGAATTTTTTTAACCTGCCTAATTCAATGCTATCCAGCTCGCCAAACAATGCAGGTTGCAAGCGTTCCCATTTGAATGGAAGGCGTATCAGCACGAGGCCTTTACTTTTGAAATAATCCAATTCGCTTGCTTTGGGATAAGTGTAGTGTACCCCATACTCGCCTGGCATATGTCCCTCAGCAAATTCGGCACAGGCTAAATTCACACCAAATGGCTGTTTGCCGCTTTTGTCGTTAATCCGTTCCAACCCGTTAGCTGCGGTTGTCAGGAAACATAATCCAACAAATGCCAATAGGAGAAAGTAAGTCCGTTTCATATTTTTTGTTTTTTAAGTTTCTTGTCGGGTATGATTTGTTTCTTGAATGCTGACTGCTTCATCCAAAACACTTCGCTTGTCATCTTGCATCGTCTGTGTCTAACACGTTTCTACTTACGGAATTTAACTCGCTTCGGAGATGCATATTCCGCATTCATGTCGTAAGGCAATTCCCAAACTTTATTCCCCGCTCTGTTGGTGAAATAAAGATGCGACTCGGACATTTCATCTGCATGACCGTCTGCCCAAAATGCATAAAAGTCAGGTTGGGCATTTACTGGTCGGCGGGCATACGACTGGTTGTAGCTGCTGCCGCGTGTGATAAGCCGCTTCCTTTCCCAGGTTTTCCCTTCATCCCGGCTTGTCCACAAAGCCATTTCTCCACCAGTGCCATAATATTGTGGACCGGGTTCTGTCGGACCAATAACCGTCCAGGTATCGCCTTCCGTGTACAAAGACCCCATGTCATAATTATGGGTTGATTCACATATTTTGTGTCGCTCCCATTCATGACCGTTCCAATGAAAAACCAACCATTCATGCGGGTTACCTTGCGGTCCAGGCTGGAAATGGCGGCTAACAATGGCGAGAATGACCGGATTCCCGGCTTTGTCGAAATTAATATCATTCAGGTAGACAAGTTTCCCTTCGTTTTGGCAATCATATACCAACGCGGGGTTTTGTATCTCGGTGAGCGGAGTTTCCACTTTTTGCCCATTAACGGTTTCCCAACTTTTCCCCATATCGTTGGTTTGAAGCATGTAGATGTTGGTGCGAGTGTCGGCCGAGCCGGTAGGATGAAAATTGAATGCCGTTACCAGTTTGCCATTCCACACGTTGCTTATTTGATAGTGACCTTCGATGCCAGCCAGTTTTTGGTCGGGTGCCCAATGTTTGCCATCCGGACTTGTTGACCAATAAAGCTCCCGCCCGCGGGTTTCAGGAGCGGTATATTTGGTAAATAAATGTATAAATCCTTTCTTTTCTATCCACCAAGGCTGAGGGTAGGTCATCACTGTTTCATGTATTTTCTCAAAGTTTTCAATATCATAAGGGCGTGTGCTTTTGTAGATAGTCCCCAGACGGCTCACATTTCGCCCGCTGACAAACACCCAAATGTAACCTTCACTGTCAATGGCAAGTGAACCATTGTCGTGCGGGTCATCCACACCATTCTTGTCGCACACAATAACAGGACGGGGTACAACCTTTTTCTTGTGGTCGTAGTAGGATATCATGATTAGCAAATGCCGTTCGTTGGCATTGGTAGTACCTCCGTATAGGAAAAAAGTTTTGTCCACTTCAGGTGCATAAATGGCCACGGGTATATGATCGGCCGTGTACGTACCCAATCCCCCGGAATATTTATAGCCATACTCGGAACTTTGTTCAATGGTATACCAAATACCCTTGTAACCATTGGCCCGCTTGTTTTGAGCTGTCAGCACGGAGGCTGTCGAGCAAATTATCATTACGGATAGCAGCAACCGTTTCACAATCTTGGAGTAAATCAATGCTTTTTCCATTCTTAATATCAGTAAAAGGCATTCCGCCTCTTGATTTTCATGTATTCTGTTGTCAAAGAGGAACAAGTTACCGCCGAAGACTTCCTCTTATTTACCAGATAACTTCTCCGGCGGCAACATTTTCCATCTCTGAATTAAGCGGTTGTTCAAAAAAACAGTTATTGCATTCTAAGCCGCTTCATGCTGATGGTCATTCCTGCCCGGTTTTCTGTGGCTTCATTCACATAAATGTAGGCACGGTAACGACCGTCTGCCGTCTCCACCCAAAAGCCGTTCCTTTGCAGGATACCTATGCTGTAATTAGAACAGATGGAAAAGTCAAACTCAGACAAGTCCCTATCCGTTACGAACACACCATATTCATCGCGAGCCAGTTGTTGGTCGCATGAAGAGTAACTTTTGAAAAGTTTCGTGCTTTTGTCCAAACCAGCCGGTAAGGTGATGTTAGGCAAATAACCTGCGGCCACATTCTCCGCTGTCGGCGAAACCAAAGCATGATTAAACTTTATCCCTCTTTGCACACGGTGCAAATATACCAAGTCTATCTTCTCAGGCATGGCCGCTGCCTCATCGGCCGTGTAAGCCGCCATGTCCTCTATAGAGAAAAATGAATTGTTCGACAATTCAATGTCTAACTTCATATCCATATTCTCTATGCTGTAAGGACCCATGTCATAGGACACTTCCTTACCGTTACTGTCGGTGGCCGAGAAGCGGAACGATACTTGCTTGCCCCGGGCTTCTTCCGGTATCATGTAGTAATACCGCAAGGTGGCGGCCACAGTGTCTTTGGTGAACGTTACGGTGGTAGTGCCCCCATCGTTGATAGAAGGAGAACCGATTTCCACGCCGACATCCTCGCCGCTGTCGCCCGTGTGGAACGAACGGTGTTCCAAATAGGTGCTGTCCGCCCCGGCTATGCTGGCTTCGACGCTGGCCGAGACCAGATGTCCGCTGCCATAAGGCATGGCCATGGCATAAGCAAACTCAATGGAACCACCCACCATGTTCGGGCCGAGCGAACGCTTGAGGCAGTCGTTCGTCAGGCTGTTCACCCCATCGGGGATGATGTACGTATTATCCTGGCAGCTGCCGAACAGCAGGGCAACGCCCACTGCAAGCAGTCCTATACATTGTTTCATTTGCATAGTTCAATCGTTTTTGTTTAGGGTTCTTGCACTGTAAGATAAACGGTATAGGTCTTGCGCACTTTCCGATTGCCCGACACAACAGTCCATTGGCGTGGATTATCCAAGTCGGAGAAATCCACGAAACCGGTAACTTTGGGTTCGAGCTTAGCATCGGTCACCAGGGTAAATTGAGGCCAAAGCGCATGCAGGTCCGTACCAAAATTCACCTCGGCGTGTATTTCTTGTGCCACCGTGTCAACCGTGGCCACATCGACAATGACGCTGCGCTGGTCGGTTCCCAACAGTTCAAAGCTGCTGACGTAGCATTCCGAACGTGTTGTGATAAGCAAACCATCTTCATCGATGGGATAATCGTTGCAAGCAGTCCACGCCAGCACGAGCGGCAAGAGCAAAAATATTTTCTTTATTATTGATTTCATTTTTATCTGTTCAATTATTATCGTTTTCATTATAACCACGGTGTATTTTGCGACATGTTCGGGTTACGATCACGTTCCGATTGAGGTATGGCAAAGATGTAAGCGCGCTGGATGTCGCGGGCAGTGGGATTGACGTACCACTGTTGCTTACGTCCGCCATAAGTATCCGTACAGTAATAACCAGCATAGCCAGGTCCCGTCACACCGAAAGCTTTTTCAATGGTACGCCAACGGCGCAAGTCGAATGAGCGCTGGCCTTCACCTATCAGTTCAACGGCGCGTTCCTGCTCAATGGCAGCAAAGAATGCATCGCGGTCGGCTGTCTTGTCGCCAGCCAAAGCAGGCAATCCGGCACGGTAACGCACGCGGTTCACCAGTTCGATGGCCTTGGGTTGCGGCCCGTTCACTTCGTTGTCAGCCTCGGCATACATCAGGAACACATCGGCCAGGCGGATAACCGGCCAATACATGTCGCCTTCGTCGCGCTTCCCGCCGCTATAGTTGCGCAGGAACTTGCGGAACACGTAGCCGCCCGTCGGCTCGCCATCCACGCGGTAGGTATTGTAAGTTACCCCATCGATTTCTTCGGTACTACCATTCTTTTTATAAATAAACACCGCCATGCCATCTTCAGTCCCTTCAGATGAAATGGCTTGTATCTTTTCGTAATCCCACAAAATGGTTGCCTTCATCGATAATCACGGTTGGCGTAACTTTGAGGATTGACGGCCGAATTGGGGGTAGTACGTGCATCAGGATTCGTGTTTGGGTTCATTTGCACCAACGGTTCGCAATAATCGCCCGTAATGGTCGATTGGTAGCGGTCGGCCAGCACATATTCCGGGTACACCCAGTTTTGAGAGTTCCCGACAGAACGCCCACCGAAATCGCGCATCAATGACTCGCCCTGTCCTGTGCCCGGTCCGCCATGGGTGAAATAGAACACAAATTCTCCTTCTGCACCACCGGGATTGCCTGTCGATGGAATGAACATATAGAAGTAATTGGGCAAAGTTTCGCCATCGCCCGGTTCGCCGCATTGGCCCGGTGCTCCACCACGGAACAGGTCGAGTCCGTAGTCGTCTATTACATGGCTGAAGTCTTCTGCTGCCGAGGCGTAGTATTCGCGGGCTTCGGCCTCATTGGTTTGGAAGCCTTCCAGCTCGGGCCAGCCATTCTTCTTCCACGATGCCCAATACAGTTTCATTTTGCCTCGGAAAGCCAAAGCAGCAGGTTTAGCCGCCCTCCCTTCTTCCGAAGCCTTGTCGGGCAACGTGTTGAAGGCATACGTGAAGTCGGCCAGGATAGAGTCCTTGACCTGCGCTATCGGCGTACGGCTGATGTATTGCACTTCCGAATTGTCGTTGACCACCTTGTCGAAGTAAGGCACGTCGCCCCACATGGTAATGAGCCGGAAGTAAACCATGCCGCGCAGCAAGCGGGCTTCGCCCACGATGGCTTCAAGGTTCTTCCTCGACTCCTCGGTGGCAGCGTTGGGTATCATCTTCTGCACGTTTTCTATCACGTAATTCGTGCGGTTCACACCCCCGTAGGCCATTTCGTAATAGGCATCGAACGTCTTGCCGTAGCCCCACATGGGGTCGGGGTAATAGTTGCCGTTGCTGTAGGCTCCGCCCCGTACGATATTGCCGGGGCTGGTGCTCAATACGCCTTGCGAACGCACACGCAACAGTTCGCCGTGCCCGTCGAAATAATAGTCGCGGTCGAACAGCCCGCGTACGTGCTGGTAAGCACCCATCAAGGCATACGTGGCATCTTCTTCCGTCTTCCAGAACTCGGAGGCGGGCACTTCCGACGAGGAGGTCTGGTCCAGCAGGCTGTCGCAACCCGTCAGTGCCACGGCGGAGGCCAGCAGGGCCACGCATCCTATTGTTGAAATGATATTCTTCATTATATATGTCTCCTTATATTTCTAAATTGATACCAAATGAGAATGAACGCATCAGCGGATACCCGTCGTTGATGTCCCGCTTTTCCGGGTCGAGGCCGGAGAAGCCCGTAATGGTAAACAGGTTGTCGGTGGAGAAATACAAGCGTATCTGGCTCATCTTGATTTTCTTCAACCAGGCATCGGGCAGGTTGTAACCTATCTGGAGGTTCTTCAGGCGGAGGTAGGCGAGGTTTTCGAGGTAGAACGTGGAGTTCTTGTTGCTCGCCGCACTGCCGATGCGGGGCAGTCCGCCGTCGCGGTTTTCAACCGACCAGGTGTTGTTCCACTGCTGTTCCGTGATGGCTTGGCGGCCTTCGCCGTCGAGGGTGGACTGGTTGTTCACCGTGCGGTAGAAGGCCCAGCGGCCTGCCGCGCCCTGGAACATCAACGCCAAGTCGAAGCCGCGCCATTGGAACGTGCTGTTCAAGGCGAAATTCGTGGTGGGGCGGTCGGTCTGCACGCGCGGATAAGCCTTCATGTCCTCATCGCTAATCAACCCGTCGCCGTTCAAGTCCTGGTACAGCACGTCGCCCGGCTGGGCACCTTGGGGCGTGGTCTTGTATATCTCGCTCCACGTCTGGGCGATGCCGAGCGACTGGTAGGCGTACAGATAGGAATAAGGCATGTCGAGGAACAGCAGGTTGGCCGTGGAGTTCTCGTCGGCCATGTTGCGTCCCAGGTATTGGTTCCACTTTTCGAGCCTCGTCTGGTTGTACGACACGTTGGCATTGATGGTATAGCTGAAGTCGCCGTGCGTGTCGCGCCACGTCACGTTGGCTTCCACGCCCCGGTTGCGCAGGTCGCCCACGTTGGTGCGCGGCGTGTCGTAAGCTCCGGTGAGGTGGATGGACATGTCGAACGGGCGGTTCATGCCCGTGGTGAGGCGGTCGTAATAGTCAAGCTCGGCGGTGAGGCGGTTGTTGAGGAAGCCCAGGTCGAGCCCCACGTTGAACACGCTGGTCTCTTCCCATGTCAGGTTGCTGTTCACCATCTTTTCGTACACCAGCCCCTTGGACAGCTGCCCGTTGATGATGTAGGGGGCAAAGGTGAGCAGTTGCTGCTGCTCGTACTCGCCCACGCCGCTGTTGTTACCCAGCGTGCCGTAGGAGGCGCGGAGCTTGCCGTGCGATAGCCACGAACCCGCCCAAGGCCTTACCCAGCTTTCTTCGGAGAATATCCATCCCGCCGAGGCCGAGGGGAAGAAGCTGTAACGGTATTGTCCCAGGAACTTGGACGAGCCGTCGGTACGCATGGTGAGTTCGAGCAGGTAGCGGTCGAACGCCGAGTAGTTGATGCGCCCGATGAAAGATGCCAGCCCTTCGGTGGTGGTGAGGCCGTCGATGCTGATGAGGTCGGGGTTCTTCATCGTGCCGTCGAGGTCGGTGAGCGAGGAGTGTATCTTGTCGCCGCTGGTGGTGTATTGCAGGCGGTCGTGCCAATACTCCTGGCTGTAGGCGGCCATGACGGTGAACTTGTGCCGCTGCGCGATGGCGAAGTCGTAGGTGAGCCGCCCGCTGAACTGCGTCTTGTAGCCAATCATCGTGTTATTGGTCACCCCGGCATCGCTCGACACGTAGGGACGGGTCACCAGCCCCGTTTGGAAGTTGTAGCCGTCGGTCGGGATATCCGAGTTCCACACGAAGTCGTTGTAGTAGTTCAGCGTGTAGTCCACGTGCGCCGTGAGGCCTTTGACTATCTTCCAGTCGATGTAAACGCTGCCGTTGGCCTCCTGGCGTTCCTTGTGGTTCAGTTCGTTCATGTACATGGAGTAAGGGTTGAACGCCTGGAGGTTCTCGCCGTAGGCCATGGTGCCGCCGTAGCGTCCCGTGGCGGGGTCGTAGGGTGTGATGCCCGCGATGGCGTAGCGCATCTGCCGGGCATCGATGATGGAGGAGTACTGGCCGTCGGACCCGTACTGCATCTTTGACCAGTTGCCCGAGAAGCGGGCACCCACCGTGAAATTATTGGTGAGTTTGGCCTCGTAGTTTATGCGGGCGTTGTACTGGGTGTAATCATTGTTCATGACCATCCCATCTTCGTCCATGACACCGACCGATACATAGAAGTTAGACATATCGTTTCCGCCCGATGCCGACACATTATACTTTTGTATAGCTGAGTTGCGCAACACCACGTCGTACCAGTCGGTGCTGGGGTAGAGGAAGGGGTTGATGTTGGACAAGGCGAGCCATTCGTCGATGGTGCCGTTCTTGTATTGGAAGTTTTCGGGCAAGGTGTTGATGGCCTTGTTGCGCTGGTGCAGCGTCATGGACCGCGCGTAGTCGGTCATGAAGCTCCAGGCGTGGGTGGGCACGCCGAAGGTGTAGGAGGCCGAGGCGTTGATCTTGGGCTTCGAGCCTTTGCCGCTCTTGGTGGTGATGAGGATGACACCGTTGGCGGCACGCGACCCGTAAACCGCCGCCGAGGAGGCGTCCTTGAGCACGGAGATGCTCTCGATGTCCTCCATGTTGAGGCGGTCGAGGCTCACGTCGGGCATACCGTCCACCACGATGAGCGGGGCGGAGTTGTTCACCGTGCCCATCCCGCGCACGAGTATCTCCATGCCTTTATCACCAGCCATACCACTGCCTTGACTGATAGACAAACCGGGTATCTTACCTTGCAACGCCAATGACACGTTGGCCAACGAACGGCTGTTGAGTTGCTCGTCTATCTTCACATTGGAGACGGCACCCGTCAGGTTTACTTTCTTTTGAGTACCATAACCTACCACCACGACTTCCTCTATGCCAATAGTCTCATCCTCCATGAATACGTTCACCACATTTTTTCCGTTCAATTCGATCGTTTGGGTTTTCATGCCCAAATATTGCACTTCGATGGTACCGTTTGCAGGCACCCCACGCAATGAATATCGCCCGTCAATATCGGTAGTAGTACCGTTTGTAGTACCTACAACCATGATCGTGGCACCGATTATCGGCTCATTGTTTTGATCCATGACCACACCTGTCAAAGTCATTTCTGCCTGCTGGGTCGCTAAGGTCTGGTCTTGCTGCGATTTTGCCCACATCGTAGGGCTAACACCTAATAACAGTGCCAAGGGCAAAACTCGCAAATAAAATCTGGTTTCCTTTCGCATAAAAAACTGTGTTAATTCAAAGGAATAAAAATAAAGTGTGCCAAAGGTCGAATGCATGCTTCTTCCATATCCGGCTTTTGGCACACTTGCATTGATTTTAACGATGCTTATTCTTTGGTTATTTTGGCTACGCCTTTGCACACGCCGTCTTTATAGGCTTGCACAATGTACAAACCGGCAGAAAGGTCGGCCACATCCACTTGCGTACCAGCCACATGCTTTACTTGCTGGCCTGCCAAGTTGGTCAACGTTATCCCATCAAAGTCACCGTTTACCATCAAGGTTTCCGTTACCGGATTGGGATAGCATGTGATCACATCCGCATCCAACATGCCGATGCCGCTCCCAGCGGGCAGTTCTTCATCGCCGAATACCACCACGCCACAGCCGTCCATGCTTTGGTAGGCTTCCGCGTCAGCGGACATCCACACGGTGCGCTTGCGGCCGTTGCCGTCGTTGTCGTTGTCTACTACGGTGAGGTCGAAACCCATACCCTGCGGCAACGCCTTGAAGGCTTCCATGCTCAATGCTTCATCACGGTCGTTGATGAAAGCCTCCAACGGGAACTCGTACTCGATGACGTAGCTGTTCTGGTCGCCCGTCTTGTAGTTGTAGGCCACGAGTACCTGGTCGCTCAGGAAGTTGTACACCACATCCGACGGGAGGATGGAACCGGCTCCGTACTGGGCTTCGTCATCGAAGTCGAAGGCCAGCTGGGCGTGACCCGGGTTGATGGGCGGCGTGTTTGCGCCGTTGTGGGCAGGGCTGCCGCCGTCCTTCAGGTTGTCGTTCACGTCGAAGTACACTTCCACTTTGTCGTAGAGGTAATTCTGTTTCGCATCGTTCGGGTTCTTCCATAGGGGATAGTGCACGTCATCGGTCACGTCCACCAGCAGGTAGAGGAAATCGTCGGTGTAGAACATCTTGAAGAAAGCGGTCACACTGGCTTCGGGGTCGGTGGTGAACTGCTTTTCCACGGGCACGGGGTCAATCAAGGCCCACACGGCATCACTGGGGTCGCCATCAATGGTGGGTGCTACAGTACCATGCTTGATGGTCAAATCGGCTTCCACCTGGGCGGAAGCGGAGGCTGCAACCAGCAGGCAAGCGGTTGCAAGGCTGAGAAATTGTTTCTTCATAACTTTTGTTTTTATTTGGTTAAACTTGGGTTTTCTTTCTGGGTAGCGAGGAGCGGGTAGGCTTGTGCCCTTGTCGTAGGGCGTTGCCCCGTCCGTTGTTCACTCCAAGCGTAGGGCGTTGCCCCACGCTGAATGCCACAAGGCCGTTGGCCTTGGCTTGCTCACTATCTATTAATTATTAACTCTTAGCTACTAACTACTATTAACTACTAACTCTTAACTACTTCCCCTTAGCTTCCTGCTGCAAGGCATTCTTGAAGAACACGCCTTGACGGGGCTGCGGGGTGAAGTCGAAATCGTCCAGCAGGGCGGGCGACCAGCTGGGGTCGAAACACCATACGGTATACGAAATACCTTTACGGGCAAAATAATCCATAATGGTTTTTCCATAGGTTTCATCCCCTACCACAGGATTATGCTCGCCACGCTCACCCTTGATGACAAAGCCAAATTCAGTCGCTACGACCGGATAAACATCAGCCACGTGACCGAAATCGGCTTCCCACTTCGGTTCCCACGGCTGCTCACGCTTTTGCGGGTAAGGATGGGTCACGTAGGCTACATTGGGACGTTTCACAGGGTCAACCAGCACGCTGTCCAATTCGTAGGCCCAGTTCATGCCCGCTACCAAATAGATTTTGCCATTGTCCACCGTGTTGGTGCTGTCGATGAGCTGTTCCATCAAGGGCCGCCACGCCGCCCAGCTCAGCGGTGCGCCGCAGTCGGTCGGCTCGTTGAACAGCTCGTAGCAGGCCACCGTGGGATTGCCTTTGAAGTGTTCGGCCAACGTTTTCCAAGTGGCTACTGTTTCTTTCCAATTGGTCATGTAGTTGAACCCCGGCCAGGCATCACCCGGTAAGTTACCGATAGCATGCCAATCAAGAATGACGTACATGCCGGTTTGCGCGGCCCATTCCACGCCCTGGTCGAGCAGGCGCAGGTAGTCGTCCTTGCCCCGGTAACGCCAGGTGTAGGTGTGTATGGGCAGGCGCACCACGTTGCAGCCCCAGTTGCGGGCTTCCTCGAAGTAGCGCAGGCTCCATTGTCCCTCGCGTTCCAGCTTGTCGGGGTCGGAGAAGCTCACGCCCGTCAGCCGCACCGTGTCACCTTCGGCATTGGTGAACACATTGCCCGATACTTTCAAGGCCGACAAGGGGGCGGCAGCCGCCTTCTGCGGCTGTTCCTGCGTGGTTTTGCCGCACGATGCAAACATCGGCAGCAGGCACGCGATGATGTAAAATGCTTTCTTTTTCATTGGGCTTCGTTTTCGCACGGGGGATGAGAATGTGTCGAAATGGAACACAGATGATGCTGATTATACAGATTTACACGGATATTCTTATCTTGAATACCGTTGACTATCAACCATGTTCCTATCCATGATTATCCGTTCATTCCGTGTATTCCGTGTTCTTTCCTGTTTCGACACACTCTCATTGCCATCGTGCTTTCTTACTCTTTACTGCTTTATGATTTTACCTATTGAGAGTTTCCCATCGAGTGTTTCTGCCGAAATGAAGTACAGGCCTCCGTCCAGGTCGCTCAGATCGAGGTCGGCGTGTGTGCCGTCCACTGCCACGGCCTTCACTTCGCTGCCGGTTGCCGTGAACACGCGCACCGTCTGCATGGCCACGGGCGCGTCGATGCTCACTTGCGTGGTGACCGGGTTGGGGTACAGGTGCAGGCTTGCCGCTTGGTCGTCCGTTACCGCTTCAATGCCGCTTTCGCCGCCATTTTCCGAGAAGTAGTTACGCAACACGCGTATCTGGGCACGTTCCACCGTGTAGTTCTCCTGTGGCTGGATGCTGACTTCATCGTTGGCATAGCCGTTGCCACCCACCCAGTAGGTGCCCGACACGCCGTTTTCTTTCAGGTAGGCGCATACCTCATCGAGCATCATCAGCCAGCGGGCATCATCACGCGGCACGCCGAATTCACCCAGGATACCTTGCTTGTTGTTTTCCTTCAGCCAGTTTACCCAACGGCTCAAGCGATTGATGTGCACATCCTCATTCGTCACTTCTTCATCATACGTGCCATCGTACAGGCCGGACGACTGGTTGTCGAAATAGCAGTGGGCGGAGAACACGAGTTTGTCCGAGGGGTCGGTCAGGTTCTTCAGGTCATCGCTCAACGTGGGCCAGTTCGAGGCCGAGGCATATTGGCATCCTTCAATGACAATCGGTGTTTCGGTATCCACTTCGCGGATGGCGTTGATGGCCGCTTGCGCATACTCTTTCCAATAGGCGTAATCCATGCCGTAGGGTTCGTTCATGATGTCGTAACCCCAGATGTTGCTGAAGTCCTTGAACTCATTGGCCAGTTTGCGCCACACATCGGCAAAAGCCTCTTTGGTCAGCACGTCCGATTCGCCGAAAAGGTGCACCGTGCCTTCTTGGCCGTTGACCACTTCGGTGTAGCGGCAGTAATTGTGCATGTCGGGCATTACCCACATGCCGAGACGTTCGGCTTCGGCAATGGTCTGCTTCATGCTGTCCACGTCCTGTGCCAGGTCAAGCTCGCCGTTCAGTTCGTGCTGCACGCGCTCCCAACGGAAGGGGAAGCGGAAGAGGCGTGCCCCCTGCGACTTGAAGTAGTACAAATCCTGGCGGGTGGGATAGAAGTAGTTCGTGTTCACCTTGCCATGCACATCGCCACCGCACGCGCTGGCCAGGTTCAGCCCTATCAGAGCCGAATTACGGTCGGGCAGTTCATCGTCTTTCATCGCTTCGGCCCAGTCGATGCTTACTTTGCCTTCTTCGCCCAGCCCGAGGAAATATTCCCCGCTCGTGGCGTAAATGTTGTCCACATACAGGTCACCCTGCCCCCGGAAGCTGACGTGCGTCAGCTTGGTCACATCCACGCCCCCGGCGGTGAGTTCGCTCACCGGGATGTTCACATAGCACCACTCATCGCTTTTCAGTTCCGGTTGTGTGGTGACGAATGCATCTTCCGCCATGCCTTCGGAACGGAAACCGATTTCCAACGTACCTTCCGTGCCTTTGCGGTACACGTTGAAGTGGATGTATTCCGTGTCGCTCAAGTCGACGGAGGCTGCCGTCTGGAGCGATACTTCGTTCAAAGCAGTCATTTTAATCACCCCGTCGCCTTGCTCGATGTTCGGGAAGCTAAGCGTCGTTCCTTCGCTTACCGCGCTTTCGGTCAGCTCGGTCAAGGCCGTGTACTTGTCGCTGTACAACGACTTCACCACATATTTGGTGAGGCGCGACGAAGTGGTGTGCGGCATGATAGGTTCCGGAGCCTGGTCGATTTCATACGTGATGACCTCGCCGCCGGGATTGCCCTTGTAAGCGTAAATGTTGTCGAAATAGAGTTTGCTGATGGCAAAGCCCGATGCGCTCCACAAGCGGAGCAGGTTTACCTGGGTGAGATCCTGCACACCCGGCCTGCTGCCGTTAGCCTGCGTGAACACGTTCATGGGCAAGTCTATCGAGTTCCAGCCCATTTGCAGGTATTGAGTGGCTGCCGCACCTTCATTGCCGTTCACATCGCCCATGCCGATGTTCAACTTCGGCGTGTTGATGGCATATACATCGAAGTGTATCCATTCCATACCTTCGAGGTTGGCCGCCGGGTTGATGCCCACAAGCGTCCAGTTCATGCCGGTGAATCGGATGGCCTGGTCACCCTCGCTTAGGTCAATCACCTCCATCTGGCTGGAAGGGTCGCCCGGGTGGGTTTGCGACAGGCTCAACGTGGTTTCATACGCATCGCTGAAAAGCGACACCACATCTTCCTCCGGATGTTCCGGGGCGGGAGCAGGAGCGGCCGGAGCCGTCGGGTCATCGGGGTTCACACTTGTGTTGTCATCGCCATACGTGTACAAGTTGTCGATGAATACATTGACGGCCGAGCCGCTGTTGTTGATGATGCGGAACTGTGTAGCGGCAACCAAGTTGGCATTGAAGTCAGCCAGCGGGATATCCAAGTAGTTCCAGCCCGGTTCGAGCGGCAATTTCACCTCGTTACCGCCCGACGTTTCGTCAAAGCGGAATTTCAAGGTCGTGGTGCCCGTCTCGCGCACTATGTAGATGTCGAGGTGCAGATGGCTGCGGTCGCTGAAGTCCGAAGGATTGAAGTTCAGGTTAGCCCAATGGTTCAGCCCGCCTTCTATCTTCATGATTTTCTGCTGAGGCGACACGTTGAAGATTTTCATCGTACCCGTGCCCGTCAGTTGGATGATCTCGGCATAGCTCGTGTAGGCATCGCTGAAAATGGATTTCACCTTTTGGGCATCGTGTGTAGGAGTTGGAGCCATCTCTGCCGGCATTTCAGGGTCAAGCTCCACTTCGCCCGCCTGCCCCGACACATAGATGTTGTCCACATACACCGTGCGTGGATAACCGCCATTATTGATTAAAGCGATTTCTTTCACTTGCGTGAGGTCGGCCGGATTCAGCGCATTGGTGAAATCGGCCAAGTTAAGCGACACACGGTTCCAGCCTTCGGCCAGTTTTTCAGAGGAGAGGAACACAGTAGCCGTATTGGTGGCAAACTGCATCTTGCAGTCGAACGCTCCCTTCACCACGTAAACATCCATATGCAGGGTGCCATAAGTGCTGATATCGATTGTTTTGTTGAAATTGATGTGCACCCAGCTGTTCAAGGCGTTTTCAATGCTAATCATCTGCCTGCCTTCCACGTCCTTCACGCTGCCTACCTTGGCGGCGGAGTTGTCGAGTATGTCCTTTATGCCATCGGTCACGCCGTAATGGCTGCTGTGCAAGGCCAGCACCCCGTCCGCAGACTCGGCAGGAGCTTCGGGAAACTCCGTGGGCGGGTTAGCCACTTCGGCACGTACGCCGCCCAGCCCCGCAAACAGGAACAAAGCTGCCCAAATTTTGGTTAGTTTTCTCATGTTTTTGTTCTTTCTTATAGGGTTTGTTTACATGTTGAGGATTTTCTTTACCACGGTTTCTCCGTTGGCCAATGCAACGTTGAACAGATAAATACCGGCTTGCTCGGCTTCGAGGCTGACGACGGCCGACTGCCCGGCACCTTGCAGGGTCATCACGTGCTGGCCCGACAGGCTGTACACCTGAATGCTTTCCATGGCCACATCCGATGACAGCATCACGGTGTTGCCCTGCGTGCTTACAGCTACCTGGTCTTGGGCAGAAAGAGAGGCTATGCCCGTGCCGGGACCCTTGCCGGTGTAGCCGTAGAAATAGATGTTGTCCAGCATGAAACTTCTTGTACCTCCCCCATCGCGACGAAACCAGAATGCACGGGTCTGCAAGTTATCCAAGGCAGGTTGTTCCGTCGCACGGGAAGTAAAGTCATCGATACTTAAGTCAATGGGGTTCCACGCATCGACAGCCGAGGCAGAAAGCCCGGGGATCGTACTGCTCCAGATGCCACCCAAGAGTACCTGTATTTTTTCTATCTCGTTGGCATTGGCATTTTTCTTCAACATATACACGTCAAAGTGCAGCGAGTCGTATTCCGTCACATCCACGGCGCGGCTGAAGTCCAAACCACCCGCACCGCCGTTCAAGTCGATGACGGAAATCATTTGGTCATTTTCTGCAAAATCGATGATGCTGGCCGTGCAAGTAGTCCCTCCTGTACCTTCCTGGATGGACACGCCTACGGCATCGGGATAGGCATCGGTAAAGATGGGGAGCACATCAGTTGCTGCTTGAGTGGGGATAGGGGCTGCTGTGCTGGGCAACCATTCCGTGGTTGCATCTTGTGCGTTGGTCACTTGCATTCCCAGTACGAATGCGCTTGCTAAAGCAATCCGAGTAAAATTTTTTGTTCTCATGATGGTTTTGTTTTTGTGTTGTTTGTATGATCTGTTTCTTACATGTTGAGGATTTTCTTTACCACGGTTTCTCCGTTGGCCAATGCAACGTTGAACAGATAAATACCGGCTTGCTCGGCTTCGAGGCTGACGATGGCCGACTGCCCGGCATCTTGCAGGGTCATCACGTGCTGGCCCGACAGGCTGTACACCTGGATGCTTTCCATGGCCACATCCGATGACAGCATCACGGTGTTGCCCTGCGTGCTTACCGCTACCTGGTCTTGGGCAGAAAGAGAGGCTATGCCCGTACCGGGACCGGTTTCCGTGCGGGTTTTGTAGAAGAACACGTTATCAAGGAAGAACGTACGTTCAAAACCTGTCGCCTGGAATAACCAAAATCCCCCGGTTTGCACATTAATCAAATCAGGATTGTCCGTGTCTTTGAGTTTTGCTTGCCAATCAGCAATGGCAACATCCATTGCATTCCAAGCATCTTCTGTTTCTGCCCTAAGCAATGTACCTTGGTTAGAAATCCCAGCAATCTTCACTCGCATTGGTATCGAATTACCTATGGAATAAATGTCAAAATGGAGGGAGTCATAAGGAGTAATGTCGACTGCCGAGTTGAAGTTCAACCCGCCGTTGCCGGTCTTGCCATTCTTTATGAATATCATCTTGTCGGCTTCATCCCCATAATACAGTACTTTGATGGCGGCAGGGTCACCTACTGTGGAGGCATCCAGTTGCGCGCCGATTTCATCTTCATACACATCCGAAAAGATAGCCAGCACATCGCTTGCCTGCTGTGTGGGAGTGGGGGCTTGCGTAGTGGGGATGGTTTCCAATGCGCTGTATCGTGCCTTGCACGCATATACATTATCTATATAGATGGTACGCGCACCTTCGCCCACGAAATTTATCTTTGTCACCTGGGTGAGGTCGGGCACCACAGACAAGAGGTTGAAGTCGTTCAAGTCGAATTCCAAGCGGTTCCAGCCAGTATTCACCTGCAATTGCAACTGGTTGGGGCTGCTTGCCCCGTTCAAGCGGATGCGGAAATTGAAAGCGTTCTTTTCCACCGCATACACATCGATAAAAAAGGTGTTGTAGTCCGACAGGTCCAACGGTTCGGTAAATTCCAGATAACAGGGGTCGCTGCCCGAGCCGATTTTCACATGCCACACATTGTTATCTCCTATCTTGACTTCACTGAACTCTGTGCCGACCAAGGTGGGCATGTCATCGGCTACCGTGTAGGTGTCGCTATAGAGGGCGAGTACCTCTTCCTGCGCATGAGTGGGAGCTTCCAACGTTGTTTCGGGCGGGTTGGGGCTTTGCGCATAACTTACAAAAGGCAATCCGGCCATCAAAGCTCCGGTTGCCACAAACCGAGTAAAAGCATTTTTCTTCATGACAATTATTTTAAATGAAAACTAAAAAAAAGTGTAGCGCAAAGATATAGAGAGAAAATACGAGCCCATACAAATATCAAACAGAAAAATACAAATATCCGACAAGCACCTGATTTTTTGCATAAATAAGACACACGGTGATAACGCGTGCTATCCGCGTCCACAATTATCCCACACCTTGGCAAACTATGCTACAGGAGAATGGCAGACAACGAATTTCCGCATGTTGCAAAGTGCTTCGGTTGCCTCACCCCAGCCCACTCTCCCTGGGGGCATACTCCCTCCCCCCTTCGGGGTACTCCCTGCCCCCTCTTACTCCCCCAAAAGGGGCGGACAGAGAGAGAGTATAGTTACTCCGTCCGCGAGGCTTTAGCGAAAACCTCAGCAAGCAAAGCATTTCATTTCCTCCCCTAAGATAGTGGAGGTGGCACGGAGTGCCGGAGGAGTATGAACCTGAAGATAGAGGGAGTACCCCGAGGGGGGGAGGGAGTATGAATGGCTTGTTTTGCGAATCGCAGATATTCACATTTATTTATGCAATATTAACATATAACAGTATCCGTGTTTGCAAATGTCATATTTTCCTTGTAACTTTGCTTATGCAAAGCAACAAGCGAAGTGTATTCCCGCACAACGGCAACTCACCCGTCTTTATCATCGCTCCACCCTCCCCTTTCCTTATAACATGTTCCTTTTGCCTAAAGGGGTACGACCCTTTTGCCTAAAGGGGTACGACCCTTTTGCCTAAAAGGGGTGCGACCCTTTTGCCCAAAGGGGTGCGACCCTTTTGCCCAAAGGGGTGCGACCCTTTTGCCTAAAGGGGTGCGACCCTTTTGCCTAAAGGGGTGTGACCCTTTTGCCTAAAGGGGTGTGACCCTTTTGCCTAAAGGGGTGTGACCCCTTGTACTTTCCACATGCACAGGGTAATAGTCAACGCATTATCGCCAATCCACACCCAACCGGACATCCCATGTCAAGGAGGCCATTCGACCTGCAAGTATCATGCCAAAGAAAAGAAGCATCGAGAAGGTTGGTTAAATATCCTTAATGTTTTACTTGCCGAGGTTGACGCGAAAGCCTCGCGGACGGAACTAACCTAATTCTCCTAAGAGGATTGGGAAGAGGCATGGAATGGCAAGCATGTTGCCGGATGCCTTCACGCATCTTTATCCTTTATCCCGGAACTCGCATAACACCCCATGACCGTCATGCAAAAATCCGGTATATTCCTACGAAAATCCGGCAAAACAGCTCACCTAACAGGATGTTTATTAAACTAATATCAAAGAAAGAAAACTTTCCCTTCCCGGTTTTGAACAACAGGACAAGAGAATATTCGGATAAAAAAGAGTACCTTCGTAGAAAAAATGTGCTGTCATGAAACGCTTCTTCCTTCTGTTCGCCTTTTCCGCATTGTGGATCTGCATGGGGCAGGCTTCGCTTTTCCGCAATTATCAACAAGAAGACGGCTTGTCGCACAATAGCGTATGGACGGTATTGCAAGATAGCGAAGGCTTCCTGTGGTTCGGCACAAATGACGGGTTGAACCGCTTCGACGGGAAAGAGTTCAAAATATACCGCAAACAAGCCAGCGACACTTTTTCCCTGGGACATAACTTCATCCATTCACTGAAAGAAGACTCGCGCCACCGCCTTCTGGTAGGCACGCGAAACGGCTTATACCGCTATGACAGAATGCTCGACCGGTTTGAGTACATTCCCATCTCCGGGCAACGGGACAAGGAAGTGAACGTTAATGACATCCTCGAAGATTTGGACGGCAATATCTGGGTGGCCTGCCACGGCGAAGGGCTCTTCCGCCTCAATGCAGATTTGCAGGTGGAGGCTTCCTTTACTTCGGCCAAAGGGAAAAACAACCTGCCGTCGAATTACCTTTGGACCATTGTAACGGACCATTACGGGAACTTATGGATCGGGACGGCAGGTAACGGGTTGGTGCACTTTGACCCACAAAACGGTATTTTCACGCCAATACATGACCGAGACAATTTAAAAATAGAAAACCAATCCATTTACAGCGTGTTTTGCGACAAGGACAACACCTTGTGGATAGGCACCTCGACAAACGGTTTATTCAAGTATAACCATATCACCGGCAAAGCAAAACACTACCTGAAGGATACAGGCAGCGTAAAGTCGATAAACCCATATTCCACGGACGAACTGATTATGGGTTCGGAGAAAGGGTTGGTTGTATTCAACAAGAAAGAAGAAACTTACCGGCTAATACGCGACAACGCCACTGACAACGCCACTGACAATTCCATTTTCGCAATCGCCCGCGATCGCGAAGGGGCATTCTGGATCGGCACATATTTCGGGGGTGTAAACTACTTCTCACCGACAGCTAATGAATTTCTGTGCTACAATAACCTGCAAGAAAACATATCCTCAAAATACATCGTGAGCGGATTTGCAGAAGAAAGTAACGGCACCGTCCTGATTTCAACCCATAACAACAATGTGATATACCGGTTTCACCCGCAAACACAACGCCACGAAAAAGCTTACGAGGTGAGCCATAACAACGTACAAAGTTTGCTGAGGGTTGGCGACCAGCTATATGCCAGCATGTACGGGCGCGGGGTCGATGTGTTGTCGCTGAAAACGGGGCGGATAATAACCCACCTCGATATAAACACCATTGAAGGCAAGTCGCTGTTCAATCTGTCAAACGGAGGGATTGTCTTCGTATTGGAAGAGGGCGGTTGCATTTACCAACAACCGGACGGACAAAGACACCGTCTGAACAAGTTATCCAACATGTTGGTATCCGATGTATTACAAGATGACAGGGGTACCGTGTGGTTTGCCACCTACAACAACGGCCTATTTGCCTGGAAAGCAAATGGCAGCTGGCAGCACTATACCGGCATAGTGAACGCCTCGTTTAACTTCGCAGAAAACGGATTGACCTGCATGGCGGAGGATGGTCCCCACTTGTGGATCGGCACTAAAGACAGAGGCATTGTGTTGTTTGATGTCCGCAAAGAACAAGCCATCCGCACATTCGGCATGGACGAAGGATTGCCCAACGGGAGCATCTATTCCATGCTGTGTGATGAAGCAGGCAATGTGTGGGTCAGCACCAAGGCGGGCATCGCCAGAATATCGGCCGAAGACCATAAAATAAAAATATTCGGCTACATCGGGCAGGAAATACAGTACAATGCGTGCTGTGCCTTGCGCGGGACGGGCAACCGCCTGTATTTTGGCGGGAGCAACGGCTTCATCATGCTCCAACCCGATAACCTGGTCATCAATGAAAGCCGTCCGCCGGTGGTCATTACCAACATGAAAATATCAAACAAACCAGTCATACCGGGAGAAAAGCAATCGCCCTTGAAACAATCATTAAGTGAAACGGAAAAAATAGTTTTGAAACGCAACCAGTCCAACTTCGGTTTCGACTTTGCGGCACTCAGCTTCGTTTCACCCAATACCAACCAGTATGCCTACATGCTCGAAGGTTTCGACAAAGACTGGACCTACACCACAGAAGGCACGGCGCAATATATGAACATCCCATCGGGCAAATACGTGTTCCGGGTAAAAGGCACGAACAACGACGGAGTGTGGAGCAAAGGCGATACTCACATCGCCATTTGGGTGAAGCCTCCTTTCTGGCTGAGTTGGGGCATGGTGTCTTTATATGCTTTCCTGCTGGCCAGCACCGTGTTCATCGCGTTCAAACGCTATCTATACCATTTGGACAAACAGAACAAAGAGAAGCAGTATAAATTCCAGATGGCCAAAGAGCGTGAGATGTATGAACAGAAAATAAACTTTTTCACCAACATTGCCCACGAAATAAGGACTCCCCTCTCGCTGATAACCGCCCCACTGGAAAGCATCATACAGTCGCAAGACGGGACCGAACGGACGAAAAAGAATTTGCTCACCATTGAACGGAATACCAACCGCCTGCTTGATTTGGTCAACCAATTGCTCGACTTCAGGAAAATAGAAAACGACATGTTTTTACTGAACCTGCGTTACCAAAACGTGGCGAAAATCGTGCAGAAAGTATATGACCAATATGCACAGGAAGCCGAAAGCAAGGGCATCGCGCTGTCGTTGCACCTGCCGGGACAAAAACTGCTGAGTTACGTGGATGCGGAGGCTTTATACAAAATCGTAAGCAACCTGTTATCGAACGCCGTGAAATTTGCCCGAAGCAAAATTACGGTTGTCCTGCGCACGGAAGATGACCGGCTTTTCCTGTCGGTGGAAGACGATGGAATGGGTATTCCGGAAGAATTGAAAGACAAAATATTCGAACCTTTTTACCAAGTTGAGGTAACAAGCCAACCTCCCCATAAGGGTTCCGGACTAGGCTTGTCTCTGTCCAGATTACTGGCACAAAAACTTCGAGGCGACATCTCGGTGTCGTCCGTATATGGCGAAGGTTGTCTTTTTACGTTACAACTTCCCATTTTAGCCGATAGCAGTGCAGTGCAATCCAATGAGACGGAGCAACCTGCTGAAGCCACGAACACCATCGAAACAGCAACATTATCAACCACCCCGCAAAAAACAGACGTTTCCATTCTGCTGGTCGAGGACAACGAAGAACTGCGGGCATTCATGCACGAAGCTTTGGCCGACCATTATGCTGTATATGAGGCTGAAGATGGGAAGAAAGCTTTGGAGATGCTTGAAGAACACGAGTTGGATATCATCATATCCGACATTGTCATGCCAGGCATCGATGGCATTGAACTATGCAACGAATTAAAGACTAACCCGGCTTATTCACACCTGCCCATCATATTGCTGTCGGCTAAAACAGACACGGCAACCAAAATTGACGGATTGAAGAAAGGAGCAGATGTGTATATGGAAAAGCCGTTCTCCCTCGAACAACTGAAAGCACAAGTTGGCAGCATTATTGAAAACCGTGCAAACATACGAAAAATCTCTGGAATATCCGCCGAATTGCAGCAGATTAACGCAACAGGATTTGATAATTAGGGAGTTAGAGGA
>CALUML010000205.1 GCA_944321745.1 uncultured Bacteroidales bacterium
CTTCCCCGCAGTTGAAGGCTGAACAGTGGAAAGAATTTGTCCCTTGAAACTTTTTTGAATAGTCTTATTATCATGGAATTTGATTATAATAGAGTTTATATCGAATAATTGATTAAAGCGTTCTTTGACTTATCTTTGTGGTCTAAAAAGTTCAATTGATGTATTACGACAAGATTCCCACCGTCATAGCCAAGTGCTTGCTGCGACAGGATTAACTCCTGTTGAGTTTGACACCTTGCTAATAACTTGGCAGGCGAAGGCATCCCGGCTTGCAGGTTCGGAATTTTCTTGGTAACTTGCCCCGTTTTTTTACAGACTCAGACATGGAACAACAGAAACCGAACCAACAAGAACCGCCGAAGCGGGACAATTACTACATGCCCCTGCTGGGAGGCTTGCTCATCGTGCTATTGATCAATGGACTGTTAATGCCCGGATTGAGAGGCAAGCAAATCGTGACCACGGACTACGGCACGTTTGTCGAGAAGGTGGACTCCGGCCTGGTGACCGGCGTGGTCATCGAGGGCGACAACATCTTTTTCACGGAAAAGAATGGCGAGCGGGAAACCACGTTCCAAACCGGGAGCATGGACGACCCCGAACTGGTAGACCGCCTGCTGCAAGCCAAAAGCCCCAACGAGGACGGTCACATACGCTTCCTGCGCACCGTGCCGCGCGAGAACTCGCCCCTGCTCGACTTCCTGCTGTGGTGGGTGCTGCCCGGACTGCTCTTCTACGCGATATGGCGGCAAACCAGCAAAAGCCTGCAAGCCCGCATGGGAGGCGGCAGCTTCCTGTCGCCCGGCAACAGCGGGGCGAAAATATACGCCGATTCATCCATCAAGACCACTTTTGCCGACGTGGCCGGGCAAGACGAAGCCAAGGATGCCCTGCGCGAAATCGTAGACTTCCTGCACAAGCCCGACAAATACGCCCGCATCGGTGCCACCCTGCCCAAAGGCGCCCTGCTCGTGGGGCCTCCGGGCACGGGCAAGACGCTCATCGCCCGCGCCGTGGCCGGAGAGGCGAAAGTGCCCTTCTTCGCCATCTCGGGGTCGGAGTTCGTGCAGATGTTCGTGGGAATGGGTGCCGCCAAAGTGCGCGACCTGTTCAAGCAAGCCGGGGACAAAGCCCCCTGCATCATCTTCATCGACGAAATAGACGCCATCGGCAAGAAGCGCGACACGGCCATGGGCAACGACGAACGCGAGCAGACGCTGAACCAGCTGCTCACCGAGATGGACGGCTTTGACGGACGCAAGGGGGTCGTCATCCTGGCCGCCACCAACCGCCCCGAAAGCCTGGACAAAGCCCTGCTGCGCCCCGGACGCTTCGACCGCCGCATCCAAATGGAACTGCCCGACCTGGAAGGACGCAAGGCCATCCTCAACGTGCACCTGAAAACCGTGCAGCACGAACAGGTGGACGTGGACCTGGTGGCGCGCGCCACGGCAGGCTCGTCGGGAGCCGAACTGGCCAACATCGTGAACGAAGCCGCCCTCCGCGCCGTGCGGGCCGGACGCGACCGGGTGACCACCGCCGACCTCGAAGAAAGCGTGGAGACCGTCATCGCCGGGGCGCAGAAGAAAGGCAAGGTGCTGTCGGAAGAAGAACGGAAAATCGTGTCGTACCACGAAACGGGCCATGCCCTGGTGGCCGCCCTGCAAACCCACTCCGCCCCCGTGCACAAAATCACCATCGTGCCCCGCACGTCGGGCGCATTGGGCTACACCATGCAGGTGGACAGCGGCGAGCAGGCGTTGCTCAGCCGCGAAGACCTGTTCAACAGAATCGCCACCCTCACCGGCGGACGGGCTGCCGAGGAGGCCATCTGCCACACCGTCACCACCGGAGCCTCGAACGACATCGAGCAGGCCACCCGCCTGGCACGCGCCATGGTGACCCGCTACGGCATGAGCGCGAAATACGACATGATGGGGCTGGAAACGGTGAACAACGCCTACCTGGGCGGCGACACCTCGCTGGCCTGCTCGGCCGACACGGCTGCCGACATCGACCGCGAAGTGCTGCAACTCATCCAGGAAGCCCACGCCAAAGCCCGGGAACTCATCACCACCCATGCCGACATCATGCACGAGGCCGCCGGCTTCCTGCTGGAAAAGGAAACCATCACCGGCGACGAGTTCATGGCCATCGTGAACAAACACCTGCACCCCGGCAACTGAGCAAGCCGCCCGTAAATACGCCCATACGCTATCCGGGTCGGCATCCACAGCGGGGAAAAGGCAACGGGGGTGTACCAACATAAGCGTTGGCCACCCCCGTTCCTTGTCATTCGGGACAAACCCTCACAGCCGATTCAGCCCCTTGGCTTCGGCGGGCGTGGCTTCCACGATGCTGACGGCCATGCCACCGCCAGGAGCGGTGTACTGATCCAGTTTCGAACGAGAACTTACACAATAGCGTGTAATGGTATAAGCCTGCGGATTGTCCTTGTAATGGGCATCCGGAGCATCGGCATACACGGTGGCAATGTAGGTCTTGCCCTTGTCCAGGAAGCTAAAGTCCACATGCGCCTCGCGTCCCTGCTCGCCGTTGGTGCTCCCCACGAACCAGCGCGCGCCGCCTTTCTCCTTGCGAGCCACGGTGAGATAAGCACCCGGCTCGGCTTCGAGGTACAGGCTGCGGTCCCAATCCAACGCCACATCCTTGATGAACTGGAACGCATCCATGAAGCGCGCATAGTTCTCGGGCAAGTCGGCCGCCATTTGCAGGGGCGATGCCATGGTGACATAGAGCGAAAGCTGGTTGACCAGCGTGGTGTTGCACCACGAGTGGTTGTTGGGATTCAACTTGTTGATGTCATTTTCAAAAATACCGGGTGTGTAGTCCATCGGGCCACCGACAAGCCGGGTGAACGGGAGCACGGTGGTGTGGTTGGGCTTGCTGCCGCCGAAGGCCTGGTATTCCGTACCGCGCGCCGACTCATTGCCGATAAGGTTGGGCCAGGTGCGACAAAGACCGGTGGGGCGCACCGCCTCATGGGCGTTGACCATGAGGCGGTAATCGGCGGCTTTTTCCAAAGCATGCTGATAGTGGTTCACTATCCACTGGCTGTAATGGTGCTCGCCGCGGGGGATGATATTGCCCACATAGCCACTCTTGAGGGCGGGGTAGCCGTTGTCCACCATGAACTGGTAGGCCTTGTCGAGGTGCCGTTCGTAGTTGCGGATGGACGAGGAGGTCTCATGGTGCATGATCATCCGCACCCCTTTGGAGCGGGCATAGTCGCGTATCTCGTCCAAGTCGAAATCGGGATAAGGCGTCACGAAGTCGAACACGTAGTCCTTCGAATTGCCGAACCAGTCTTCCCAGCCCACGTTCCAGCCTTCCACCAGCAAGCCGTCGAAACCGTTGGCGGAAGCGAAGTCGATGTAACGCTTCACGTTCTCCGTCGTTGCACCGTGGCGGCCATGCGGCTTGGCCGTCGAATAGTCGGTCACGCCGAGCTGTACGCTGGGAAAGTCCCAGGTGTAGGACCAGTCGCTTTTACCCGTAATCATTTCCCACCACACACCCATGTACTTCATGGGGCGAATCCACGAAGTGTCCTCAATCTTGCAGGGCTCGTTGAGGTTGAGCGTGATGCGCGAGGCCAGTATGTCACGCGCATCGTCGCTCACGATGACGGTGCGCCAAGGCGACTGGCAGGGTGTCTGCATATAGCCTTTCGCCCCCATGGCATCGGGGGTAAGCCACGACTCGAACACCATTTCCGCGTCGTTCAGGTTGAGGTGCATGCAGGCGTAGTTGACCAACGCCGCCTCGTGCAGGTTGATGTACAGCCCATCGTCGGTCTTCATCTGCAAGGCCGTCTGCACGCCGGTGGGCGAAAAGGAGGTCTGCGACAGGTTATCGGTAATGGCAGCCGATTGCAGGCGGCGTATTTCCGAGAGGCGCGAGCAGGTGTAGTCATACTCCTGCGTGTCGTAGTCACCTGGAATCCACCAGGCGGTGTGGTCACCCACCATGGCAAACTGCGTGCGTTCCTCCTTGATGATGAAGTAGCGCATTTCCTGCTGCTGCGGGAATTCGTAGCGGAAGCCCAGCCCGTCGTCGAACAGGCGGAAGCGGATAATCATGCGACGGTTTGTACCGTTTTGCTTCAGAGTAACGGCCAGTTCGTTGTAATGGTTGCGAATGGCAGATTCTTCGCCCCACACCGGATGCCATGTTTCATCGTGGGATGCGGTATCGGCCTTTTCTATAATGAAATTGTCGTAAAGTGAAGTTTTCGGGTCGGTAGTTGTTAGGCGGTTGACGTTTGAGCCGAACTCGACCTTTTCTTGTTCTCCGTAAAGTTCCAGGCCGAGCGAACTGGGCTTGATCACTTGTTTTCCTTTGTAACTGAGTTCATAAACGGGAACTCCTCCTTCTTTCAAGGAAAAGTTCATTATTAACTCCTTGTTCGGGGATAAAAGTTCTTGTGCCTGTAGCATACCAGGCAACAGACAAGCAAAAACCCCAATCAGATGTTTGAGTTTCATAAGACTTTCGTGTTTGAGATAATTTCAAGTTTTATTAAAAAGTGCCGGCAGGAAACAATATACTTGTTACCTGCCGGTTTTGAGTTTGGGTCATTCGTATTCTACTACGATCATCGACCAGTATTTGAGTGAAGGCAACGTAATGTTGATTTGGCCGCCTTCAAGGGTGAAGTCGAGTGATTGTGACACACCATAGTTTGCATCAGGGGTAGCAAACCATACCGCTTTGGGCGTTCCGGAAGGACCATCGTTTATTTTCAGTGAAATGGTCTTACCTTCAATCAACTTCTGTTCGGCCTGGTCAGCATTCGAGTCGCACCAGTCCAAATGCACGGCATCGGTATAGTTGAGCAGGCTTACTACCGCCGTCTTGTTGTCAGGCATAATGCGACCTATGCTGGCAACTTGCCCTATTTGTGGCCCCCATTGGTTGAAGCGCACGCTCCCATCACTCGAAGTGGCATCGACACCTACGAAGCGGCCACCTCCGCGTAACAGGTTTTGGTAAGCTGTTATGAAGTCGTAATACACAATGGTGGCTATTTCCAATTCTCCCTTCATACGTAAGTTGTTATTGGGAAAGTACTCGTTATTGAGCATATGTTCGCCCAGTTCTAAGTGTGCTCCTCCCCAAGCGTGAATGGCAGCATTGGCCATAAGGACACCCGGTGTGTTGAAATAGTTCTTGCCCAATTTACCATGTTCGTAATTCATGTAGGCCGCCAATATTACCTGCCGGTCACGACTGTTTATGTTCGGATTCTTTTCGTTTTGGAACGTATCATGTGTAAAGCCTTTATAAGCTGTTATGGCATCGGATATGGCTGAAAAAGAGCCTTTCGACCAAACTTCGGTATAATAGAAGTCTACAACATTCGCATCAGCTATTTGGGCTTGTCCGAACCCGCCGACCGCATTCATCACCAGACTTTTTCCCGGTTCGCGGCGTTTCATTTCTTTCAAGAAAGTGGTGAAACCACCTTGAGGAAAGCTAATGCGTTTACCCTCGTTGTCGAAGTTGTTGCCACGTCCTCCCAACTGGTCTACTTGGTATCCGTCGAAGTCGAACACTTTGTACACATCGCTCGTGCGTTCGCCAAGGTAATCTATCCAACCTTGTTTCTCCAGATTCATCACGTATATCCAACTTTTGAACGGTGAACCGAGGGGATGGGCATCTTTGTTGATGAGTTCTGCGTCTGTCCATGTGTACCATTCTTCGCTCACTCCGTCTTGTGCCGCATCGTTTAATGCACCATAAGCCAGATTATAGAACAATGATTTCATATTACGTTTGTGTCCGGCTTCTATGTACCCATCGATGGTAGAACGGTAACAATTGCGGCTGATGATGTCGGTCCATACATCCATGGGAGCGGCCGGTGTGCCTGCAAGTGGCATGTGGTGTTTGTAATGCCAGTCTTGATATTGCACGTAGTTAATGTGGTGACGGCACAATCTATCGATAACTTGGTCTATTTCCACTTGTCCTTTTTTGCCATATTCCGACAGAAAACCGTTGCGTGGAAATACTTTCGGGTCGGACGATACATCGACAGCAACGCTTCCCTTTACCACTTCCTTGCCATTTTCTACGGAATAGAGGTCAATCAGGTAACCTTGAAAATCCTCTTCTGGAGGGGTCCAAGTCCATTCGGTTCCTGTAAGCGGTTCTTCCTTTATCACCTTGTTCCAATGTTTGTAACGTATGGTGAGGTTGCCTTCCGGCATTTTGTTGAGTTTGACATTTACAACATCTCCCGGATAATAGGCGGCCTTGTCCGTTGAAAGGTATACATCCATGTAGCTGTCTCCGTAAGTAATCGGGTCGTTTTTCGGATGATCTACATCGATGTGACAGCTTGTAGCCGAGATACACATCCACAATCCTATGGCCCAGGCGCTTGTATATATCGCACGTTTCATATCAGGTTCTTATGTTTTTTTATTGTTTGACAAATGATATTTTATTCGTTTTGAAATCAATGGTAATGGTGTAGGTTCCGGCAGCATCGGCGTTGACAGCCCATTTGCGGTCGGCTCCATTGACATTGTTTTTCACTATTTCTTCGATTGCAAAGTCCAGGTTTTCACCTATGGGCGTGTTGTCCTGTTCTTTTGCCACTACGCACATGCCGAGGAAATCTTTTGTGTTATCGAGAGGAAACTTGATTTCTCCTTCTTTCAATTTGCCTGTCCATGTGAAACGATTGGAATCCGTTGGATCTTGTTCCATACGTCCCATGTTGTCCCAACTCCAATCGTACTCGGTGGCACTGCCAATTACCCAGACTTGTGAATAGTCCGGGTCTTCCGGAATGACAGTTCCTCCGGTCGGCTCTATGCTTATGTCGAGTGTCTCGATGTTCAAAATGATGCGATACGTGCCGGCAGCAGGGATGTTGAATTTCAAGTCTTCGCCATCGGGAGGTACGTCGGTATAATACTTCACCTTGTTTTCATTCAGTGCATCCTTCACATATCCGGGCCAGAAAGAACTTTGCTGGCATACGAAGCGTAATTCTCCTGCGTTCAGCTCACCTTCCCAAGTAAATGTTTTGTCGGCATAGTCCATCTCGTATGCTCCGATGGCATCCAAACTCCAATCGGCATCGGTTGCCGGACCGATGAGGAACAATTGCGGGTCACCCATTTCCAACAGTGTACATTTGATTTCAAGTGTAGCTGTGTTCAGATAGATGGTGTATTTTCCAGGTGTGGAAATGAGGAACTTTATGTCATTTTCGCCTCCCGGATCATTTTCGTGGAAAGCCAGTTTACCCGTATATTCAGGAGCTGCCATGCTTACGTTTACATTCGGGTCGGCCGATGGGTCACACACATAACCCGGCCACCACATATTGTCTATGCTTTGGCAGAGAAACTTGATTTCACCGGCCTTCAGTTTGCCGGTCCATTCAAATTCGTCCAGACTATCCTCCTTGCGTAGCACGAGTGTGGACCTCGATATGGTCCAGCCACCTTGCGTGGAGCTGCCCAACATAAACAGGCTCAGCTGACGGCTTTTGTAGGTTTTTATTTTGAATTTAACCACGTTCGATATTTGTGTGTCTACGGTGGGGTCGACTACGTCGGCAATGATACGTGCCTCGAACTCATATTCCTTTTCCTCCTCCGAGTGGATGTTCCAATAGTACGGTAGGATGGTATCATTTAACTCTTTGTGCGAGTAAGAAATGAAATGCGAGTCGGTTTTGCCCAAAGTGTCTTTCATGCCGGCTTCGAAGTTGTTGCCGGCAAGATCCATTTCCAATATATAATGTATGGCAGAACCGGTTCCATGGTTACTTCCAGCCCCCCACGACAGTTTGAGCGCTTCGTCTTGTTCCGACTGTTGGCTTAAAACCACGTTTTCCGTTGAGGCCTTCAGCAACAGTTCTTCTTCCGGCTTGTTTTCAGCAATCGGGTCCACGCAACCTGTGAAAGCCCACAATTGACACAAGCACATTGCTAAGCAATATAGTTTTGTCCGTTTCATGTAGAATCTTATATAAAAGGGTTAATATCCGGGGTTCTGTGTCAAGTTCGTATTGGCTTGTATTTCCTGCAAAGGAATAGGCAACAACAAATGTTTTTCCTGGGCATTTGTTTTGCCTATGGAATGCAAGAACGTAAGTCCGCCACCATTTTTCATGCGGATAAGGTCAAACCATCTATGTCCTTCGAAAGCGAGTTCTAAACGGCGTTCCTGAAAAATCCGTTTGCGCATTTCATTTTGAGAGAGTCCCTCAATGTCACTGCGGTCGGTCAGTCCGGCACGTTGACGTACCTCATACAAAGGAACTTCGGCATCGCTGACACGTCCTAATTCATTCAACGCTTCTGCCTTCATAAGTAGTACTTCTGCGTAACGCAATACGACGAAATTGGCAGGACTGGTGTTGTAGTCGATGGATATGGATTTTGGTACGAGGAACTTGCGTAGATTATAACCGGTGGTGGAATAGGCGGAAGAATAAATCTGTCCATCGAATACGTCACCATTGGAAAGCACGGTTTTCGCCTTGCGCACGTCACCTTCTTCATATTGGCTGACAAACTCACCGGTAGGTTGATTCCAACCCCATCCTCCTGCCACCAAGCCCGAGTTACGGGGACCGGTGTAGGTGCTTAACCAAGAGGCTTGGTTTTCATTGCTCCAAAAGTCATAATTTGTTTTTCCGTAATACTGCACTTCAAAAATTGACTCTTGTCCGTTTTCTTTTTCTGGATTGAAATTGTCACTGTAATCATCGTTCAAAGAATAACCCAGATCTGCGATAGAATCGCACAGGTTTATGACCCGTTCGTAGTTTTCTCCGCGTGTGATGAACACTCTTGCCAATTCACCCATGGCAGCCTCGCTGGTGGCACGACCTAAGTTTTCGGCTGTGTAAGAACTTTTGTTTGGCAACAAACGAATTGCTTCGTTCAAATCGCTTATAATTAATTTATAAATCTCCTCGGCGGAGTCACGGAAAGGCTTTAAATTGCCAGCAGGGTCAACCGGTTCGGTGATTTTAGGAACACCGCCGAACAATCGTACCAAAATAAAATAATAATGCGCCCGCAAGAAATGTGCTTCACCTAAACAACGTTTTTTCAAGTTTTCGTCCATATCCATGTCTGGCACGTATTTGAGCACATTGTTACAACGGAGAATACCAGGCGCTGGTCCCCGATATAAGTCAAGTGCTCCGAAATTGTCGGAGGTGGTGATGAAGTTTGACAATTGTATGGTTTCGATGCCGTCCGTACCGCCACCGGCACCCACTACACTGTTACCGGCCATGATGTCGAGCGTCCACATGCGCATGTTGTACAATTTGGGCCATTGCAACGGTTGGTAGGCTCCATTTACTGCAGCAATTGCTTCGTTTTCGTTCTGAAAACCTTTACTGGCATCTATAGAGTCCCAAGGATCCCGGTCAAGAAAACCATCGCAGCCGGTTAGACACATGCAGGATATAACCCCGATTAATATATGCTTATATAGTTTCATAGACGTTTAATTTATTTATGTTGTTAAAAGGTAATATTCAATCCGAGTGTAACGTTACGTGAGACAGGATACAAATTGTCATCATTGCCAGTGCCCGATGAAATTTCCGGGTCAAGTCCTGAATAACGGGTCAGAGTCAAAAGGTTTTGTCCAGACACATATACTCTTACATTGGACAACAAGGCTTTTTTTGTCAAATGATTCGGCAAGGTGTAGCCCAGCGTGATGTTTTTCAAACGCAGGTAAGATCCGTCTTCCACGAAACGGTTGGAAGTACGGTTGTTCTGGTTCGGGTCGCCGAACACGGCGCGCGGCATGGTGTTACTGGTTCCCTCGCCACGCCAACGATCCAACACACTGGTCATTTGGTTTTGCGCTACGGACATGGCTTCTAACGAGGCTCTGTTTGAGTTGTATATTTGGTTACCTGCTACCCCTTGCAAGAAGATTTCCAAATCGAAACCTTTCCATTCAAACGAGTTGTTCATCGAGAAAATCCAATCGGGGGTAGGGTCACCTAAAAATGTGCGGTCATCTTCATTGATAATACCATCGCTGTTCAAGTCCTTAAAACGGATATCACCTGGCGATGTGCGGTTGTAAGGGTCGTTACCGGCTATTTGTATGGCATGTTTGTCCACATCTTCTTGTGTCTGAAATATACCATCGGTTACGTATCCGTAAAATGAACTGGCCGGATGTCCCACTGCATGAATATTGTTGTTGAAGTAGATGGGTACATCGTCGTTTAGACTCATAATGGTGTTTTCGTTGAATGAGGCATTGATGGTGGTGGTCCATGAGAAATCGCCGGTGAAATTGTATGATACCAGACCGATTTCAAAACCACGGTTACGCATTTTTCCTGCGTTGATTTTGGGAACACTCACGTCTGAATAACCGGTAAATATAGGTACAGACATATCGACCAACATGTCGTTGGTGTTTTTGATATATGCATCCAAGTTCAAATTCAATCGTGCATCCAACAAGGTAAGGTCGGCACCTACGTTCCATTGTTCCACCTCTTCCCAGCGGACATTAGGGTTAGGCATTACTGTTGGTGCAAGGGCGTTGACTGGGTTCCCGTTGAAATTGTATTGTACGGTTTGCCATACGGTGGCAGAAGCGTAATTGCCCACGCTTGCCTGATTACCGGTCAGTCCGTAACCTGCTCTCAATTTCAAGTCGCTCAATACAAAATTCTTGTTGAAAAACTGTTCTTCCGACAAGCGCCAAGCCAAAGCAACGGAAGGGAAACTTGCCCAGCGGTTAGCTCGGCTGAAACGTGATGAACCGTCGCGACGTATGGTGGCGGTAATCAGGTATTTGTTGTCGTAAGTATAGTTCAAGCGTCCGAGAAAGGAGAGCAATGCCCAGTCGCTCCCGTTACCTGATACAGTCGGTTCCAAAGTTCCGTTGTCCATTTGCTGCGCGTTTTCACTGATGAAGCCCATAATGTTTCCACCAAGGTATTCGTAAGTGTTGGTTTGTGCCGAAGAGCCCACCATGACACTCAATTGATGTTTGTCGGCAAAAGTCTTGTTGAATGTCAACGTGTTGTCCCACAGCCAGGTCAGGCTTTTGTTGTATTTGCGAGAGGCAGCAGACTCTTCTTGGGGGGTCGGTTCCCAGTTGTATTGCGGAGTCCAACTTTTCTCATCCCAGAACAAGGCTTGTACACCCGCCACCGATTTGAATGTCAACCACTCCCACGGGGTTATTTCTGCATAGATGTTGCCCAAAAGGTTATAGCCTTTTGTGGTAGAACTGTTGGTCAACATTTTCCCTATGGGGTTAGTAATGTCGCCCACGTACATGGTTTGTCCTACAGGTCCAGCCCAAGATCCGTCTTCGTTTTTAATGGGCTGAGTGGGTAATGCCAGCATAGTATTCTTAATGTTATATTCGCCACGTCCTTTGATGTCGTGGTTCAATGACAGCTTGTTGCCCAGTTTCAGCCAATCGAACAGTTTGGTGTCCAAATTGGATTGGATGGTGAAACGGTCGTAGTTGGTGGTGCGGACAATACCTTCCTGTTTAAAATAGGCTGCCGATACATAATAAGTCGTGCGTTCGTTTCCTCCCGAGTAATTCATGGAATAGTTTTGCATCTGTCCCATTTGATACAGCTCGTCTACCCAGCGGGTTCCGACACCCAATGCTTCCGGATCTTTGAACGCTACATATTGTGGCTGTCCGTTGGCAAGCATCATTTCATTGTGCAGAGAGGCAAACTGTTTGGCATTTAACAGGTTTAATGTACGCATAACCGATTCTACGCCATAAGATGCCTTGAAGTTAATACGTGGTGTCGAGTTGGCCTCTCCCTTCTTGGTTGTGATGATAATGACTCCATAAGCACCGCGCGAACCGTAGATAGCCGTAGCAGAGGCATCTTTCAGTACGTTGACGCTTTCCACATCGTCCATGTTGATCATGTTCAATGGTACATCGGTCGGCACACCATCAATCACCAATAAAGGGTCGCTCCCGACAATGGAGCCTACACCGCGTATTTTCATGGATACATTGTCACCCGGTACACCATTTGAAACAACTTGCAAGCCGGTGGCACGACCTTGCAAGGCAGCACCGAGGCTGGACGATGGCTGTTTCATCAGATCTTTCGATGACACGGACGAAATGGCACCGGTCAAGTCGTTTTTCTTCATTGTACCATAACCTATTACAACAACTTCTTCCAACTGCTGTTGGTCTTCATGAAGTGTAATGGCATAGTGAGTGCGGGCGTCAACCACAATATGTTGCGTGGTATAGCCCAAATAAGAAATGACAAGGGTGCTTCCTTCTGTGACATTCAATGAAAAATTACCGTCGAAATCGGTAGTCGTTCCTGTTGTGGTTCCTTCCACCATGATAGAGGCTCCGATAACACTTAAGCCTTGTGGGTCAAGTATGGTGCCGGTCACGACCTTCTCTCCTTCCTGTGCGAAAAGGCACCTGCAGAAAGGTATGAGGATGAGCAGGCACAATAGCTTGAGACTATGTTGCCAAACGTTTTGTTTCATGTTCATGCTGTCTGTTTTTAGTTATTAGGAAAGACATCTTTGGCGAAGGTGCATAGCACCCCCGTCAAAAGATACTAGTCTGATAATATTCGCATTATCGGGATTTATTTCACCATTACTTTTTTAGCTGTCACTTGCCCGTTGATATTTATGCACACAATGTATAAACCTTGTTGCATGTCATGACCCAAGCAGAGATAGTCGTTTGCTCCGGACATGGAATACAGCACTTTCCCGGAGAGATCCATGATGTCAATAGAGGATGCGGACAAACCGGGCATAAACACTTCTATTGTGCCATTGTGGGAAGAAATTTGCACGTTTCCATCTGTTTCAGACAAAACCAGACCAGTGCCAGGGCCTTCTTCTTGTTTCACTATGGAAATGGTCATGTTGGCCAAATTGGCGGTAATGTCATACTGGCCGGCTGTTTCGATGCTCCATTTACGGTCATCTGTTGCATCTGTGGTTATTTTTGTCGCATCGTCCGCAGTGGGATGAAGGTGAATTGTATTCCAGCCTAGGTCGCAGGCGCTGAGTAGTTTGAACACGCCGGTTGTTAAGGCCACATCATTTGCGGTATAGGTGTTGTCGCCATTGGAAACGAGTTTTACAGCTTTATCCCGGAATGTTTCGGATTGTTCGTTGTCCGGAGTGGCTGTGCCTACCATGTAGAGGGCAGAATAATGTATTTCGCTGTCCTGATATGGTAGCTTTTCCACCGTCAAGGTCAAGGTGTTCAAGTCGCATGTCAATTTGTAATTACCGGCCTCCGCTAATTTGAATTTATGGTCGTTTGTGATGTTGTTGCCATTTTTTACTTCAAAAGCCGCTTTCAATGTAGCTTGAGAATCTTGAATGGTTGAAGTTTCTCCGGCTGCATTGATTAATTGGATGTGGTTGCTCCAACCGAATTCACGTACCGTCAGGAATTTAAATTCAGCATTCGCTTTCATATAACCATAATAGGTATAGACATGGCCTTTTTTGTCCATCATGGGCGCATCGTTCGTACTCCAACCGCCAAAAGTCGCATCGCCTATTACGAAGAGGTCTAGACCGCATTCTTCGTTTTTGACGAATGAGATACTGGAGGTCGACAAATCGACGGTGAGCGTGTAATAACCGGCTTCCGGTACACTCCACTTGCGGTCATCGGTGGCATCACGGCTCACTTTTCCGGAGTCGGTAGCATCGCGGAAGAAGGAATACTCGTTGGCAAGTCCAAGGAATTGATTTACGGTCAGTTTGAAATCGCCTGCCGATAAAAAGGTTTCGCCCGCATAGAGGGAGTTGCCTTGGTTTTCCAAACGAATGCCTTTTTCTACATTCCATTCGCCAGGCGCCGCACCTCCCACAAGGTAAAGAGCCTGGTATCGCAAAGGTTGCTCGTCACCGTTGTCTTTTTTCTCTGCCTTGATGGTCAGGTTTTGCAAGTCGCAGGTGATTTTATACCATCCGCTTTCTTGCATCATGAATTGGTAGTCTCCGTTTCCATCTTTGGTCAATGTGCCATTGGTGCCTACAGTCAGGTAACCGGTGGCACCTGCACCGTTGTAATACTGACCTCCCCAAGTGGGTGTTTCCATAAATTTGAAATTCTTATCGGCTGTGAAGTAGGCGGTACAAGAAAACACATCGTTACCCTCTGCATACATTAAAGGAGCGTTTTCTCCATTCCAGTTGCACACATTCGATCCAACACCATCGCCAATGGCATTGCCCACAATGTACAGATTATCTACTGCAGATAAAGAAAGCGTACTGCCTAGGAAAATGGCAGTTAGAAAAGAAAATAAACTCTTTTTCATGATGACATGTTTTTTTATTGATAGTTTGAAATTGTTGTTTCCGTTTCGTATTGACAAAATTATGTACGAGGTATACGAAATGCAAATATATATAGAGAAAATATAGATGATATAAATGTGAAATGACTTGTTTTCCTTTGTGTTACGTAAATATGATTCGGCTGAAAAAGTAGATGGAAATATCCGGGAAATACGGTTGTTTTTCTATATTTCCCGTATTTTGGCATGTGCGCAAACAATTGTAAGAATGTTGCGGATATTTGGATATGGGAAAAAGGTTATGTCATTCATTTTTTTTCGGTAAGATACCATTCGGCTTTTGTTTGGGCTGCTATGTGGAATGTTTCTTGTGGGTTTCATGAACTTTTGGAAAGGGCTTCTCCGCATCAAGAAGATACACTTCCTATTTTCATTACATAGTTTTCAAATTCATCACGAGGTACAGCCGACTTGTTTCGGACTCGGGTGCGGTAGTTGTAAATGGTGGTAGCCGAATAACGAAGGAAAGCCGCTATTTTTGAACTGTCGCTAATGCCAAGGCGCATGAGAGCGAATATGCGTAGCTCGGTATTGAGCAAATCGTTCGTCTTCAGATTGAAACGCTCATCGGGCAAGAGCAAGGCATTGAATTCTTCAACAAAATGAGGGTAGAGATGTAAGAAAATGTGGTCGAAGGTAGCATACAATTCTTTCACCTCGTTTTCTATCATGTCCTTCGATTTCAATGTTCGGCATAAGCCTTCGAAGTCGCGTTCTAAGGCTTTTCTGTTTAACGAATGTTGGTATTTCTCTAATTTGTCGATGTACATGGAACATATGTCGAGAAATTGGCTGATGTATGTTTCTTTCAGTAAATTTGCTTCCGACAGGGCCCTGTTTGTGCTTTGCAGAGTTTTGTTCAGGTCGTGGAGTTGCTTGTTGGCGGCTGAAAGTGAACACTGGAAACGATTCAACCTTTTCAACTGAATGTAGACATAGACGATCGCCAACACAAGGAAGAATGAGAGTACCCCTACGCAAACCAACAGATAGAACCTGCGTTGGCTTTGTGAAAAGATTTTTTCTCGAAACGACTGTTCGATAATGGGGAAACTTGTGATACCTCCATGGTCCGCATACGCGCGTTGGAAAACACGGCATCCGCCATGGACTGCTGTACGTAGCGATAGGCGCGTTCCACATGGCCCGTCTTGTAAAAGGCCATGCCGAGCGAACGCAGTGATGCGTTTTCCTTGATGACATTCTTTATCCCAAATCGGTCATTAGGCTTTGTCTGATTTCTGTTCTTGTGGCGAGCGGTTTTTGTTGGCTTTTCTCGAAGGCATAGCGGGCTATGCCGAGAGGAAAGGCGGCAAAAAACGCCGTCACAAGACGGAAAGCAGGCAAAGATATTCTACGAATGGTCTAATGACCGATTTGGGTTTATGTCGCCTATGGCGGAAATGGCATAGTATTTCTTTTGTCCGTCGTAGTCGTTCTCCATGCGGTAGGTTTCGCCAATGGCAAAAGCCAACATGGCTCGCCAATGGGTGTCTTCCGTCTCTTTTTCAAACATGGGAAGCAGTACATCTCGGGCTTCACGGGTCTTGCCTTGTTCTGTAAGAGTTTCCGAATAAACTATTTTGTAGTTGTTAGAGGCGGGGTCAAGGTTGGCAAGTAACGAATCCCGATATTGACGGTATTTGGTCTTGCTCATTGGTGTGGCCGGATAAAAAGCGAAAAGTTGTTTATAGACATCGTAATAAACAATCCTCAGTGAGGTTGGCAAAGTGGCCGGGTTTATTGAATCCAACAATTGCTCGGCATCCAAATACAGGCCTCCTACCGAATACAAGGATGCCAGCTTTATCATGCTCTCGTCCTTCCATTGCCGGTTATTGGTCTGTTCTGCCAAATCGAGGTTTTCCTGCATGAGTAAAATGGCGGAATCGGGCTTGAATTGCAGGTATTCTTCGTACAATTTCGTATTGGTCGCATAGCGAATGTCGGCAGATATGTCGTTCATGGTGAGTATCTGCTCCAAAGCGGCAATATGCTCTTCCTTCTGTTTTACATATGTATCCTTTTTATCAATGGTTTGGTCGAGTTCTTGTAATATGGAGCACGGAGGAAAAACAGCATACAAATATTAAAAGTAGCGTTTTCTGTCGGTGTAACATGACAAGAGTGTTTGGGTTTCTCGTGCAAAGATAGCGAAAGGTGAGTGCAGAAGCAAGCGAAAACGCAGTTTTCAGCTTGAATATGCCGAACCGCCTCCTGTCTTATGAAAAGATAGCGAAAGTTGAAAGTAAAAAAAAGAAAACTTTTTTTGATATTTTCTGTCGATACACTTCCAGTCTTGTCAAGGGGCCAATGTGGGTTGAAAACAGAGCGTGGCAGAAGAACAGGTTTGGTTACAAACATACGAATGGACCAACGAATTCATATTCTCGTTCGTTGGCCCATTCGTATGCCTTGTTTTGTCTGCCTGCTATTCAGTCTACTTCCCTATGATAACCCGTTGTACGAATTGTTTTTCTCCAACGTCAATTTTTAGGAGATAAATGCCTTTTGGCACATGGTTGCCGAGTACGAAATCATTTCCTGCGTTGTTGATGGTTTCCACTTGCAGTCCATCCATGCCAATAAGCTGTGCGGAGAGTGCCGATAAATTATCTTGCATGATAACTCGGATACCATCGGGAGTTGACAACACGAGCAGTTTGTCTTCATCGGTCGGCTGTACCTTGCTGCTTTCCGGTACAAACTGTGCTTCTATAGTTTCAAGGAAGGTGTTGACCTTGATGATATAACGTCCTTGTTTGTCTTCATCTATCATCCATTTCGTGTCGTCACCACCTTCTCTCACATGCGTTGATTCCAGCAGGGGCTCATTTGCATTGTAAGGATGCAGACTATAGGGACCCCAATCCAATTGTCCCACAATTTTGAACAGGTTGCTTTCCACGTGTTCCGGATAAATCCTCAGTTCGCCATCGAAGATGAACAAGTCGGGATTTGCCGGGTCTTTTTCGAACGGGACAGCATTCAATATCTCCCAACCGGATGCCACAGCACCACCCACTATGTAGAGCATGTCTTGCGATTTGTGTATGGCTGCATCAACTTCTTTTCCAAATACATCTATGTGTATTTTGTAGGTTGGATCATCCACAAGGACGGTCCAGCCGGGCAGGGAGTTGTCGTTAGTGAACACAAATTGGGTGTTGCCGGTGATGTCTACGGCCTCCTCGTAAGGTATGAGATATTGTGTGTCCTCACCGGGAGTTTCCGTGGTAGAGAACTTTATGTCGCCTCGCAACAGTTCGCCTCCATAGAAAAACGTCCCTTGATTAGGTAAAGCGGAAAGTTTGACCGTGCCGCCGGGGATAGCCGACCCTGTTGCCCATAACTCGGAAGGGATTCCTTCGCCTGTTTCCTCGGTGACACACATGGTCAGTTTTTTCAAGTCAATCGTCACTTTGAATACACCGCTGAACGGCATGACGAATTTATAATCGGGGTTATTATTGTCATAATTCTGGATGTATCTTATCTTATGCTCTTTACCTATTTCCACCTGTTCGTTTTCGGTGGTGGCGTTGAAACTGGGGTTCCATGTGCCCAATGCGTTTATGAACTTGAAGTCGCTTGCCTTCAAAACCCCTGTCCATGAGAACACGGCGCTTTCTTCATCTGACGAGACAAGCGTCATGGCTTCCGCCTTGTCGTTCGACCAGCCGTTGGGGGCGGCACCGCCAATCAGATACACTTGAGAATAGTCTTGTGCCGACAGACCAACAAATCCCAAGGCACATAACAAGAATGATAATAATTGTTTCATGTTGTTATTCATCTAAAAAGTTACATAATTATTTTTTCTGTCTCATGTTTTCCGTCGTAAGTGAGACCGAGTGTGTATACGCCTTCAGGTAATTCGGAGGGCAAGTAGAACGATATGTTTTGTACGTTTTCATGACGGACAGACGAGACCGTTTTTCCCGTCAGGTCGAAAACTTTCAACCGAACCTTATTGCAAGTTTTGGAAAAACTTACCTGCAAATGGCGTTCTTCTCTGGACCAGTACAAGGAGGCTTTGTTGCCCTTTTCGGATGTTTCGGGCAATGCGCTCGTTTGGCTGAAGCCAACGACAATTTCGGTTTTTTCGCTGCACGATGTTGTCGGAATTTGTATCCGGACTGTGCGTGTGTCGGCATTGTATATCCAGGTGCTTGCTTCCGCATAGTCTGATTCGCTGTATGGCAGCCCGTTAACGGTAACCGTTTCCGGACGGTTCACTGCCAGCAGGACAATTTCGTAGGCACGCTCTTTGGGCATACCTTCAAACTGCCCTTCGGTCGGATAAATGGTGTATGTTCCTTCGTTTCCTGTCACTTCCTGGGTGACACGCGTGAATGTATATGCACCGTTTTCGTAATTGTCGTTGTCGTTTTCATCTTCATAATAGTTCAATTCGCCTTGTGTTCCCGGGGCAAACCGCAGAATGAGTGTGTCGGGGCGTGTTTTCAGATGCGACACTTTCGGGAAATGGGGAATGATGGCCCCTTCCCGGTAATAGTGCGGGATGTCGCTTTGCGTGAACGTGCGTGTGTGGGTACGTCCGCCTTCGAGCACTTCACCTGAGGTAACTTCGTACCATTTCCCTTCGGGTAGCCAAATGTGTTTGATGCTGTTGCCGTTTGCATCGGAGCGTGTCACAATGGGAGCGGCCAGAATATCTTCGCCAAACATGTATTCTTCGCCATGCTTGTAGGCTTCGTTAACATCGGGCCAGTCGTAATACAACGGGCGGCAAATGGAAATGCCGGTGTCGTAGGCAATGCGGGCTTGCGTATAAATATAAGGTACCATGGCATAACGCAGTTCTATCGCTTCTTTCATCAAAGGAAAGTTCGGATACTTCCACATGCGCCGTTCCACATTGGGGTTGTTCGAACTGTGGGTGCGCACGATGGGTGAAAAAACGGCATATTGTATCCAGCGCAGGAAACGTTCCGGGTCGTTGTCGTTGTCCGCTTGGTAGTGTCCGCCTATGTCGTGGCTCCAATAACCGTAGCCCACGTTTGAGGCGGTTGCAGTAAAGTAGGGTTGGAAAGCCAGCGTGGGGAAGTTGCTGTTCGAGTCGCCGGAAAATCCTATTTGGTAACGGTGGCTGCCCAAACCGCCCCAACGGTGGAATATGATGGGACGTGCTTTCTTTTGCAGCTTCATGTCGTTGTAGAATACGTAGTTGCACCAGAATGTGTTGCTTAGTTTGTCTTCGTTAGGTGCAAGCAGCCATTGTTGCCAGTCAAGCCACCAGAAGTCCACCCCGATGTTTTCGTGCGGGCGTAAAATATTTTCAAAAAATGCTTCGTAAAAATCTTCGTTTTCCAGATTCCACTTGATAGTGTTTCTGTTTCCCTTGTCAATGATGCTGTCGGCTGTCATGTCCATGCCGCGTGACTCCAGGTCGGCATACAATTTGTCATAGTTGTCCTCGTAGTCGGCTATCCCGTAGGCTGGATGCAGATTGAGCGTGGCTTTCAAGTGTCTTTCGTCCAGCCAGTCGAGCAGTCCTTTGGGGTCGGGAATCAGGTTCTTGTTCCAACTCCATCCGGTCCATCCCCCAATGCCGCCATCGAGATCCGGGTTTGAATGGTGCCAGTCCATGTCAATGACCATGACATCCTGAGGAAGTCCGTTGGCTTGCATTTCGTTGACCAGGTTCTGGAAATCCTCAGAGGTGTACCTTTCATATTTGGAATACCAGTAACCGAAAGCATACATGGGAGGCATGGGAATCCGGCCTGCTATTTTTGCATAGTCGCCCAATGCTTTTTTATAGTTGTGTCCGTATCCCATGAAATACCAGTCCATGGCGGCAGGGTCTTTCCGTTGGCTGACCCAATCCATGCCGCTTTCGCGTTCATCGAACATCAGACTGATGCTTCCATCTCCGCGAGGGTGTGTCTCATCGATGACATACCAGCCCGCACGAGACAGTAGTCCATCTTCCATTTCAGCCAACTTGTTGTCGCCATTCGATCCGTCAAGAGTACGTGTAGTACCTTTCAGGTTGAGCGGGTCTTTCTTCCACGGATACCAGGTGATTGTGCGTCCGTCCATTTCAAAGGTGATTTTCAGGTTTTGCGAACTGGGCGGGTTGAATGTGCCGGGAAAACTCCCTATGCGGTATTGCAGCGTGAGCTTGTCGGTCTTGATGTATAGGAATCCGTCTTTTTCTTCTTTTGTATAAGGAGGAACAGGCAGTTTGCGGTTGATTACGGTGAACGAAGCACGGTCTTCAAACTGTTGCTTGTCGCTCCATTCGATGCGGATCATCTCGGGCGTAAGTACCGTGAAACGCATGTCACCCGACCGAACGATGGCCTTCGGGTCGGCCACAGGGTCGTTGGCGGCCTGCACCACGGGCAATGAAAGCCCGAGACACAAGGCCAAGAACAAAAATAGTCTTTTCCTCATGATAAGCTTAATGATAAAAGAAAGAAACACGGAAAGGATAAAAAATCGCCTCATGATAATACATTTTTTAATGAGTACTTCAGTTAACTTTGTGCTGCAAAAATAGCAGCCCACTTATAAGACGACAAGGCTATATAGACAAAATATAGACCACCTGAAACAAATACATGCTATTTATCAATCGGATAAAAGAAATTCGATTGAGCAAAAAGTAGATGCAGGGATAGCCAAGCAGGTAAAAAATGCCGGAGCAAAGCCCCGGTGCACCACCTCGTAAAGTCAACGGGAGACACTTCCTATGCGCATAACCCGGCTCTCGAACTCCTCACGTGGCACGGCCGACTTGTTACGCACCCGGGTACGGTAGTTGTAGATAGTGGTGGCGGAATAACGCAGGAATGCGGCTATCTTCGAACTGTCGGTAATGCCCAGACGGATGAGGGCATAGATGCGTAACTCGGTATTGAGCAGCTCGTTCGACTTCAGTTCGAAACGCTCCCCGGGCAGCAGCAGCGAGTTGAACTCCGCCACGAAGTTGGGATAAAGGCGCAGAAATACATGGTCAAACACTGCGTACAATTCCTTCACCTCGTTTTCTATCATGTCGTTTGACTTCAACATCTTGTACAGCTCATCCAGTTTGTGTTCCATGGCTTTCTTGTTCAGCGCATGCTGGTACTTCTCCAGCTTACCGATGTACAAGGAACACAAGTCAAGGAACTGGCTGATATACGTTTCCTTCAGCAGGTTGGCTTCCGACAGAGCCTTGTTCGTATCTTGCAGACTGCGGTTCAAGTCATGCAACTGTTTGTTTGCCGCCGCCAGCGAACGCTGGAAGCGGGTGATACGCCGCAGCTGCACATACACGTAGACCACGGCTGCCACTAAAAACAAGGAAAGCACCCCCACACAAATGAGCAGGAAGAAGCGTCGTTCACTTTGGGCGGAAAGCTGCCGCTGGTAAGCCTGCTCGATGACCGGGAACACCTCCGACACCTCCATGGTGCGCAAACGGGCGTTGGAGAATACGGCATCCTCCAACGACTGCTGCACATAGCGGTAAGCACGCTCCACGTTACCCGTCTCGTAAAAAGCCATACCCAGAAAGCGCAAGGCCGCATTTTCCTTGATGGCGTTCTTCACATCGCCGATGGCCGCCAGGGCATAATACAGCTTCTGTCGGTCATAGTCGCCCTCCACGCGATACGTCTCGCCGATGGAAAACGCCAGCACGGCCCGCCAATGGGTGTCCTCATGCTGCTGCACAAACATGGGCACCAACACCTCGCGCGCCTCGCGACACTGGCCGGAGCCGGTGAGCTTCTCGGCATATACTATCTTATAATTGTCCGATGCCGGGTCAAGACATCCGAGCAGCGAGTCACGGTATTGCTTGTAGTAACGGGCACTGTCCCGGTTTTTCGGATACACATTGAACAGTTGTTTATACGTGTCGTAGTAGCTCACCTGCAAGGCTGGGGGCAAGTCGGTCGCCCGAACCGACTCCAGCATGTCCGCCGCCTCGATGTACAGGCCACCCACCGCATAAAGCAAGGCCAAGTGTATGCGTGCCCGCTCGGACTGCACCCGATCGCCCTGCTGATCGGCCAGCTTCACATTTTCCAACATGAACACGATGGCCGAATCGGGCAAGTATTGCTTGTATTCTTCGAACAGGCGCGTGTTCGTATCATAACGCTGCTCCGGTGTGATGCCGGGCATGTCCAACAAACGCCTCAACCCGGCAATGCGCTGTTCCTTTTGCTCGGCATACCGTTCTTTCTCGTCCAGTGTGGCATCCAGCACCCGCAACACGGAGTCCAACTGCGCCCGAACCACATTCGGAGCAGAAAACAACGATATGGAACCATACAGGATTGCAGCCAGCAAGAACATGTATCTACGCATACGAATCTTGTTTTAGGAGAGAAATTGATTTACGCAAAAATAGAAAAAGATGCGTAAAAAAGCAAACAGCCCACGTACTTGCACGTTCGCAAGCGAAAACGTACCTTTGCCCCTATGGAAAAGACCGTTATCATCGTGGCGGGCGGGCGGGGCGAGCGCATGGGCGGCGCAGTACCCAAACAGTTCCTGCCCTTGTGCGGCACGCCCGTGCTCATGCACACGCTGCGGGCGTTTGCCGGTTACGACCCCCGCATGGAGCTGGTGGTCGTGTTGCCCGAAGCACAGATGGAGCGTTGGCAACACCTTTGCACCGAGCACCGCTTCACCCTACCCCACCACGTCGTGGCCGGGGGCGACACCCGCTTCCACTCCGTGCGCAACGGACTGGCGGCCTGCCCGTCCGCCGGCCTCATCGCCGTGCACGACGGCGTACGCCCCCTCGTGACGCACGACACCATCGAACGCTGCTTCGCCTGCGCCGAACGCACGGGAGCGGCCATCCCCGTCGTGCCCCTGACCGACAGCCTCCGCCAGGTGGACGAACACGGCAGCCACGCCTGCGACCGCGCCCGCTACCGGATGGTGCAGACCCCGCAGGTGTTCCGTGCCGAAGTGCTGCGCCGCGCCTACGGGCAACCCTTCTCCCCCGCCTTCACCGACGATGCCTCGGTAGTGGAAGCCACCGGCCACCCCGTCGCCCTCGTGGACGGCCCCCCCCGCAACACCCACCTGACCACCCCCCCGGACCGGGCCCCGGCGGAAGCCGGGCCGAAGAAAGGG
>CALUML010000206.1 GCA_944321745.1 uncultured Bacteroidales bacterium
ATAGCCTTCGAGGCGGTGAGCCACGGAGGACGCGGCGTGGTGCTGGACGATGTGCTGGTGGGCAACACCATCCAGTGCGGACAGGCATTGCAGGGCATGACGGCAGGCAAGGTAACCCCCGAGTCGGCTACCTTGAGCTGGACACGGCCGAACGATTTTGCCACGTACAATGTGAAGGTGTCGCCCACGGCGATTACCGACTTCACCCAACCGGCTTGGAAAGAAGCTACCGGCTTGGTGGATAACTTCTACGCGTTGGACGGCCTCACGCCGGAAACCACCTATTACTACTACGTGCAGTCCGACTGCGGTGACGGCGACCTTTCCCCCTGGACGGAAGCCACCTTCACCACCGACTATGCGCCAGTGGAAAGCTTCAGTGAGGATTTCGAAAACTACCCGTCGGCCAATCGAGGCACTTCCAGTGTGGGGGTAAGTGGTACGTGGAAAGGCTATCAAAAGGATTTAGGTTCCAGTAGCGGGGATGCCGCGTATGTCAGGAGTGGCAGCTCTTATGCCGCTTCGGGTACTTACGCGATAGACATGTATGCATTCCATACCACTAATTCCAATTTGTCCGCTTATTCCGAAACATACTTGGTCTCTCCCGCATTGGTCTCTGATATGGATTGGAGTACCAAGCAGCTTCGTTTTAAGATGATGAGCGGTAATGCCAATGGCAAATTGCACATTGGTGTGGCTACTCATCCGAATGCACTTGATTTTGGAGAAGGAGAATTTGAGGAAATTGCGGTGTTGAAAAATTATCAGCTAAATAATTATGAAGAAAAGGTGTTACTCCTGAACCAGTACACCGGGAAAGGGAGGTACATTGTCTTCTATGCTTCCGGCCTGGAAACGCGAGGTTCGACCCATTATTATTTGGATGACATTGTATTGGAAGATGTGGGAGGCGATTGCGGCGAGATGCAGCTGCTGCCCCCCGAAGCAACGGCTACGACCGCCACGGGTGCCACCCTTACGTGGAACGGTGTGAATGCCACCAGCTGGAATTTGAAAATATCTTCCAAGTCCATCGACCCGGAAACTACGTATGGCGATGCCTTTACGGGCACGGTGGAAACCACCCCGACCCATACGGTGAACGGGTTGACGTGCGGAACGGGTTATTACGCCTATGTGCAACCCATTTGTGCCGACGGTGTGGCGGGCAAGTGGTCGCAGGCGGGCATTTTCTTTACGGAAGTGGATGCCGCCGGTTTCCCCGTGCCCTATTACCAGGGCTTCGATGCGGAATACGAAACGAACCCCACCGGGACAAGTAATGTGTACGATGCTGCCTTTGCCAGAGGCTGGATGCGCTTCTCGGATGGGACTTCGGCTGGTGTAGCCGAACCGCAGATTACTTCCGAGTCGGGCAAGTATTACTCTGCTCCAGGTGCTTTGAGGGTACGTATGCGTGGAAATGATGGCCAGTATTCCATGGTGGCGTTGCCCGAGTTCACGACCCCCATACAGGATTTGCAGTTGCGGTTCAAGATAAGAGGAAACAGCGCTTCCTATCGGTATGAATTGATGGTAGGGGTTGTGACGGGTGATAGCTTGTCGAAGGCTACATACGATACTTACACCTTTATAGATTCGGTCATTGTGGACAAGACAACAGAATGGCGGGAAGTGATTGTGCATTTTGACCAGTACGAAGGTGAGGGAGGACGTATTGCCATCCTGACCAATTATAATACATCGTTGACGAGCCAGTCTGCCGTTTACATCGATGATGTGTACGTAGAAGAAGCCGGAGGTGCTTCCGCTCCCACCGACTTGGCAGGCGAACTGGTGGACAACGCCACGGTGAACCTCTCCTGGCAGTCGGATGCTTCGAAGTTTGAAGTGCTGTATGGAGGCGAAGGCCTTTCGTTTAACGACCCGGCTAACAAGACGCAGGCCGTAACGGGCACGACCACCACCATAAGCGGCTTGGAAGCCAACCGCACCTACGACTTCTACGTGCGGGTGAAGGAAGATGACGGCACTACCAGTCTTTGGGCAGGCCCGTTGCCCTTCACCACTGAGCAGACGGCGGCCATGCTGCCCTATGAGGCCACGTTCGAGGACGAAGCGGACAACGCCCAGTGGACATTGCTCAACGAGGATTTTGTCAATGCTTGGCGCATCGGCACGGCTACCAAGAAGCAAGGAAGCCGCTCGCTGTACGTCACCATGCCCACGAACGACAATAGCTATGCCAGCGGGTCGCCGCAGCCTTACCTATTCGCCTACCGTGTAATCGACATGGCCGAACCGGGTTTGTACGATATCGGGTTCTCTTGGAAAGCGCAGGGCGAAGGTACGGCGGACTTCATGCGGGCATTCATCGTGCCTGATTCTATCTATATCGAACCGGGTGACAAAAACGGCATTTCTGCCACGGCCACGCCGAGCGGGTGGGTGACCTTGGGCGGCAAATACAATTTGCAGTCCGAATGGCAGGACACCGTGTTTACGGCGCAGATGTTCACCGAGGCTGGTAAATACAAACTGTTGTTCTATTGGACGAACAACACCAGCACGAACACCAGCTACCCCCCGGCAGCTGCCGTGGATAGCGTGTTCTTCAAAAAGAACGTGGTGTGCATGACCCCGATAGACGTGACGGTGGACAAAATCAACGACACGGATGCCGAGTTGAACTTCATCGGCTACAACACGGAGGCCTGGGACTTGAAGCTATCGACCACCGAGTTTGACGTGGCGGACGACAGGATAGCCAACCAGACGGCGAATGTGTTCGACGGGCAGATAGACACCCTCTCGTACAAGATGACGGGCTTGCAGCCCTCCACCACCTATTATTATTACCTGCGCACGCCGTGTAACGATGAATGGCAAAAGGGCACGTTCACCACGAAGTGCGCCCGGCAGCCGTTGACCGTGCTGGAATACTTCGACGAGTCGGAATACTTCCCCGGCTGCTGGACGAAGCTGACCAACAACACGGGTAACAATGCGGATTTCCCGGCTCTCAACACGGAAACCTATTATAATGGTAAGGCAGCATTGGAATTTTACGCACAGGGTTCTACCTATTACAATGCAGCCGTATCGCCCATGCTCGATGTAGAAGACCTCAGCAAGGTGCAGGTACGTTTCCAAGGTTATTCGCCGGTGGCTACCGGTAAGTTGGTGGTAGGAGCGATTGTGGATGCTGCCGATTATGAAACCATCTTCCCCATCGACACATTGGCGGTGGAAGAAAAAGGAGTGTGGGAATACTTTGAAATGCCGTTCGATGCTTATGCAGGCAAGGGCGATGCCAAGTACATTGTTCTGATGTCGGAAAAGCAAGGTGCCAGCTTCCTGGTGGACAGCGTGGTCATCGAGCCGATACCTGCCTGCCGCACCCCGCGCGACCTCGTGGCGAAAGAAGATGCCTATTCGGCTTTCTTGAATTGGAATGGCTACGGGGCTGGGGCGTTCAATGTGAAAGTGTCTTCTGAACCCATCGACCCCACGACCCAGCCGGGCGACATGTACGAGGGTCGCGTGCAGCATGACACGCTTACGGTAACGGGCTTGCGTCCGCTCACCATGTATTACTGGTACGTGCAGGCCGTGTGCAGCGAAACTGAAATGGGCGAATGGTCCAAGGAAGTGTACTTCCAGACCTTGTGCCCGTATTACTCGCTGCCGTTCAGGGATAGTTTTGACACGTACGGAACGGGTAGCAGCGTGCGTCCCGATTGCTGGAACGTGGTGAAAGCTAATGGAAATTATCCGTATGTGTACACCATTTCGTTGGACGGTTACATATACAGCCAGCCGGGGGTATTGTACCTCAGTGGCGGTTCGACAACCAACTACAACCTGATAGCGACTCCCGAACTGTATGTGGACGACATCAGCACGCTGACAGTCTCGTTCATGGTTAGGATGACGACTTCCGGCGGGCAAGTAATTGTTGGGGTCATGGACGATGTGACCGACATTGATTCGTTTGTTCCGATGGATACGATTGTGCGGGTATCCAGCGACTGGATGCCATGCACGGTTGATTTGTCAGCCTATGAAGGGGAAGGAAAATATGTGGCCTTCAGTACCTTCAGAAACAATTCTTCCAATGCGGTTTACTTGGACGATGTAGTCATCACGAACCCGAATATGGCGTGTGCCATGCCGGAAAACCTGATGGCACTGGGCATTACGGACACGCAGGCCAATCTGTCGTGGAGTGACCCGGCAGATGCGGAATACTACAACTTGAAGGTTTCGACCCAGCCCATTGTGCCGGACATGGAGGAAGCCGACCTCTTGACCCTCGACTCGCTTGACCAGCGTCGCCATGCGCTGACCGACTTGCAGCCGAACACCACCTACTACGTGTATGTGCAGTGTACCTGCGGCGAGGACGGTGGCAGCTATTGGGCCAGCACTTCGTTCACCACGCTGTGCGGACGGATGAGCAGCTACGAGGATGACTTCTCGGACTACGAAGCCAAAACCGACATCACCGAGTTGTGCTGGAGCAGCTATGTGAATGCGCTGACCGGCGCACCGGCTGCGGGAGACCTTGTTTATCCGTGTGTCAACAACGCCGGTACTGCCGCCGATGCGAACATGGCACTGGAACTCGACCCCTTCTATGATTCGGACGATGGTACTACCGAGGTATGGGCCATCTCGCCACTTATTGAAAATCTGCAGGGCAAGCAAATGACGTTCCGCCATAAAGCGTCTTACACCAGCCGTTCGTTCCCGCTGGTGGTGGGTGTCATGTCCGACTGGTCGGATGTGTCGACTTTTGTCCCAGTCGATACGCTTTACTCCAACTATGTGTCCGACTGGTTTGCCCACCTGGTGAACTTCTCGGAATACGAAGGCGTACAGTTTGTGGCCTTCAAGTCGTGGACGGATGAGGAAACGTACACCACAAACAGCAATAAGCTGTACGTGGATGACATTGTCATTGAGGACATTCCGGCTTGTGCTTCGGCTTATGACATCGAGGTAACGGCTTTGGGTAGTGACACGGCTACGTTGACTTGGAAAGCGGGTAATGCTGCCAGCAACTCGTGGAACTACATCCTAACCAATACCCAGGTGGATATGTCGATAGAAGGGGCGGTGGATTCGTTGGCCAAGTACCAGGTGCAGACGGGTTCGGCCAGCGCACCGACCTGCACGCTCGAAGGCCTGACGGCGGATACCGAATATTGGTTCTACCTCACCCCGTCGTGTGGCACGGTCTACTTCCCGCAGGGCGTGGTGCTGCACACCGAGTGCGACATGAAGCTGGAAGTGCCGTATTACGAAGACTTCAGTTCGTATGGTACGGCCTCCAGTGGGCGCAACACATCGTTCCCCACGTGTTGGTATCGTGCTATGGGGACGGAAACTTCCTCGACGTTCTATCCTTACATCATGTCCCAGCAAAATTCTTCGTTCCCGGATGAGTTTGTCGGTGTCATATCCGGCAATATGCTCTACATGTACGGGAGCAGCGTTTCCGGCTACATGGCTTATGCCGCCACGCCCGAAATCGACACGGACAACATGCAGTCGCTCCGGGCGCGATTCAAGGCGGGTGCTTCTGCCGCTGGTCGCGAACTGGTGGTAGGTATTGCTTCCAATCAGAAGGATACGGCAACTTTTGTACCGCTGGACACGCTGGTTATGGAAAATGCGAACGAGTTGACGGAATACCGCGTGCCGTTTGAAAACTATGAAGGAACGGGTAAAAGTCTTGCTTTCAAAGTAAGCGATGGACATATCCTGTTCATAGGTGAATTGAACATCGAAGAAAACACCTCGTGCGAACTGCCCATCAACGCGCAGGCGGCGGCCTTGTCCGACACTTCGCTGGTGGTAAGCTGGGATCGTGCCGGTGCCGACCGCTGGGAAGTGCGCTACGGCCTGACGGGCTTTGACATAGACGCGGAAGCGGACTATACCTCGGTGGTGGTGATCGACACGTTCTGCATCATCAACGGGTTGGAGCAACTCACCGACTACGACATCCGGGTACGCACCCTTTGCTCCGATGAAGAAGTCAGCCCGTGGCTGCGCCCGTTCACCGTGCGCACCTTGCAGACACCGCTGGAACTGCCGATTGAAACGGCTTTCGAAGAGGTAGGCGATGACAAATTGTGGCAAATCACTGCACAGCACCGGAGTGCCAATTATCCCAAGTGGGCGATAGGTAGTGCCGTTTCGGCGGAAGAAAACGGGCGTAGCCTCTACCTCTCCAAAGATGACGGTGTCACCAGTTCGTATGAAGGCTCGACCAGCAAGAACTACACGTTTGCTTATACACGGGTCAACGTGACGGAAGGACTTTATAACATATCGTTCAAATGGAAAGGCACAGGGGATGGCATCAACTATTTCTTGGGTGCATTCTTGATACCCGACTCGCTAAAGATAAGCGATCAAACGGACGACTTCGACTATTTCCAAAGGAAAGACACGATATTGGTGGCTGATGAGTTGGGAGTAGAGAGCTTGACAGATGACACGTGGCAACAGTTTGAGCGCACGTTGAGAGTACCCCATAGCAGGGCAGGTGTTTACCAGTTTGCTTTCTATAGCGAAAACAACGATGAGGGTGTGCCGTTTGCCGTGGATAGCGTTTCCTTTGTACGCACGGCTCCCACCACGCCGGAATTCCTGCGCTTGGAAAGCGTGACGAAGAACACGGCCACGGTGGATTGGTTGAGCTACAATGCCACTTCGTACACGGTGCGCCTCTTCAACAAGCCGATGGATGCTACGCAAGTGGAAAGTGCCACCGATTATGTGAAAGAACAGACCGTATATGAACTGCCCGCCACCATCGAAGGCCTCTCGGCCGGTACATTATATTATATGTATGTGAAGGCCGACGGCGGCAGCGGATGGGCGGAAATGCCGTTCTCTACCGCTTGCGATATGGCAATGGTGAACTTCCCCGTGCTGGAAAACTTCGAAGGGCTGGGCTTCGGCAATTACGCTTATCCGCCCTGCTGGCTCAAGTGGAACAGTATGACGAAGTATGCGAAAGAAGAATATGAACTTCAACAGACCGGTACGTACGAGCATAACAATATGAGTTGGCAGTATTATGTGCCATACGTGGCAGATAGTGGATATTATGCAGGTTTCCACGACAACCTGGGGTATAAGGGTAGCGATGGTGCATTGTTCTTGGGTGGCAGTCGCTTTGATGATTACTATTCCATGGTCATTAGTCCTGAATTTGACCCCGAAGTGTTGAAAGACCTCCACGTACAGTTCTATTTGCGCCACATGGCGGCATCTTCCAGTCGGTTGATTGTCGGGGTGATGACCGATGCAGCAGATCCGTCCACGTTCATCCCGCTGGATTCGATTGAAGGCATGGATGATGAGTGGGATGATGAACCGATAAAAGGTTCGATGCGCGACTACGAAGCGCAATTGGAAGGCATTCCGGCCAAGCATTTTGCCTTAAAAGCTTCGAATGCGGTAAATACGCAACTGCTCATCGATGACCTCCGCCTGGGACGTTGGGAAGACTACGACGTGTACGACCAGGTATGCAAGGGCTATTCCTATCGCGGACATGGCTTCAACCTGGATGCTGACTCGTTGCAGCAGGAAGGCGTGCATGAGTTCACCCGCGAGGCGTTGCGTCCGGCGGGCACGATGGGCAACGACAGCATCATCCACCTGCACCTCACCGTAACCGAAACGCTTTACACCTATTTGGAAGATGAAGCGTGCGAAGGCGACGTGTATGAAAAGTACGGCTTCAACCTGTCCGGTGACGAACTCACGAGCGGTGAACACCGCATGTCGTTCTCCTCGGTAGGAGGTTGCGACAGCGTGGTAGTGCTCACCCTCACGGTGAACCGCTCCTACCTGTTCGAGGAAACACACCGGCTTTGCCCCGACCAGCTGCCTTACACTTGGCATGGGCGCGACCTGACTGAAACGGGCGTGTACTACGACAGCCTGCGGACCGTGGCCGGTTGCGACAGCATCTACGTGCTCGACTTCCTGGTGGCTTCGGTGGAAACATCGGAGGAAACGGTGGACATTTGCGAAGCCGACCTGCCGTATGAATGGAACGGCCTTACGCTGAACGAGGCGGGTGAATACCCGGTGACGCTGGAAAACATGTACGG
>CALUML010000207.1 GCA_944321745.1 uncultured Bacteroidales bacterium
TATTTTATTCTGCTAAATTTTATTAATTAACTTATTTGTTATCAATGGATTAGATGTTAATTTAACGAAGTATTATTTTTGACTAAAACGCAAAACATTTGAAAAATAAAAGAAACCTTTAGCGTTTTATATCAGAATATTTGAACTATTGCTATCTTTGTAGCATACAGATAAAAATATGACGCATGAATAGAGAGATGAATAGGCTAAAAGTAGTACTTGCTGAGACGAAACGTACCAACCGATGGTTAGCGGAGCAATTAGGGAAAGATCAGGCAACCGTTTCCAAATGGTGCACTAACACCAGCCAGCCGAGCCTTGAGACATTATTCCAAATAGCGGAATGTTTAGGCGTTACAGTACAGGAATTGATTAGTAAGAATAGCACTAAAGACCATGAGTAATATACAGAATATAGATCAGCACATTATTATAAACGTGGCAGAACGCATTGAGCGACTGATAAAGGATGCTCGGCAGCACATTAACAGAATTGTAGACATTACCGAAGTTATCACTAAGTATGAGATAGGACATGTGATTATAGAGGTAGTGCAAGAAGGAGAAGATCGTGCGAGATACGGCAAGCAACTGCTGAAAGGTGTTTCGGAGATATTGACTGAACGATTGGGCGAAGGATGGTCAGTTGACACTCTAAAAAAGTGTCGCAAATTTTATCAAATCTATTCAGCTAACAAGATTGGGGCTACACTGTCGCCCCAATTGACTATTGAAGATTCGGGCTACAGCGTAGCCCAAATTCAAAAAACTGCGACATCGCAGAAATTAGATTCTGCATACCCGTTTACTCTATCGTGGTCGCATTATGTTGTTTTAATGCGCATGGAGTCTGCTGACGAACGAAGATTCTATGAAATTGAAGCTAAGAACCAAAATTGGAGTGTACGTCAACTGCAACGACAGTACAATTCAAGTCTATATGAGCGTTTGGCACTCAGCAAAGATAAAGAAGCAATCTTGCGTTTAGCACAAGAAGGTCAAACAATCAATAAACCGGATGACATTATAAAGAATCCTTTGACATTAGAGTTCTTGGGACTAAAACCAGATGCATCTTATTCTGAAACAAAATTTGAAAATGCTATAATTGACAAACTGCAACAGTTCCTATTAGAGCTGGGAAAAGGGTTCCTTTTCGAAGCTCGCCAGAAGCGATTCACATTCGATGAAGAGAACTTCTTTGTTGACTTGGTATTTTACAACAGGCTTCTGCAATGCTACGTACTCATCGATTTAAAGGTAGATAAACTTGCTCATCAGGATTTAGGACAAATGCAAATGTATGTCAACTATTACGATCGATATGTCAAGCAAGATTTTGAGAAACCTACAATTGGAATTTTGCTTTGCAAAGAAAAGAAGGATGCATTGGTTGAGCTTACATTACCGAAAGATTCCAATATCTATGCGCAGCAATATGCCCTATATCTTCCTGACAAACAGTTGCTACAAGCTAAACTAAAAGAGTGGATTGACGAACAGGATTAATAAAAACACCTTGAGATAAATGATGGAATCGATCTTCATAAAATTCTGCAAATATGTAGATGAATCTATTTTTCCTAAAGAGAATAGAGGAGAGAGTATCGCGTTCATTGTCGATCAAGCCTTTATTGATGAATTCTGTAAAAAACATGCGGTCTCTGAAAATGCTCTGCTGAGAGATGTGAGGTTAAATTTGAACAGAGTATCAAAAGAGAATCATCTACATGTAAAAGGAGTCCTTGCAATACAACTTTATGCCGCCACTAAAAGAGAGGACACCGGAGAGATAAGTTCAAGTAATTATAGAGAACGACTGTGTCAAATTCTTAACTTGGACATTTATCAGGAACTCAAACCTTGGATGGAAACCAACCAAGATAACTTTTGGGAGGCTTTTTATTCCTGGTGTAGAAAGAACGATTTCCAGATAGTTGAGTACCGACCTAGCCCTGGCCCTTGGAGATATGTGCAGTATCCAGTACAGCAAGCGTCAAGGGTTTTCACTCAAAAGGATCTAAAAACTATCGCTTATTATTTCGTCAAACATAATCTACAACCAGGAGAGGATATTAGTGAACACGATTTCTGGAAGATTCTTTGGAAAAAGTCGCTTCCAAACTATGTCTATACCAGTCATCATGGTCGCCGACTTGTCGAGAATCAAGATTATCTACCTGACGCATACAAGCAAGTATATAACTTCTACTTAAGGTGGGATGGGAAATACTTGGATATTGAAAGTAATCGATATTCAAAGGTATCAAAAGAACAATATTTCATATACTTATCTGAAAAAGGGCATATTGATGTTAGAGATAAATATATGAAACTGAAAAAACAGATTGACTGGGATTGTTTTTCTAAATCTTCCATTGAGACTTTCTATTCGTTCAAACGAGATAAAATCATATTGTTCCGCAAGAATGAAGAATATGAAGGATATTGGGAAGAGACTCGTTATCTTGAACGTCAGGACAAGGATGGAAAAACAATATTTGAAGACGGCATGGCTGTAGTTATTATGGGGAACAACTCTGTTTATCAGTACTCGATGGAGGATCCTTTTTCCCATCTTAGGCCGATTTATACAAATAGTAAAATCAAAATATACAGATTTCAATATTCGCATAATCTGGCATACCTTTATACAGAGAAAAAATTCTTTGGACTTGAAGGAGGATTGAAGATTGGAAGAATGCAGTTTTTACTTGGCGGAGCTCCTTTTCTTTCGATGTCTAAGAATAGCCTTTTCTGGATTGATGGGAAGAGACCACCTAAAGGCCCTGTTGATGGATATTTGGACTTGAATTTTCTATCTTCTGGATCTCACGACATTAAATTCCCTGGATTTAAGAAGATAGAATTTGAGATTATTAGTCCGGAATTAATTAATCCGTCTTGGAATGAGTCTTATACTAAATGGTTATTCTCTTGTAAAGAACGAAAATGGTTGGCGGCTAAATCTGAGGAAGGAATAGCAGGACTAGATTACTCTATGTTCAAAATCAAAGGCAAGTCAGAAACCGACACAGGAATTCTTACACGTTGGGCGCAATTCCATTTAACGGAAAAGAGCAATACTGGCGAAAGAAATATAGCAGTGAAACTATTAAACAAACAATAAATATGGCTACTTTGGATTATAATAAATATGATGTTATTGGAATTGTGAACAGAATGGGTGCGTCCCAGAATGCTCAGATAATCGGTATCGGATTGTCAGATCGCGAAACAGGCGTATTTATTCCAGTACAAGCAGACGACAGAAATACAGTTTTTCCTACTAGAGGTTGTGTATTTGCCTTTGATTTTTTGAAGCATCATCCAGATTGGGAAAGCGAGTGTGTCTGCCTTTGTGTTAAGCCAAATAACAATCCAAATATAATCAATGGCGAGGATTATGTTTGGGACTGGAAAGATGAGCCATATATTTATGCCGACAGACTAAAAGAACTCAATACTATAATGGGTGAAGATGGTGGGGAAAATTATAATACGCTCTTGAGTGAAAATCTTTTACCGTGTGAGGACATTACATATTTTATTGGTGGGGACAAAATATACAGACTTGATCGTGAGATAAGGCTTGTCCCATTTTGGAAACTGTCTAAAGTAAGTTCATCTCTGATAACTTACAAGGACAACACATACCTTTTAGAAGATATAAATATCCCAGAAGATGGCAAAATCGACATAACCTCTGATAATCAACTGATTGAATGGTATAAGAAAAATGTCCTTAAAAAAGAATGGAATTCGATTTATGAAGCAAAGGACTTTAAATCTGTTGATGCCGTAGTAACATCGGAACTACAAAGATTAAAGATTCCGACCAGCATCTATCAAAATAGACTTGCTAGAATAATGGAATTAAGTTCAAATGTATCGCTTACATTTGAAGAATTGGAAGATTTATCTTCTGCACCATGGTTTAAAGATGTGGTGCAGAAAGCCATGGACGAAAATGCTGAAAGGTATCTTAAAAAATTAAAGAAAAATCACTCAGCAGAAATTAGTCGTCTTAAGAGTGATTATGAACAGGAATTGTCGGTTCTTGACAACAAAGTCAAGCAAGATAAGGAATCTTTGCAGCGACAAATAGAAGACAAAAAAGAAGAGCTCACAAGAATAACATTGAATAACAAGAAAGAAGAATGTGAACTCAAAAAGACTATTCTAAAGTTGCAAGAAGAATTAGATTCCATAACTAATGAAATAGAAAATAAAAATAAAATCATAGAAGAACTCGACTCACGAAAAGAATCAATCATAGCTGATTTTAGTATAGTAAAAGAGGTTCTCAGTTCCTCAACTAATTCTCCAACAGGGAAACTAACCGTCACAGCGATTGATTTCAACATGAATAATGAGCGTGAATTTCCCACAGCGGGCCCATTTAGAAAAAATATAGAATCACTTCTGATGAAATCTAATGGGATTAAAGTATCGGCTGATGAAATTGTGACCAAACTTTCACTCCATAATGTTGTTCTCTTTCCTGACAATAAGACACTTCTTGCGACAATGCAAGCGACAAGACGTTGTCGATATGTGGTATCGTATGTGGGTGTTGACTGGAAATCATTTAATAATCTCTGGGAATCCGGTCTTTCTGTTATAATAAACGAAGCCATAAATAATCCAGATTTAATTCACTTCCTGGTACTTAGAAATATCAACATGTCTTATATTCCATGTTATCTCCAGCCGATATTGGATATGGAATCAGGTCTTATAAAATATTACCCTGGAACAGAATTGGAATTCCCGGAAAATTTGAGAATTCTGTGCACAAGAGTCAAGGAAACTGTTATACCTATAACAGAAGCATCACTTGAAGGTGTTGGCTGTATCACTACTTGCGATGAAAGGTATACCGGAAATGGTAACATCGCTGAAGGATATCTCCCTGTTAGCGTTTTCTCTGATCTTCCTGTTGATGAACAATATAGTGAAACAAATATTTACGATTCATATACAGATGACGAATAGCAAGATTTGTATAGCCCAAGAACTTCTTCTCAAATGGATGGCTTGCGGAGAAAAGAAACGCAGTTATGAATCTATTAGGAGGAATTGTGAGTATTTAGACCAAGCATATGAACTTGGTCTAGGAAACAATGCAATTTGGGCTCTGTTTCATCCTCTATTCAGAACAGGAGTAATAGAATTTACAGGTAAGGATTGTTATGCGTTAAGTCCGACAATAGCGATAGAATCAGATGGACATTTCATATATAATAGCCCTTTGCCACAAAAGAAGACTAATAGCACCAAATTTACTGGAATATATCGGACAGAGAATCCTGACGATATTGAGGGAATAAAGATTGTTCATTTCAATGCGGAGAAGATATTGAAACACATCCCGTCTGTTAAAGAAGTAATAGATTCATACCCGATATCTATTGAAGATTTATCACAAGCCGAGTACTATCATTACAAAGGAGCAAAAGGCCTTACCAAAAGAGTTAACGAAGGAACCGTTAGGTATTTTTGCATTCCTGAAGTAGTATACCAAAGAGAAATACCTGGAAGATCTATAAATCCCGATGCCTTCAACATTGCATACAACTACAGTCGGAGTATAAACGGAATTTTTTCCGGAAAATTTTACAGCCAACATCATATACTCGAGATGCAATCTTTTGGTTTACCTGTTACAATAGAAAGAATACTATTCTTAGAGTCTATGCTTTGTGGAGAGCCTCCTGAGAATATAAATAGTGGTAAGCGATTTTTTGCGATTAGAAATAGTGTCGTAAAACAGTTAAACAGAATACTTTGTAATACAATAGAATATGAATAATCCAATAGAAATATATAATGATCTTCTCAAAGTCTATTTGAAATACATCAATAGCGGACTCCCTTTTTCTCATGATGAACTCAATGCAGAAAGGAATGCCCTGTTGGAGGAGAAGGGCACAATATGCCAACCACCTATCATTGAATTGGTTCCAAAGTATAATGAAAAAGCCACGCTGGAACAGTTCTGCCGTGATGAAAATGTGTTAATGGATATAAATGCATTTGTCAATACCGGACTTTTTGGGCAAAACATTCATGGTGAAAGAAAATTATATGATCACCAGTATAAGGCCCTTAAAGATGCATTTATTGATAGAAAGCATATAGTTGTTACAACAGGAACAGGTTCAGGAAAGACCGAATGCTTCCTCCTGCCAATAATATCAGACCTAATTACAGAATCCAAGAATTGGGACACTAATAGGCCAAGAGCGATGAGAGCGATGATACTTTATCCTTTAAATGCTCTTGCCGAAGATCAAATGATAAGACTGCGCAAAGCGCTCAATAGTAGGAGGAATGATGGGACTGGTGCACTTGATTGGCTAGATAGTAATCGTGATGGCAATCGTTTTTATTTTGGGCGTTATACGGGAAGCACACCTGTTAGCGGAGATAAAATCAAGTCTCGTTCAAAGCTAAATGACGAGAAGAAGGCTTTGGAACAAGATTGGAAAGCAGCTAAAGACGCTTCCAACATAAATGGGAACACAGAATTACTTTACCATGTACCATGTATGGAAGATGATTCTGCCGAAATGTGGGATAGATTTTCAATGCAGGAAAATGCGCCAGATATACTTATCACGAACTATAGTATGCTTAATATCATCCTCATGAGAGATATGGAAGCTTCTATATTCGAAGACACAAAGAGATGGCTGCAAGAAGACAAGTCTCATGTATTTCATTTGGTTATTGATGAGTTGCACTCGTACAGAGGAACTGCCGGCACTGAGGTTGCTTATTTGATTCGCATTCTGCTTGATAGATTAGGGTTAACACCGGACTCACCGCAAGTTCAGTTTTTAGCTTCCAGTGCTTCTATGGAGGAGACTCAGCAGACCTTTGATTATCTTATATAATCGCCAAAACGAAAAGTACAATTTTTCAAAACGAAAAGTACATTTTTCGAGCAAGGTAAAGCCCCGGTGGTTGGTGCCGCCGGGGCTTCTTGTTTGATGTCACACGTTCAACTCGAACTTGGCGGGTTGCCCGTCGAGCAAGGCACGGGTGGCGGCTAGGTTGTTCTCGTAGATGTGGACGTTGCCCAGGTTGAGCGTGATGGAGTGCAGGGGCAGGTCTATCTGCCGGGCCATGAGGTAGAGGTGGTAGATGTCCGCCGGGAGGCCGAGGCTGGCATCGCTGCTGCGCTGGTAGGCCGACAGCACCAGTTGGCCGCCGTCTATCTGGAACTGCACCAGGCTGAGACACGGTGCCTGGTTGGTCTCCGCACCCGTCTCGCCGAGGAACAGCACGTAGTTCTTGCTGTTGCGCCGCTCGCGGTTGATGCGGTCGATGAGCGGGGGCAGCTTCTCGAAGTAGGTGGGGTAGCTGTTGACCAGTATCGGCCCGCAGTAGTCCCACCACTCCACGCCCACCTGGCGGTACCGCTCGGTGAGCCGCTCGCCACGCATGAACAGCTGCAACTCGTTGCGCAACTTCTTGCGGGCGATGTTATGCGTCTCGAAGATGTCGAGCAGGTCGGCGGGCGTAAGCTGCAGCCGCTCGTTGAGCAGGTAGGTTATCGTTCCTTTTTTGTTCTCCTGCACCTTGCCTTTCGCAAGGATTTTCCCCAACAATTCGTAGTATTTGTTCATCGTTTAATCGGTGTTTAAAAGTGGTTTATACAACATGATGTCGGTGTAGCGGGAGGCGTAGTTGACGTTCGTGCCGCGTTCCAGCCGCACCGCTCCCCGGAAGGGGTTGGCCACCGGGTGGTTCGCCTCCAGCCATCCGCACAGTTCGACCAGCTGGCTCTTGTCGCTGGTGAAGTAGATGTAGTTGGTGCCGTGGAGGGTGTGCAGCACGTCCAGGTAGTCGCGCAGCCGCCAGTAACCGGTGTAGGTATGGGTGTCGGTGGAGAGGTAGGGCGGGTCGACGAGGAAGAGCGCGTCCGGGCGGTGCCGCCAACGGGCGAACAGGGCGCGGTAGTCTTCGTGGACCACCTCCAGCCCGTCGAGGTAGCCGGTGGCTTCGTAGGGCGACTGACGCAGGCTGTTGTAGAGCGTCTCCCGCTCCAGTTCGGCCAGGTTGTTGGCGTACTTCATGGAGAACAGCAGCGACGCGCTGAGGGTGACGTAATCCACGTACCCGGCCTCCCGTTCCTCCTGCCGCACCAGCTCCAGCACCCGGTCGCGGAGGCCGGCGGGCAGCCGCTTGTTCTCGGGAACGGGGGCGACCACGGGGCGGATGCGCTCCAGCAGGGCGTTGGTTCGGGGCAGGGCGGCTATGCGCCGGGTGTAGCCGTCGAAGTCGTTGTAGATGACGCGGGCATGGGGCATCGCGTCCTTGGCCATGCGGCTGAGCAGGCCGCTCCCGCCGAAGAGGTCCACCACCGTGGTGCACTGGGGGAAGGCCTGCAACGCCTGGCGGAATTCCTTGCCCCAGCGGCGTTTCTGCCCTTGGAAAGGGAGCGGGGCTTGCGTGTAATGTTTCTGTGTCATGCAAAAAACGTGTTTGTGGGTGAATAAATAATCCTTATCTTTGCGCCATCTCACCAACGGCAGGCCGATGGCTTGTCAAACATAAAATGCGAAACAGCCGCATCGGGAGCACGGAGTATATATCCATGCTTCCGGGTATGCGGCTGTTTCGCATTTTATGCAGGCAAAAGGTGAGATGTTTGCCTGCGACCGGGGGCTTTTCCAATACAGGGCTGGCAAGTGATGCCGGCCTTTGCTTTTTTCATGGCAAGAGGCGAGGAGTAAGAGGCAAGAAAGCAACTTCACCCCTTGTCTCCTGTTTTCACAGGCAGCCGAGGGCGATGCCTGCGAGGTCGGCGAAGAAGTCCTTCCATTCGGGCGTGCCTTTACCCATGCACTTGTCCCAAATGAGTTCCTTGCACGCGCCGATGATGAGTGCAAGGAATGCCGCCGCCCACAGCGGGGCGAACCAGCCCAATACCGACGTGAGGAGGGCACTGCAAAGGATATGTAGCAGGCCATCCGCGCCAAAATAGTTCACAATCTTCTGTACCATATTTTAATTGTTTAATTGTTGTTCAAAATAATCCTCCTGTTCCCGCCGTTCCCCTTCAGTCCCTATCCTCCAGCGGGCCGTGTCCTCGCCCGAAAGCAATACCTTCCGGGTTAGGAACAACCGGTCGGCAACGGGCGTGTCCTCGGCCTGCGTGAGATAACAACCCGCCGGGGCAAGCAGTTCCCCGCCCTCGGTGGCAACTTCCGGCAGGGCGCGGGCGGCCAACGCGACCGCCCGCGCGGTTTCGGTGGTGGCAAAGGCGATTTGCTTCTCCCGGGCGGCCACGTTCACGGCGTACCATTCGGCATTGGCCTCATCCATCAGCTTGGCATAGACGGTTGAGTGCACAGCGACAATAATAGGGACGGTGTTTCGGGCGTTGGTCACAAGATAATCCAGGCATTCAAGCTTAATCAATGGGGAATAAGTGAATATATCCGCGCTCACACACAGAAATTTCAAAAAGAATTCTTCCAGCAAGTTAAGGTTGGTCGGGTAGATGTTTCTTAAATCGGATGTCTTTTCAACGTCCTTCACATACACTTCACCCATGACCCTTTTCAACGAAGCATTTGCATACGTATCGAATTTCTTCAACTGGAAAGGCTGGCGATTAAAATCAGTGATGCTTTCCAAGCAAAGCACTTCAAGTTTCGCTTGCCCGTAAATTGAAAGCGTATCGCAAGTCATGAAAACATTGGTAAAAGGAAAGTTTGTCCGTATGTAACGGCCATTTACCGTGAATGTAGAAAAGTCCAATTTTTGCAACCCTCCACAAGTTTTGGGCAAATTATACATCCATTCCATATCTTCTTCCGTCAAATCCGTCAACCCGTTCATCTCATAATACCCCGTCTCATCATTGAACACCGCCCCCGCCGCCTCGAACAGCGGTGTCAGTGCCGTCCGGCACGGTCTTTGCTGGGGGGGGGGTAAACGCCTCATAATCATCCTTTTCTTTCTGCGCGGCATCGCGCCATGAGGCGGCGGCCTCGCCGGGAAGCAGCACCCGGCGGGTGCAGAACACTCGGGCATCCCACACTTCGGCCGCCTGGGTGATGTACATGCCCTCGTCGGCCACCAGCTCTACCAGCTTGTCGTTGATTTGGTTTTCGGTCATTTGTTTTCGTGTATTCGTGTAACTGTGTAATCGTATAATCGTCAATCCGTGGCGAAAGCGATTTGCTTGGCCAGGGCTGCCTCCTGCACGGCGTACCAGTCCGGGTTCGCCTCGTCCGTCAGCTTCGCGTAGATGTCCAGGTGGACGGTCACGGTGATGGGTGCGTCGTTCCTCGCATTTTCAACTAGGAATGCGAACGACTCCAGTTCTATCTTGGCACTTTCGGCCACGTAGATGTTCACCTTCGCGCCTTTCAGGTGGATGCGCTCCAGGTTGTTGGAGATGGTGTTCTTGTTGAACGGTACCGTGCTGCCGTCCATCTCTATGTCCCCGTAGATGCGTTTCAACCGGCCCGAATGGAACGCACTTGTCAATAGGTTGCCCGACGATGCCAGCCTAATCCTGCCATTGAAATCCAGCACCTCTATCCACGATGAATAGAAAGCGTTAGCCAGGTTCACGTTTATCATCCAGTTGTAGGGCGAAATGGCCACCCTCGTGGGGACGGTCTTGTAATTGTAATTGTAGAAATTGTTCGTCAGGTCGCACGGCTGCATCTTCATGGAGGTGTAGTACGTGTTTAGCATGTCCTCCTCCGTCAAGTCCCTGATGGCAAACCCGTCATCCTGCACATACTCGTAATACCCCGTCTCGTCGTTGAAACTCAGTTTTTTTGAAAAAAGAAGCATCGGGGTCAACACCGTCCGGCACGGTCTTTGCTGGGGGGGGGTAAACGCCTCGTATTCACTCTTTTCCTGCGCCGTGGCATCGCGCCATCCGGTGGCGACCTCGCCGGGCAATAGCACCCGCCGGGTGCAGAACACCCGTGCATCCCACACCTCGGCGGCTTGGGTGATGTACTGGCCGGGCTCGGCCACCAGCTCCACCATGTTGTTTTCTATCACATGTTCGGTCATGTCGTTTCCTTTTTTATTCGGTCGTGGCAAAAGCTATATTCTTCGCCTGGGCGGCGGTGTTCACGGCGTACCATTCGGCGTTGGACGGGTCGGTGAGCCTGGCGTACACGTCCGGGTGCACGGTGATGGTGATGGCGGCGGTGTTGTTCGCCTTTTCAACCAGTGTGGTGAAGCTCGGCAGGTCAAGTTTGGCACAATTTCCCAAATAAATATTGAAATGCACGTTGTGGATGGTCGCGCTTTCCAACGCGTTGCCGAATGTCCTGAATCCCTCGTTTGTCCCCACAGCCTTGACGAAAAGGAAATCGACCACGCCCAGGATGACCCGGCACTTGTCGGCCTTGAACAATACCCCATACACGGAATAGCTCTGGTGCGGGCGGAAGCGGTTGTTCACCCGGATCACTTCCAGCTGGCTGTTCGCGAACAGGCAGTTGCAAAAATACCCATTGTCTGCACCTCCGCCGCCGGAAAGGCCGGTCCGTATCGGCAAGTTGGTCCGTATCTTGGAATTAGCATATTGCCCCTCGCAATAGGTCGAAATAATATGGCCGGCATCGATAATGGCTCTTGCTTGTTCATACGTGATGTCCGTCAGCCCGTTTAACTCGTAAAAACCGGTCTCCCCGTTGTACGTGCCATCCGTGCCGCAGGCCGTGTCCCACTCGTCATGGAAGAGCAGCTCTTTCGCCTGCATGGCCGCCTCGATGGCGGCATCCACCTTGCCTGCCGCCTCGTTGGCCGCCGTGGCTGCCGCGGAGGCTTCCTTGACCTTTTCCGAAGCCTCGCGGGCGGCATCGTTGGCGGACTTGACGGCGGCGGCGGTGTCCTGCTGCCGCTTCGTCTCGGCGGCTTGGCGGTCTGTCTCGGCCTTGACGCGGAGGGCTTCGGCCTCGCCCCAGGCCTTGTCGTGCGCTTGGAGGGTGGCGGCTACCTCGGTGGCCTTCTTGGCGGCTTCGAGGGCTTTGGTGGCGGCCTGCCCGGCTTGCCCGGCGGCATCCACCGAGGGCTGCCGCAGCCAGGCCACGAAGTCGGCTTCGGTGCCCTCGTGCCCGGTGGCGAGCCACGATTCGTAGGCCGATGCGCCTTGCAAGCCCACGGCCAGCTCACCGGCGGGAAGCTCGACGGTGGAGATTTCCAGACCCTCCCCGCCGGGGGCTTCCTGGCAGGTGCGCCCCACCAGGCGGAAGGCGTGGCAGGCATCGACCGCCGTCTGCCCCTCCGCGCCGTAGTTGGCCCACAGGGTGAGGGCGTACGTGCCGGGGTCGCGCTGGCGGGTGCCGGGGTAGTAGAACATCACGCTGCCGCCCTCCAGGGTGAACGCCTCCTCGGTGCGCACGCCGAGGGGACTTTCCAGCTCAAGCCGCAGGGCGAGCGTGTCGAGCGGCGCGGAAGAGTTTATCGGCCAGCGCACGCGGATGTCCTTGCCTATCCTTATCGATTCCATATGGCGGATTGCAGATTTCAAATTTCAGATTGCGGATTTCAGATGAATATTGTTTGTCGTTTCAACGGGATTTGTTACCTTTGCGGTGCTGAGTTGCATTAAGTAATTTAGCTTCTGGCGGAGTTGCATTAAGTAAATCTGCCGTTAGGGAATTGCATTAAGTAATTCCCTTTTTTTATCCGTACGTGGGCGACATGAAGCACGAAACGCTATAACCGTCAGTTCCTTCTGATACTCTCGCCGTTACCAGCAGCGGGCATACGTTGCTGTAGATGAACTTCTTCACACCTTTATATTGGTCCCAGCCCGTTTCTTCTTTGAACGCCGGGTTGTCCACCCGCAAACGGATGCCTATCTTCCCTTTGATGAATCTTTTCCCCACCAAACCGGATATTTTAATTGAGCTTGGATTCTTTTCGGACGGTATCCAGAATACCGTGTTGCCGCCCCCCGCGTCCCGCTGCCGCACGATGAAGCGGGCAATGTCTTTGCAGGAGGTTGTACTCCCCGCGCCCGAAATGAAGGAAGTGAACAGCGTGGAATAATTCCCGTCCGTGTTCACGGGGCATTGCAAGTTCACGCCTCGGTCATCGAGCGGAAACCATTTGCAGGGTTCCGAAGTGGTCGATGTCTCTTCTCTCGACACGTCAAGCCTGCACCATTTCTTCTTCCGTTTGGGTATGTACCCGCTCGAACCGCTGTTTTTACCTGCCGAATTTCCCGTGCGTTTCATGCGGCACAGTTCGAGCGTGGGGTTCAGTGCCATGAGTTCGGGCGAAAGCGTCCCGTGAACCACGTAAAGTCCGTTATCCCCGCCGTTCTTTATGTCTTTTTCCATATATACCGAAATGGTCGGCAATGCGGGGACGGAAGCCGCTCCGCCTGTTTCTTGCCACTCTTCCCACGTGGTCACTCCACGGGCAATGCTGCCCGTACGGGTCTGCGTGCCGCCCGTGGTGAAGCGGGTCTGGGTTACAAGGCTCGTGGCGCTGTTGCCGCCCGACTTGTAGGCCACCAACAGGATGGCGTATTCGTTCGCCTTGCCCGCGCCTACCGTGGTGTAGCGGTACACGCCGGGCGAAGTTGCTTCGTCCAAGCTGGCATTGCCCAGGTCGGCAATCCTGCCTTCGCTTATGTCCGTCCATCCGCCCCAGACGTACCGTCCGGTGACGGGGCTTTCTCCCTGACGGATTTCCATTGCCCCGTTTTCGAAGCGGTATTGGTGCAGTTGGTAGCCGAAGGTGTCGCTGTCCCATTTGGTGACAAGGAGGATGCCTTCTGCCGCCGCCCCGTCTTCCGCCGTGCGGTCATACCGATAGGCACCGGGGCCGGTAATGTCGTCGAACGAGGTTATCGTCCCCAGGTCGATGATGCCTTCGGGCAGCACCACGTCGCCGGTCTTCCCGTTGACGCTCCACACCTCGTCGGTGGTGTCCCACTTCTCGGCCCGTCCGCGCTCGTCGTACACTAGGCGGTCGCCCGGCTTGAAGGCGATGCCGAACTGCTCGCCCGCCACCGTGACGCGGTAGACGTAACCGGCCTTGGCCATGTCGGTCTGCGCCAGTTCGGGGTGGTTCTCCGCCGCGTTCCACGTGCCGACGTAGTGCATCGGGTCGGGGATGGCGTTGATTTTGTCCAGGACGAAGGTCTTGATTTTGTCCAGGAAATGCTGGATGTTTGTGAGCGATAAGTACTTCATATCAGTTCCAATTTAAGTTGTCGATGTCTTGCACGGTCATTTCCTCGGCCTTGGCGGCGTAGAGGGTGTCGAGGGCGGCTTCCACGTCCTCGATGCCTTCGTCCCTGGCCGTCTCGCTGGTGTAGGGGGTGGCGGAAGCGTCGTAGGGGCCGAGGGAATCGTGCACCTCGTTGATGGCTTCCACGATGGTCTTGGCGTCCGTCTGCAGGGCGGCGGCCTCGCTGTCCTGCTTCTTTTCAAGGGCGGCGGCCTCGGCCTTGCGGTTGAGGGCTTTGTCCAGGCCGCTGACCGAGGAGAGGGGCAGCGCGTCGCTCCGGTGCCAGAAGCTGTCTATCCAGTCGGCGAACTGGGAGGCCAGCGGGTACTTGCCCCGGCTGAACCATTGTTTCAGGATGTCGCGTGAGATGGTGGCCATGTCTATTTTACCTTAATGATGTAGTTCATCGTGATGAAGGGCGGGCGGTTTTCGTGCGATGCGGAGGCGGGCAGGTCCGCACAGCTGTTCACAGTCACGTTGAGCGTGAGCGGATCCTCGTTCGCCCCGCGCTTGAAGCGGTGCGTGTGGGTTCCATATGTTGAATTGTTCCTGTAACCGGTAACCTGAGCGGTGTGGTTGTGCGCGCGCAGGCCGGACTGGGCGGCGGTGAGGGTGACGGTGTTCGCGCCGCCTTCGTAGCCCAGGCGTTGGTAGTAGCTGCCGCCGTCCTTGCCCGCCACGAAGCGCCCCTTGAGGTTGGGCCGGTTGAAGGTGGTGCCGCTGCCGCCGTAGGTGGTGCCGATGACCGAATAGAGCAGGGCGTACTCCGTGCGGTTCAGCGACCCGCCGTCGCAAAGGTGGTACCCGTCCGGGAGGTTGTCGCTTGGCCAGATGAGGATGGTGCCCACGGGCACGCCCTGGAGGGCGGCGACTTGCGCCTGTATGCCCCGGACGAGGTCGGCCAGTTCCTTGTTGCTCGTCAGCGGGGAGAAGGTGTCCCAGCGGTACTCGGTGGTGCCGCGCCCCTGCTCGAGGCGGCGGCGGGTGTAGGCGGCGGGGTAGTTCACGTTGTCGGCATCCAGGGAGATGTTCTCCGTGGCCACGTGCAGGTAGTCGTTCACCGTGCCGCCCGCGAAATAGAACACCTCGCCCCGCAGGTCGCCGCCGCCGCGGACGTACACATAGCCTTCGCCCCGCGTGCTGCCCCGGACGGCGCACCCGGAGAGGATGACGCGGTCGCCCGCCATGTTGCCCAGCACTTCGAGCAGGGAGGTGTTGCTTTGTATGTAGTCCAGCGTCTCGCAGTCGAGCGGGAAGCCGCTGTTCGGCTGCGTGAGGTAGTTCCCGACGATTTTTTCCTTTCCCATGTCTATTTATATACGATTAAAAAACGTTTAGAAGCCAGTTTGTAGAGGTTGACCACGGCCCGCAGGCGGCTTTCGTCCACGGTGCCGTGGAGGGCGGCGGGCAGCACCACGGCGAAGTCGTACAGGTTGCTGCGGTCGTAGCCCCGGCGGTTGACCATCAGGGGTTGCCCGGCGGGGCGTGGCCGGGTGTGGAGGAACCGTGCCATCCGACGCAGGTAGAGCGTGTTGGGTGGAAGTTCGTCGACCTCGCCGATGTATATGCGCCGCTCCTGCAGGTCGAACTGGTCGTTGAGCACCGCCCTGAGGTGGCACACCTGCCCGTTGTGGGTGAGGCGGTAGTCCGTCCCGTCGCGGAAGGTGCCGAACGTCCGCGCCAGCCGCTGCACCGGCAGGATGCAGGTGTAGAGGAAGGTGGCCAGGCGCGCCCGCCGCAGCTTCACCGGGAGCAGCAGCAGGGCCAGCTTCTTGTAGTTGAGGTCATAAAGCATAGGGTTCAATGTTTAGTGATTAACGATTAGTGATTAGTGCAGTGCCGCATGGACTAATCGTTAATCACGAATCGTTAACCGTCAGTCGTCATGTATCGTAGGGTACCATGTTCAGATTGATGCCGCCCGCCTGGAAATAGCCCGCCTCGGGCACGGCGCGGGCATCGATGCCGTTGGGCGTGGGCACGTCGGCGGTGCTGCTCGACGCGCTCTTCAACTCCGCTATCTTCACGCCGTCCACCTCCTGGAGCCGGTCGACGAGCGCCATGTTCGTGTACTCGCCGTTGAAGGGCAGGTTCTCGATGTAGTCCGTTATGGCCGCCCGGCAGTCCGCCTCGACGGTCGATGCCAGCTTCATGGGGTCGTAGTAGATGTCCACGGTGCAGTTGAAGGTGTCGGCTTCCTGGTTCACGAGCAGGTAGCGCACCCCGGCGTCCTTGATTTCGTCGATGTACGCCTTCAGCTGCGTTTCCACCCCGGCGGGCAGGGGGGCGCGGCGGCCGTCCTCCTCGCCCGCCACCTTGATGGTGAGCAGCGAGGCCGAGGCGTCCTCGCCCGCCGTGGCGTGCTTCACCACGAGGCGGGCGGCGATTTCCTCGTCGGTCAGGCCGGTGGTGTCGTAGCGGTCGGTGTCCGGCACCAGGGTGGTGTCCTCCATGAAGGCGAGCACCTTGTCGCGGTACCACTTCGGGCGGTGCGGGATGATGGCCTCGATGCGGGCGTCCACCTCGGCGGAGTACGCGTCCCACAATTGCTCCAGCACGTGGGCCGCGTAGGCCACCACGTAGAGCATGAGCCGCCACACGGCGGTCGCGCTGGGCGAGGTGAGCCCCGCCAGCTCGGTGCGCCGCTCTTTCTCGGCCACCATTTCTTCGTATATTTCCTGTACGGTACGTGCCATTTCTCTTTTAGCTACAAGTTACGAGCTACAAGCTACAAGCCATGTCCTACGGATTACGCGCTACATCCCGCAAGGCACTTGTAGCTCGTAGCTTGTAGCCGATACTTAACTCACCACGAAGTCTATTTCTATTCCCATGAATTCAATGCCCCCGAAAGGGGCCGTTTCCATGTCCCCGGCAGTAAGCCCGGTGGCCGGCTGCAGTCCGCGGCGGGCGTAGAGGTCCACGGTGCGGGGGTCGGTGGTGCCCGCCCCGGGCAGGGCGAGGATGCCCGGCTCCAGATCGTCGGTGGGCAGCATGGAGTTGGCCGAGGCGATGTCCAGGGCGTTGTCCGCCCGCCCCGTGTCGCGCACGGCGATGTCCAGCAGGCTCTGGCCTTTCAATACCTTGGTCTCATTCATAGGATGCCTCCACGCTTAGTTTCGTGCCGTCAACCTTCACGCTGTCCACCCGCATCCCGTCGGCCGAGAACTCGCTGCGCACCTCGCGTGCCAGTTCCGAGGCCGCTGCCCCCTCCAGCCAGGCCGCCGCGTCCACGCCCCGCTGCGGGTGCTGCTTCCACTCGCCCTTGGCGGTGAGGAGCAGCAGCACCTGCGACTGCTTGGTCGCCTCGCCCGTGCCCAGGTCGCCATCCCGGATGGCCACGTCCAGCGTGCTGTCGAGAAGTATGTCGTAAATGTCCATGTCAATCGCGTTTAAAAGGAGTTTAATCAGTGTTTGACCGCCGTGTCCTCAAAGTCGGTTCGGGCGGGCAAGGGGGTCGTTGGTCGGAACGTCAGTCCCACGCCATTCAAAGCCGTTGCCAACGCGTTCAAATCCGCATACACCTTGGCCATCCAACCGACAAGCGCGTCAATCTTCACAAGCCCCAGCTCGCCCCCGTTGAGCACGATGCCCCCGGAGGTCATTCCAATACTTTTACCGCCCACATCGATGCGGACGTTTTTCAACCGGTCGCAGCCGATGACCATCCAATCCTCCGACTTTTCCACCCGCACGGCCAGCACCGAGGCACCATTGGCCGGCACCAGCAGTAGCCCGGCGGTGCCGCCGGTGATGCACTGCAAGCGGACGCCGTAATACAACGCCCCGTCATCCTCCACCGTGCAGGTGCGGCTTTCTGTGTCCACGTCCCGGACGGTTCCCAGCAGGGTCTGCCGGGGTGGCCCAAACGAAAGGGCCAATTGTTCTCGCAATGTTGAAAGACTTTCCATGCCCTTAACCGTAATTTTTCAGTTTGATAGTCTGCCTCCCGCCGTCCGGAACGAACGAGCCGCCGACCTCTTCCACGAAGTAACGACCAGTGCGTTCCGGAAAGCGGGCATCCTCCACTTGGACCACGTAGCCCTTTTCCACGTGCGGGGCGAGGAAGAGCACCACCGTGCCCTCGTATCCCCGCGCGTCCTCATCCTGCTGCATCTCGTCCAACGCCCGGCGCAGGAAGTCTCCTGGTAGTCCGGCGCGCGCCTTCACCTCTTTCACGTCGGCGGCGGCTCGTCCCGACGGTGCCAAACGCGACACGCGCCCCGTGCTATCCTTGCTCACGATGTTTATGACCACGTCCTCCCCCATGTTTTTCTTCAATTCCCGGTCTTCCACCGTGTTCCAGCCCAAGCGCAGTCGTACTTCCGGTTTCTGCAAGGCATATTGCGAGGCACCCACGTACAGGGTATCGAAATCGAAGAACACGCGGCAGCAACATTCCTTCTGGAACCACTCCAGCACCTTCAGCCCATTGGCATTTTGCAGGGTTACATTTTCCAGCGGAATGTCGTCAATGCGGTCGGAAAGGCGGATGTCGGTGCCCGCCACAAGGTCGCGAAGCATTTGACGGGCGGTAGTACGGCGGTACGATTTCGTAATGCTCCGGTCGCGCAGTTGCCAGGAATAGCCTTCGCATTCCAGTTCCAGCATCGCTCCGAAGTTAACGCGGTGCACAAAGCCCCGGAACACCTCCCGGTTGTTACCATCATAACCGAGGCGGACAGACACGCGGTCGCCCTTGGCGAACTCGCAACGCTGCACCTCCTGCCGGACCACCGTGCCGCGCGTCATGAGCACGTCCACCGGGGTGGGCGGCTGCGTCGCCAGCACGTGGGTGCTGAGGGGCAGCCGCACGGTGCAGGTGTCGGTAAAGTCGGACACGGAGCACCGCCACTCCACTTCCGATGGGCGTATGGCGGCAAAGTTGCCTATCCGTATGTCGCTGGTCATGACAAACATGTTTCAGTTGCAAGTTACAAGTTCTATAGCGTCAGGGTTGCCACGTAGTCACTTTCGGCGGACAGAACGAAGGGGCGGTGGCGGTTGTTCTGTCCCTCCACCTCCGGGAATTCCAGCGAGGTGAGGCACACCAGCCGCGTGTCGTCGAGGAAGAGGTCGCTCATGGCGTTTTCCAACTCGACCTGGCCGGCCACCTTATACATGCGGAGCAGGTCGCGTATTTCCTCGTCTGGGAAAAAACCGTTGCCCGCAATGAGCACGCCTTTGATGGTGAACTCCCAGTCGCCCGCTTGGTAGGCCTCCTTGACCGTTCCCAGCCGCTCGGCCACCGGAGTACGCACGATGGTCTTCCGCGAGGTGGCGCGTATAGTGGCGCAGGGGATATGCAGTTCCTTGCCGTCCCCCCGCAGGGTGACGGGCAAGAACACCTCCACGCCATTGTAGTCGCCCTTGAACTTTCCGGAAAACACTGTCTCCTCCTGTAGCCTCTCAATATTGACGCAGTAAGGCTGCTGGAAATATGTGTTGTATAAATCCTCCAAATCGGTAACCAGGTGTGCCATGTCCAATCCGTGTTTAAAAGTCGTTTACACCGCGCTTGCCGCCCCTTGCACCAGCACCCGCGAAAGTACCTCGAGCACCGTGCGCTCCAGGTCGGTGGCCGTCTCGCGCAGGTTGTTGGTGGTGAAGTTGATGCTGTCGAAGAACTTCTGCACGTTGATGTTTATCACTTTCTGCCCGCCGCCGCTGATGGTGCTCCCGGCGGCGCGGGAGGCCTCGGTGTTCCGGCGGGTGTTGTCGGCAATGCCGCGCAGCAGGTCGTTGGCCTCCGCGGCGCGCTTCTTCTCCTCCGGGGCGGGGGCCGGTGCGGGTTCGGTCGTCCGGGGAGTGTCGGCATCGTAGCCGTTGAGCCACCGCCACCCCCGCTCGATGGCGTTCAGGATGGGCTTGATGAGGTTGTCCCACAAGGCCTTTATCTGGCCTATCAGCCATTTGACCGCGCCCAGCACCTTCTGCACGACAAACCCGATGGTCAGGAAGATGTCGCGCAGCAGGGTCGAGCCCTTGATGAACTCCACCAGGTCGCGCACCATGCCGAACACCAGCCCGCCCACGGCCTGCAGGACTTCCCAAACGGGCTGCAGGATGGAGAGCACGCCGCCGAGCAGGCCGCGCCACGAGTCGGTGGTGCCGGACAACTGCCGGACGTAGCCCAGCACCCGCCGCACGCCCTCGGCCAGCGGCACGGTGAGCCGCTCGATGGCGGGCATGAGGCGTTGCCCTATCTCCAAGCCCGCCTCCATGAGGGGCATGAAGGCGTTGCCGATGGCCACCTTCACCTCGCCCCACATGCCTTTCAGCTGCTGCGCCTTGCCCGCCGGGGTGTCGGCCAGCCGGGCCAGCATGTTGTCGAAGCGTCCGCCCTCGGAGGTGGCGTCCACGAACGCCTGCCGCACGTCGGCGAAGGTGATGAGCCCTTCGGACATTTCGTCTCGCAGCGTGCCCATGTCCTTGCCGGTGCGCTCGGCCATCTGCTGCAGGGGGTTGAAGCCCGCGTTGACGAACTGGAGCAGGTCCTGCCCGGTGAGCTTACCGGCGGCCCGCACCTGCGAGTAGGCCAGGGTGAGCGCGCCGAGCTTCTCGGCGTTGCCCATCGAGGCGTTGCCCAGCATTTCCAGGTCGCGCGCCACCTCGTCAGCCCCGAAGCCGAATCCCAGCATCGTCTGCGCGTTTTGGAACACTTCCCCGCCGAGGATGGTGTCGCGTTGCAGGGCCACCAGTTGCGCGGAGAGCCGCCTGCCCGCCTCCTCGCCGCCCGCCAGCACGTTGAACGAGGCCTGCACCTGCTGGCGGTCGAGCGACTGCTGCATGGACTGCGCGAAGAGACGCCCGGCGGCCCTGCCCGCCGAGGCCACGGCCCCGACGATGGCGCCGCCCTTCAGCAGGCCGCCCAGGTCGAAGGCGCGGGCGAAGCTGCCGCCCGCCTCCCGACCGGCACGGCCCATGCGACCGGAAAGCGCAATGCTTTCGCGCATACCGGCGTTGAGGCGGCCCAGCGGACCGCTGGCCATGTCGCGGAAACGTATCGCGTATTCTACAATGTCCATGCTGCAAGTTAATTGAAAGTTGAAAGTTGAGAATTGAAAACGTTTTCAATTCTCCATTTTCAATTTTCCATTTTCCATTCTCCATTAAATCCTCACTCCCTTTTTGTAAAAGTCCAGGGCGATGCCCGTGCGGTGGAAGAAGACTTCATCGTCCCACGCGTCGGCCCCGGCCCCGAAGGCCATGAGCCCGAACACGCGCACCACTTCCAGGTCGTCCTCCAAGGCCATGCCCCGGTTCAGACACGCCAAAAGGCGCTTTTTTTTAGCTCTATGACGTTCTGGAGCTGGAGCATGGCGGCCATGAAGCACTCCTCGTCGTCGCGGATGGCCGCGTCGCCGTCAATCCACAGCGCGTCCAGCAGGTAGCGCGAGGCTTTTTCGATGCCCGCCGAGGGGTCGGCCGCCAGCATGGAGTACTGCGACAGCTCCGCCGCCCGGATGGGGCGCAGCACCGCCAGCTTGTCCTCCACGCCCAGCACGCACAACTTGCGCGGGGCGTATTCCTTCTTCCAGGCGGACACGCGCTCCGGCGTGAACCGCTTCTCCAAAATTTCTTCTATGTTCCGGTCCATGAGTTAATTGAAAGTTGAAAGTTGAAAATGAAAAACGTTTTCAATTCTCCATTTTCCATTGCGAACTACAGCACGGTGGTCTGTATGTCCATGCAGACGAAGGGCAGTTGTATCTCCCGGTTCTTGGCGTTCTGCTGGAGGTTTTCCGGCAGGTTGGTGAAGGCCACGCCGCGCGCCACCTTGCGGGTGATGGGGTCCGCCGGGGTCTTGCGGTAGGTGGCCGTGATGACGACGGCCTCGTGGGGCACGGACAGGATGTCGTCGTAGCCCGCCAGGCGTGCCGCCCGGTTCATGGCGTCGGCCTCGAAGCCCAGCACGGTGATGGAGCCGGAGCACTTGATGTTGCCCTCGGTAATGTCGAGGGCGTGCTGACCGGCACCATAGAGTGCCTCCTTTTCCACTTCTTTCGTGAACTCGAACCCGCGCAGGCCGGTAATGCTGCGCCCGAGCAACTTCACATCGCAGTTGTGCCATGCGCACTCGCTGCTTCGGATGTTCATGTTAGGCATGTTGGGATGGTGTTTGCCCCCTGCCCCCTGAAGGGGGTTGAGGGGGGTATGTTATACTTATTAACATATATGTCTTGAATCACCGGAAGCCCCCTTCAGGGGGTCGGGGGTCTTTACCCGAGGGTTGCCGCCAGCCCGAGGGTGACGGTAATCCATGTGAGGTAGCCGAGCGGCTGCACCTTCACGTCCACCTGCAGGGTAGAGGTGTTCACCACGTCCTGCGAGAGGGGCACCGACACCTGCAGGCCGGACACCTGCCCGCTGAGGGTGCGGCGCAGGGCCGTGTCGATGGTCTCCTCGATGTAGGCCGCGTCGGAGGCGTTCACCGTGCCGTCGGACTCCATGCGGATGTCCGCCTCGACGAAGGGGGCGAAGGCCTGCGCCGCCACGCGCTGCGCCTTGTCGATGACGCGCCCGTGGGCCAGGATGCGGAAGTCGTCCGAGGCGCACATGTTGTCGCGCCCGAAGTAATATCCCGCCGCGCCCGGACGGTGCATGAAGGTGAGGAACCCGGCGTCGTGCAGCGTCTCCATGTCGGTCCGGTCCTCCATCCGCTGCGTGCCGATGTACACCTGCTGCACGGAGAGGGCACCGTTCTGCCCGTTGCCGAGCTTGACGTGCGCGCCGTATTTGCAGGCACGCGCCAGGGCGACCGACACGGCGGCGGAACCGTCGGCCTTCGTGCCGCCCAGCACCACGGCCACATGGCCGTTGGCGGCCGTGTTCGGCTCGTATTCGTTGGACGCGGCGGCGTTGGCCACGCGCCCCTCGATGAAGATGCGCACCGGCGTGTTGGCCTTCTGCTGCGCCTCGCACAGGGCTTTCGAGGCGGTGACGGCCGCCTCCACGTCCGTGTCGAGGAAGCCCGCCCCCGCTTCGTACTCCCCGCCCGGCTGGCGGGCGATGGCCACCAGGTTGATGTCGCCGCCGCCGTCGCGCAGCAGCTGCGCCACGCCCTTGGCGGTGGCCGGGGCGAGGGCCTCGGCCATGGTCATGTCGGCGGACAGGCCGAAGACGAAGAGCCGCTGCGTGCCGCCCAGCTCGTTGTAGTATTCCTCCAGCAGGCCGTGCACGAACGGCTCGTCCTCCTGCGTGTAGCCCTTGCCCTCGGCATCGGCCAGGCTGTATACTTCCTGCGTCTTGCCGACGAGGCCGCCTTCAGCGGACACGGTGGCCGCCAGCGCGGGCACGCTGTCCAACACGTTTATCTCGGCGAGCAGGTTGCCGCTCGCCACGTCGATGGTTACTCCCGGGTATGGCATGCGTCATTCCTCCTTTTTGGGTTCGTCCGTACCTTCCGCGCCTTCCGCCGGGGCTTCCGGGGCTTCTTCTTTTTCCGGAGCCGGGGCTTTCGTCGCGCTTTTCTTCTTTTCGGCGGGCTTCCTGGCGGGTTTTTCCGTCCCCGCTTCCTTGCCCGCGGTGACGGGCAGGGCTTCCACCTCGGCGCGGGTGTACCGCACGGTACCCGCCGAATGGCTTTCGGCCGCGCCGCGGTCGTAGAACAGCTTCCCGCCGGCCACGTACACCTCGTCGCGGGTC